>NZ_JAAKMV010000010.1:0-160617 GCF_049170575.1 Aeromonas sp. 604282 | reverse complement strand
TCCCATGCCGAACTCAGAAGTGAAACGCGGTAGCGCCGATGGTAGTGTGGCATTCGCCATGCGAGAGTAGGACACTGTCAGGCACCTATTTAGAAGAGGCCTCCCATTTGGGAGGCCTTTTTGCATTTCTGCGTTCCCAAAATCTGCACCGCCGCCGGCATTTTAGTAAAAGTGCTGGGCTATCAAGGGATTGCCCGTTACTCTTTAGCCGTTACCGATTAACACGTGATGCTGCCAGCGAGGTATTGATGGCTACGTTGAAGGAAATTGCACAGGAGGCGGGGGTTTCGCTCGCGACGGTATCCCGGGTGCTGAACGAGGATCCCAGCCTGAGCGTCAAGGAAGAGACCAAGCAGCGGATCTTCGAGATTGCCGAACGGCTGGAGTACAAGACCAGCAGCGCCCGCAAGGGGGTACACAAGAGCAAGCTGCACTTTCTGGTGGTCTATGCCTATCCCCAGAGTACCGAGGTCAACGACCCTTACTATCTCGCTATCCGTTATGGCATCGAGACCCAGAGTGCCCGCCTCAATATCGAACTGACTCATCTCTACAACTGTGGTGAAGGGCGCGAGCTGAGCGCCGTGGATGGCATTCTGGTGGTCGGCACACTCACAGCCGAACGTCTCGTCCAGCTAAGGGCTTGTTCCAGCCAGCTGGTGTTTGTCGACTGCCGTTCACAGGGAGAGTTCGACTCGGTCGATGTGGATCTCGCCCTGATCAGCCAGCAGGTTGTCGATTACTTCATCGCGCAGGGGCACCAGCGCATCGGTTATATCGGTGGCCAGGATGAGAATCCGGATCTGCGCGAACTGGCCTTCCGGGATTATGGCCAGCGGCTGGGAGTGGTGCAGGAGAGCGATCTCTATCGTGGGGACTTCTCCAGCGCCTCCGGCTACCAGTTGGCGAAGGAGATGCTGGCAGGGGATTGGCCCAAGGCGCTGTTTGTCGCCTCCGACTCCATCGCGATTGGTGTGTTGCGTGCCATTCATGAGAAGGGACTGGCGATTCCCCAGCAGATCGAACTTATCAGCGTCAACGATATTCCAACCGCCAAGTTCACCTTCCCGCCGCTCTCAACGGTGCGGATCCACTCCGAGTTGATGGGCTCCCAGGGGGTTAATTTGCTGGTTGAGCGGCTGCGAGACGAGCGTGATATTCCACTTCGGGTGCTGGTACCGAGCAAGTTGACCCTGCGTGGCACCACTCGCTGATTTTAGTAAAACCCCAAACTTTTTAGTCGCACCATCTTGCGGTGGTGCGACACCTCTGCCAAGCAAACCTCTTTCCCATATCATCCAACAACTTCATATCATATTGTTTTATAGTTGATTTTATTGGGGTTCAGCCAACAGCTATCAACATCTATGCCACTCATTCATATCTTGCCCTCCTTTATCTCCCGCTTCTGATCTCGCTCACAAAACCATCTGTTCATTGTGATCAGGTTAAAACTTTACCAATGCAAAACTGATATTTAGTAAATGTTTATCTAGAGTTTACCCAGTTAACGTTGCCTTGTTCCGGGAGGACATGTGAATAACTGGGAAAACGTCCAATTCGTTGGTGAAAACAGGCTGGCCCCGCGTGCCTACTTCTTCTCTTATGCCGACCACGCGCTGGCGGCCACCATGCAGCGCGAGCTGAGCCGCCGTTTTCTGAGCCTTGGCGGCCAGTGGCAGTTCCACTACTTCGATCACCCCCTGCAGGTGCCGGAGGCCTTCTATCACAGCCCCATGAGCGAGTGGGGCCAGATCACCGTGCCCAACATGTGGCAGATGGAAGGACATGGCCAGCTGCAGTACACCGACGAAGGTTTTCCCTTCCCCATCGACGTGCCCTTCGTGCCGACCAGCAACCCCACCGGCGCCTATCAGCGCAGCTTCACGCTGAGCCCGGCCTGGGACGGCGAGCAGGTGATCATCAAGTTTGACGGAGTGGAGACCTACTTCGAGGTCTATGTGAACGGCCACTACGTCGGTTTCAGCAAGGGCAGCCGTCTCACCGCCGAGTTCGATATCAGTGCCTACGCCAAGGTTGGCGAGAACCTGCTGTCGGTGCGGGTGATGCAGTGGGCCGACTCCACCTATATCGAAGATCAGGACATGTGGTGGATGGCGGGGATCTTCCGCGACGTCTATCTGGTGGGCAAACCGGCCGCCCATGTGCAGGACTTCTTCATCCGCACCGCGCTGGCCGATGACAATCAGAGCGCTACCCTGAGCTGCGATCTCCAGCTGGAAAATCTGGGGGCGCCCGCCCGTGAGCACCGTCTGGTCTGGTCGCTGCTGGATCAGGGCAACGAGATCGCCAGCGGCTCGCTCGACCATCTCGCCATCGATGGCAAGTGTGATTGCCGCTTCACGCTGGATCTGGCCAATCCCCATCTGTGGAGCGCCGAAGATCCTTACCTCTATCAGCTGCAACTCTCCCTCTACAACGGTCAGGGCGAGCTGCTGGAAGTGATCCCGCAGCGGGTCGGGGTGCGTGAAATCAAGGTCAAAGATGGCCTCTTCTACGTCAACGGCCACTACCTCAAGCTGCACGGGGTGAACCGCCACGACAACGACCACCTCAAGAGCCGTGCGGTCGGCATGGATCGGGTGGAACGCGATATCGTGCTGATGAAGCAGCACAACCTCAACTCGGTACGTACCGCCCACTACCCGAACGATCCTCGCTTCTACGAGCTGTGCGACCAGTACGGTCTGTTCGTGATGGCGGAGACCGACGTGGAGACCCACGGTTTTGCCAACGTCGGCGATCTCAGCCGCATCACCGACGACTCTTTCTGGGAGCCGGTGTTCGTGGATCGCATCGAGCGCCACGTGCACGCCCAGAAGAACCACCCCTCCATCATCATCTGGTCGCTCGGCAACGAATCCGGCTACGGCTGCAACATCAGGGCCATGTACCAGCGTTGCAAGGCGATCGACCCGACCCGGCTGGTGCACTACGAAGAGGATCGCGATGCCGAGGTGGTGGATGTGGTCAGTACCATGTATTCGCGCGTCTCCCAGATGAACTGCTTCGGCGAGTTCCCGATGGAGAAGCCGCGCATCCTCTGCGAATACGCCCACGCCATGGGCAACGGCCCGGGTGGCCTCAGCGAATACCAGCAGGTGTTCGACCGCCATCCCCACATTCAGGGTCACTACATCTGGGAGTGGTGCGATCACGGCATTCTGGATCAGGACGAGCAGGGGCGCCCCGTCTACAAGTACGGCGGCGACTACGGCGACTACCCCAACAACTACAACTTCTGCATGGATGGCCTCATCTATCCGGATCAGACCCCTGGGCCTGGCCTGCGCGAATACAAGCAGGTGATCTGCCCGGTCAAGGTGCGGGCACTGGATCTGGCGAGCGGCCGGCTTGAGCTGGAAAACCGCTACTGGTTCTCCACTCTCGACGACATCCGCCTGCTGGTTGAAGTGAAGGCCGAGGGCGAGCTGCTGGCCAGTCAGCAAATCCGGCTGGAAGGGGTGGCTCCCGGTGCCATCACAGAGCTGCAACTCGAATTGCCCACGCTTGATGGGCGGGAAACCTTCGTCCAGCTGCGGGTCATCAAGGCCAGTGCTACCCGCTACAGCGCGGCGGAGCACGAGCTGGGCCAGTACCAGTTCCAACTGAAGGCATCGACTCGCCAGCTGCAGCCCTTTGCCAATCCCAACGCTACTGCGCTGCAGATTGCCGACGAGCGCCTCGCGCTGACCCTGAGCGGTAGCGGCTTTGCCCTGCGCTTCTCGCGCCTCGACGGCAAGCTGGTGAGCTGGCAGCAGGATGGAAATGAGCTGATTGAGCGTTCGCCGCGCCTCACCTTCTTCAAGCCGATGATCGACAACCACAAGCAGGAGTACGAGAGCCTGTGGCACCCGAACCACCTGCAGATCATGCAGGAGCACTTCCGCACCTTAAGCTGGCGCCAGCTGGGTGACGCGGTCGAGGTGACGGTGGAGAGCCTGATCGCGCCGCCGGTGTTCGACTTCGGCATGCGCTGCCGCTACGTCTACACCCTGAGCCCGAACGGTCAGCTGCACGTGGCGCTCTCCGGTCAGCCCTACGGCGGCTATGACGACATCATTCCCAAGATCGGCTTCGAGCTGGGCATTCGTCAGGATCTCGACCGGGTGCACTACTACGGCATGGGGCCGGGCGAAAACTATCAGGACAGCCGCCAGAGCAACTGGATCGACAGCTTCCAGAGCACAGTCAGCGAGATGTGGGAGCACTACCCCTTCCCGCAGGATAACGGCAACCGCCAGCAGGTGCGCTGGGCGACCCTGACCAACCGCCACGGCGCCGGTCTCTACGTGCGGCCAGATGCCCCCATCAACCTGAGCGTCTGGCCCTACAGCTGGGAGCATATCCACGCGGCGCAGCACATCAACGAGCTGGAACCGAGCGGCTATCTCACCCTCAATCTGGATCACAAGGTGCTGGGGCTCGGCTCCAACTCCTGGGGATCCGAGGTGCTGGACTCCTGGCGGGTGCGCTTCGAGCCATTCAGCTTCGGACTGACCCTGCTGCCCATCGCCCGTGGCAACCTCAATCCGGCTGCGCTGGCCGGGCTCGATCTCACCATCAACGGCGGGAGGAACCTCGCATGATCACCCTGGACAACCTGACCCTGTTCAAAAACATCTACCGGGAGGGCAAGAAGTGGGGCCGCTGCGTGGAGGCTATCAACAACCTGCCGAACCTCAAGCCCGGCATCTGCCACTCCATCGGTGACTCCCTCACCTATCGCTTGCAGGAGGGGGCCAGCCCGGCCACCTCACTGTTTGAAGGGCAGCGCCGCTACTTCGACGTTCACTACTACCTGGAAGGGGCAGAGACGGTGGAGTGGGCAGCCAAGAGCGAGCTGCGGGTCGAGCAGGCCTATGACGACACCACCGACCGCGAGTGGCTGGCCGGCGAGGTGCGTGAGCGCCAGCAGGTCGGCAACGGTCAGGTGGTGATCTTCGAGAACGACGAGGCTTACCGATTCGTCGGCGACGGGCCGGTGCGCAAGGTGATCATCAAGGTCACCGTCGAAGGCGGCTACTTCAAGAACAAATAACAAGCCGCCGGTTCTGCACTGACAAAAGCCGGAAGGGCGGGGCTCACCCTACAACCCATGCCCCGCTCTTTCGCTAGATAACTACAGGTCTGGAGATGCACCATGTCTGATTCCAAACGGAATACGATAGGCAAGTTTGGTCTGCTGTCGCTCACCTTCGCGGCGGTATTCAGCTTCAACAACGTCATCAACAACAACATCGAAATCGGTCTGGCCTCGGCCCCGATGTTCTTTCTGGCCACCATTTTTTACTTCATTCCGTTCTGCCTGATCATTGCGGAATTTGTGTCGCTGAACAAAAACTCCGAAGCGGGGGTTTACGCCTGGGTGAAGAGCTCCCTCGGCGGTCGCTGGGCCTTTATCTCCGCCTACACCTATTGGTTCGTGAACCTCTTCTTCTTCACCTCCTTGCTGCCGCGGGTCATCGCCTACGCCTCCTATGCCTTTCTCGGCTACGAGTACATTCTCACTCCGGTGGCGACCACGGCATTGAGCATGGTGCTGTTTGCCTTTGCCACCTACGTCTCCACCAACGGCGCCAAGATGCTCGGCCCCATCACCTCGGTGACCTCGTCCCTGATGCTGCTGCTGACCCTCTCCTACATTCTGCTGGCGGGTGCGGCACTGGTGGGCGGCGTGCAACCGGCTGACCCCATCACGGTAGAGGCCATGGTCCCCGATTTCAGCTGGGCCTTCCTCGGCATCACCACCTGGATCTTTATGGCAGCCGGTGGCGCCGAGTCAGTGGCGGTCTACGTCAATGACGTGAAAGGTGGCTCCAAGTCCTTCGTGAAGGTGATCATCGTCGCCGGGATCTTTATCGGGGTGCTCTACTCCATCGCATCGCTGTTGATCAACGTGTTTGTCCACAGCGACACCCTGAAATATACCGGCGGCTCGGTGCAGGTGTTCGAGGGGCTGGCCGCCTACTTCGGCCTGCCGGAGATCCTGATGAACCGCTTCGTCGGGCTGGTCTCCTTCACCGCCATGTTCGGCTCCCTGCTGATGTGGACCGCGACCCCGGTGAAGATCTTCTTCTCCGAGATCCCGGCCGGCATCTTCGGCAAGAAAACCGTCGAGCTGAACGAGAACGGCGTGCCCGCCCGCGCTGCCTGGATCCAGTACCTCATCGTGCTGCCGCTGATGGTGATCCCGACCCTGGGCTCCAACACAGCGCAGGATCTGATGAACACCGTCATCAACATGACTGCTGCCGCCTCCATGCTGCCGCCGCTGTTTATCATGCTGGCCTACCTCAATCTGCGCCTGAAGCTCGACCACCTGCCGCGGGAGTTCAGGATGGGTTCGCGCACCACCGGCATCGCCGTGGTCTCGGTGCTGATCGCCATCTTCTCGGTGGGCTTCCTCGCCTCCACCTTCCCGACCGGCGCCGACATCATGACCATCATCTTCTACAACGTCGGCGGGATCGTGATTTTCCTCGGCTTCGCCTGGTGGAAATACAACCGATACGAGGCCTCCCTCAGTGCCGAAGCGCGTGCCAAAGAGGCCCAGCCGACAGCGCAGGTTGCCATGCAGACGCCATAGCCACTGTATTGAATCCCAATCAAACCGGGTGGCCGTTGGCCACCCGCAAACCGTTGAACCAGAAAAGGAAAAGAGCATGAGCGAGACGATCGAGTTTGCCGAATTCAAGCGGGTCGAGATGAAGGTGGGCAAGGTGCTGGAGGTGGTGCGTCACCCCGGGGCCGACAAACTCTACATCGTCCAGATCGACGTGGGTGGCGAGCGGCCGCTGCAGACTGTCACCAGTCTGGTGCCTTACTACAGCGAAGAGGAGCTGATGGGCAGCGAGGTGGTGGTACTGACCAACCTCAAGCCCACCAAGATGCGCGGTGAGCGATCCGAGTGCATGTTGCTCTGCGCCGAGACCCCAGACGAGAGCCAGAGCGTGCTGTTGCAACCGCGGGTGCCGATGGCGCCGGGCACCCCGATCGTCTGAACGGTATTGCGAGCCGGTGCGGTGAGATTGCACCGGTTCACCAACGAGGCCGTTCACGCGGCCCGATCATAACAAGAGAGTAAAGCGCGGGGCCGACAGACCCTTGCCGAACACATCACAGAGTCACAGCGTTACCCGCAGGGAGCGCGAGTCCACTGGAGGACACCATGTCTGAATCCGTACGCGGCACCATAGGCAAGTTTGCCCTGTTGTCGATGACCTTTGCCGCCGTGTTCAACGTGCGCAACATCGTCAACAACAACATCGAGCTGGGGCTCAGTTCCGCTCCCATCTTCCTGCTGGCGACCATCGTCTACTTCATCCCGTTCGTCTTCATCATCGCCGAGTTCGTCTCGGCCAATAAAAACTCCGAGTCGGGGATGTACGACTGGCTTAAAAAACCGCTCGGCACCCGGATGGCCTATCTGGGCTCGTTTCTCTACTGGTTCGTGAACCTGTTCTGGTTCGTCTCCCTGCTGCCCAACGTCATCGCCTACGCCTCCTACGCCATGCTGGGCTATGAGTACAGCTTCTCGCCCATGGTCACCTCGATCATCTCCATCGTGCTGTTTGCGGCGGCGACCCACATATCCACCAAGGGGGCGAGCTGGCTCGGCAAGATTGCCGAGATCGTGGCCTACGGGGTGTTTGCCCTGTTCGCCATCTATGTGCTGGGTGCCCTGATGGCTCTGAGTGGCGATCATGTGCCGGCCCAGCCCATCACCCTGGAGGCGATGACTCCCACCGTCAACTGGGCGACCCTCGGCATCATGTGCTGGATCTTCCAGGCGGCGGGCGGTGCCGAGACGGCGGCGGCCTACCTCAATGATGTGAAGGGGGGCCAAAAATCCTTCATCAAGGTGATCATCAGTGCGGGTATCGTCATCGGTGCCATGTATGCGGTCGGTTCCCTGCTGGTGAACGTGTTCGTGCCGCGCGAGAGCCTCACCTATGCCGGCGGCATGGTGGAGATCTTCACCGGCATGGCGCAGTACTTCGGGCTTTCCGAGGCTCTGGTGGGCCGCTTCGTCGGCGTGGTGCTGTTCATCGCCATGTTCGGCTCCATGATGATGTGGACCTCGGCGCCGGTGAAGATCCACTTCTCCGAGATCCCGCAGGGGGTTTACGGCGAGAAGACCACCCAGCTCAACGAGCACGGCGTGCCGGTGCGCGCCGCCTGGTGGCAGTTTGTCTTCGTGTTCGCGATGCTGGTGGTCAACGGCTTCGGCTCCGAGTCGGTGCAGCAGATGATGAACACCGCCATCAACCTCACCGCCGGTACCGCCATGCTGCCGCCGATCTTCATCATGGTGGCCTACTTCGTGTTCCGCTGGAAACATGACGACACCCCGCGCGACTTCCGCATGGGATCGCGCAAGTTCGGGATGGGCGTGGTGTCGGTGCTGATCGCCATCTTCGTGGTGAGCATGAGTGCCTCCGCCTTCCCGGCCGGGGTGGATCTGGTGCGCGCCTTCTTCATCAACGTCTTTATGACCGCGGTCTTCTCGGCGCTGGCCTACTGGTGGATCTCCCGTTTCGAGAAGCGGCAGGCCCGCAAGCTCGCCGGCAATGAGAAGAAAACCGGCAACGGCACGCTGGCCAGCCAGCGCTGATCGGCTGGGTGAAAAAACGGAACGGGCGGCCTTGGTCGCCCGTTTTTTTATCCATTTTTAGTCGTTTTGGAGCTGTCACAGCCGTTTTATCGTCAACTTTTGCTGCTCGATATGGCGACGGCGTTAAGCATTGATGAACAATTATTCGCCGCTCAACTTTGCGCCTCTCCGTTATCGGGGTAAGCTGGAGGTTCGTTTTAGCGGGAGGTGCCAGACATCTCCCGCTCTGTTTCTTGTCCTCCCCAATCCTGACTGTCGCCATGGCTGCAGGATGCCCTTCTGATGGAGACCTTTCGTGCGTCTGGATCCCTTTACTGTTGTGCTGATTGCGGTGGTCACCCTGGCCTCCCTCTTTCCCTGCGAGGGGCAGGTGGCTGTCTGGTTCGGTTTGCTGACCAAGCTGGCGGTGGCGCTCCTGTTCTTCATGCATGGCGCCAAGCTGTCGCGCCAGAACCTGCTGGCAGGCCTCGGTCACTGGCGGCTTCATCTGGTGGTGATGCTCAGCACCTTCGTGCTGTTTCCGCTGCTGGGGCTGCTGCTCACGCCGCTGGTACCGGGCTGGCTGAGCCCGGCCATCTACCTTGGCTTCCTCTATCTCTGCGCTTTGCCAGCCACCGTGCAGTCGGCCATCGCCTTTACCTCGATGGCGGGGGGCAATGTGTCGGCGGCGGTGTGCAGCGCCTCGGCCTCCAGCATCCTCGGCATCTTCCTCTCGCCGGTGCTGGTGGGGATGATGATCCACGTGCAGGGGGAGGGGATCGACACCTGGCACTCCATCCAGTCCATCATGATGCAGCTGATGCTGCCGTTCGTGGTGGGCCACCTGTCGCGTCCGCTCATCGGTCGCTGGGTCGATAGCCATCGCCCGCTCATCGGCAAGCTGGATCAGAGTTCCATCCTGCTGGTGGTCTACGTCGCCTTCAGCGAGGCGGTGGTGCAGGGGATTTGGCATCAGGTAGGCTGGTACGATCTGGCCAGTATCGTGCTGCTGAGCTGCATCTTGCTGGCGCTGGTGCTCTGCTGGAACGTCTGGATCAGCCGCCGCCTCGGCTTCGACAAGGCGGACGAGATCACCATCGTCTTCTGCGGCTCCAAGAAGAGTCTGGCCAACGGGGTGCCGATGGCCAACGTCATGTTCCCGGCCGCCAGCGTCGGGGTGATGGTGCTGCCGCTGATGATCTTCCACCAGATCCAGCTGATGGTCTGCGCCGTGCTGGCCCGCCGCTATCACGAGCAGGGGCATTGATACTCGCGCCGTTTTGACAGCCATAACAAGAGGGAGGCCCGTTGGCCTCCCTCTTCTCATCTGCATGCCGACCGGCGTGCTAGCGTTTGCGCCAGACGGTCAGCTGCGCCACCGTGTGCTGGTATTTGCGGGCGGTCTCGCGGATGACGAAGGGCACATCCCGCGGCGGGCAGTGCTCCTCGAACTCCGCCACCAGCAGCCGTTGCAGCGCCTGATAGGTAGTGAGCGCCTCGCCATTTTCGCGAATGCCGCCGAGCCAGTTGGCGGGCGGGGTATATTCCGCCAGCCAGGTATAGGGGCTGGTGAGTACCAGCAGGCCACCGCTGCGCAGCCGCGGGGCGATATCCCGCAGGAAGCGGGCGGGCTCCCGCAGCCGGTCGATCAGGTTGGAGGCGAGCACCAGATCGTAGTGGTCATATTTGGGCTTGAGGTTGCAGGCATCCCCCTGACTGAAGTGGATGCGCTCAGCCTGACTTGCCCCCAGCCCGTGGCTCGACAGGCGTGCCTCGCAATACTCCACCAGTTCACCCTCCAGCGGAATGGCGTAGCGGAAGCTGTCCTGGCTGGCGAGGGCCAGCGCCACATCGATGAAGCGGGCCGAGTAGTCCACCCCGTCCACATGCTGGAAGTGGCGGGCCAGTTCGAAGCTGGCGCGGCCGGTGGCACAGCCGATATCCAGCGCCCGCTGGTGGTTGCTGCACAGCTCGCCTGCAAGATCAGCAAGCGTCTTGGCGTAGTTGGCTACCCCGAAGTGGCTCGGGCCGTACTGGAAGTCGAGGTACTGAGCGACCAGCGTGTCGGTTTCATAGGGATTCACGATAACGGGTTCCTGATAACGGGAGACCAGATAGCGGAAACCCGCATGCTGGAAGAAGTGACGCCGGAAGGCGTAACGGGATGATTTGAGCGCTTCGTTACCCGTGCTGATCCAGCTGCCACCCTTGATAAGGGTGTGCTTGCCATCAAAGGTGGGGGTGGAGAAGTCGTCGTAGAGCGGGTGGATTTTAAAGCCGTCGAAGCCATCGATGGCGGTGCTGGTCCACTGCCAGACATTGCCCACCAGATCGAAGAACTCCCCTTGCGGGCAGGCATCCACCGGGCAGGAGGAGGCGAAGTGGGCCAGATTGATATTGCCGGGGGCTTCCGTCCAGTCCGGCTGATCGCCGGGTAGCTGCTCGCGCAGCAACTGCCACTCTGCCTCGCTCGGCAGCTGGATGGGGAGCCCGGTCCGGGCCGCCTTCCAGCGACAGAATGCGGCCGCCTCCAGCTGGTTGACCTCGACTGGCCAGTCCCAGGGCATGGCGACCTGCTCGGTCATCAGCCGCAGCTGCAGTTGTTCGGGCTTGGTGGGATCACCCACCCAGAAGGTGGGCATCTGCGCCTTGGCGTACTGGCACCAGCCCCATCCCTCCTCATCCCACCACTGTTGCTGGCCGTAGCCGCCCGCCTGGACGAAGGCGAGGTACTCGGCATTGCTCACCAGCATGCGGCTGGCCTGAAACGGGGCCAGCTCGATCTGGCGCTCGCCATATTCGTTGTCCCAGCCGTAGGTGGCATCTTGCTTGCCAAGGCGCACCTTGCCGCCGGCCACCGGCAGCAGGCTGTTGGCGGGCACCTGATCAATGCGGTGGCGGGCTTCGGTGCAGGCGGGCCAATAAGGCTGCGGCCGCACCCAGGCGAGCGGCAACTGGCGGATCAGCACGCTGGAGGTCTCGAGGTGGATGCGCTCGTGCTCTATCCCCATCAGGATCACCCAGGCCGGGCTCTGCCAGTCGATGGGCAGGGTGAGCGGCATCTGGCGAATAAAATCGCACACCAGCGAACGGACTTTAGCCCGATAGCTGCGCAGCTCGCTGACTTTGGGCCAGTCGTAGTGGGTCTCGTCCAGATCGTCCCAGCTCATTTCGTCCACCCCGATGGCGACCATAGCCTCGATGCGTGCATCCAGCCGCTGGTCGATCAGGCGCGCCGCCAGCAGCTTGTTGATAAAGAAGGCGGCGGTGTGGCCGTAGTAGAAGATGAGTGGGTGGCGCAGTGGGATCGCCTTGTTGAACCAGGCCCGCTCATCGGCCAGACAGTCGAACAGTGAGTCGTAGAGATCGAAGGTCTGGCAGAAGTAGGCGAGCAGCTCGCGCCGTTTCTGCTCGGGATCGCTGCCGGTCAGCAACGGGGTGCGAGTCGGTTCCGGCAGACCGGTGGCAGTGGAATAGAGAGGGCTTGCTTGGGTCACGCTCTGACTCCTTGTTGGCAGTGAAGACTGACAAGACAGTGGTAATGACATTACCGCAATGGAGAGCTTGGTACGCACGAAGTACCACTATTGGCTCAACAGAGCGGCAGGGCAATCCAAAACTTCCAGGGCTTGTCAGCGTAGCGACCGGCAGGACGGCTCGCCAGCCAGCTCTCCACCTGCCTGTTAGGGGATGGTCAGATTCGCCAAATGGTGGTCTAAATGGCTCTTTTTAATGTGTGCCACTTCTTACTGTTGATTTTATTTTCATTGAAAATCATATAGTTAGCTTCTGGCATGGCCATTGCTATCTGTGGTTTCATACGGCCTCTATTTTTGTGGTTTCGAACAGGGCCTGTCAGGTGGCTTATCAATAAATAAAAAGGAGAACAGTTATGCGGTGGATGATTGGCGTCTTGGTGGCGTTGGTGATGGGAGGTTGCAACGTCTTTGCCGACACCGAGATCAAGGGGGAAGGTGTCCCGGTCGAGCGCCAGCAGGCACTGGGCGAGCGGGTGACCCGGGTGCTGGCGGGAACTCCGGCCACCCTCCATCTGGTGGCAGGCGAGCAGCGCGGCATCCTGATCAAGGGGCAGGCAAATCTCTTGCCGTATCTGGAGCTGACCGAGCGCGGCAGCAAGCTGGAGATCGAGGTGAAGGATGGTTACCGACTGCGGCCTACCGAACCGCTGGAGATCACCATCACCCTGCCAGAGCTCAGTGAAATGGCGCTGGCAGGTACCGGCAACGGCGATCTGAGCGGCTTCAAGGGTGAGGCGCTGGAGCTGTCGGTGGCGGGAACAGGTGGGATCGTCGCCAGCCAGCTGGAGGTACAGCGATTGAAAGGCAATATCGCTGGTGCAGGTAGCATGGAGCTGGGGAGCGGCTCTGCCACCAGCATCGAGCTGAACATTGCCGGTGCTGGCGATGTGCTGGGCAGCGAAATGCGTGGCAACGAGGTCGAGGTCAATATCGCCGGCAGCGGTGATGTGGAGGTGCGGGCCCAGAAAACGCTCAAGATCGGCATCGCAGGCACTGGCAACATCACCTACTGGGGTGACCCCGAGGTGGAGCAGCAGATCGTGGGCTCCGGCGGGGTAACCCGTGCCGGCAGCTGACGCTTCCGATCACCACAACTGAAACAGGCCCGCAACGGGCCTGTTTTGATCAGAGGTGGCGGGCGTGAAAGCGCAGGTGCGCCTCGATAAAGCTCGCCACGAAGTAGTAGCTGTGGTCATAGCCTTCGTGGCGGTTGAGCTCCAGCGGCCACCTCTTGCTGGCCGCTACCTCGGCCAGCGCATCGATATGCAACTGCTCGGCGAGGAAGGGATCATCCAGCCCCACATCCACCAAGATTGGCAGCGGTGTGACCGGCTGGTGGCGCAGCAGCTGGCAGGCATCCCACTCCTGCCACAGCAGAGGATTGCTGCCGAGATACGCCCCGAGCGCCTTCTGGCCCCAGGGGCTGCGGCTCGGGTGACAGATCGGGCTGAACGCCGAGACCGAGCGGTAGCGACCCGGCTCCCGCAGCGCGGCGATCAGCGCACCATGACCGCCCATGGAGTGGCCGCTGATGGCGCGGCGGGTCGAGACCGGGAAGTGGGTCTCTATCAAGTCAGGCAGTTCGCGGGTGACGTAGTCATACATCTGGTAGTGCGCCTGCCAGGGGCTCTGGCTGGCATTGACGTAAAAGCCTGCCCCCATGCCGAGGTCATAACCGGGATCGTCCGCTACGCCGTCGCCGCGGGGGCTGGTGTCCGGCGCCACCAGGGCGATGCCGAGCTCGGCGGCGATGCGCTGGGCACCCGCCTTCTGCATAAAGTTCTCATCGGTGCAGGTGAGGCCGCTGAGCCAGTAGAGCACGGGTACCTTCTGGCCGGTGAGGGCCTGAGGCGGCAGATAGATGGCAAAATTCATCTCGCAGCCGAGCACGCTGGCGTGGTGGCGATAGCGCTTGTGCCAGCCGCCGAAGCTCTTGTTGCTGCTGATAATCTCCAGATTCATCGAAGGACTCCTGCACCCCGCCCACGATGGCGGGCGGGGTGATCATGCTCAGTAGTGGATGACGGTGCGGATGCTTTTGCCTTGGTGCATCAGATCAAATGCGTCGTTGATCTGTTCCAGCGGCATAGTGTGGGTGATGAAGTCATCGAGGCGGAACTCACCCTGCATGTAGCGCTGCACATAGCTCGGCAGTTCGCTGCGACCGCGTACCCCGCCGAAGGCGCTGCCGCGCCAGACCCGGCCGGTGACCAGCTGGAACGGACGGGTGCTGATCTCCTGACCCGCTCCGGCGACGCCGATGATGACCGATTCGCCCCAGCCCTTGTGGCAGCACTCCAGCGCCGCGCGCATCACCTTGACGTTGCCGATGCACTCGAAGGAGAAGTCGACGCCGCCGTCGGTCAGCTCGACGATCACCTCCTGGATGGGCTTGTCGTAATCGTTCGGGTTGATGCAGTCGGTGGCACCCAGCTTGCGGGCCAGCTCGAACTTGCTCTCGTTGATGTCGATGGCGATGATGCGACCGGCCTTGGCCAGACGGGCACCGATCACCGCCGAGAGGCCGATGCCACCCAGCCCGAAGATGGCGACGCTCTCACCCTCTTTCACCTTGGCGGTGTTCATCACGGCGCCGATGCCGGTGGTGACGCCGCAGCCGAGCAGGCAGACCTCTTCCAGCGGGGCGGCCGGGTCCACCTTGGCGATGGAGATCTCCGGCAGTACCGTGTATTCGCTGAAGGTGGAGGTGCCCATGTAGTGATAGATGGGCTGGCCATCTTTCGAGAAGCGGGTGGTGCCGTCCGGCATCAGCCCCTTGCCCTGGGTGGCGCGGATCTTCTGGCAGAGGTTGGTCTTGCCGGATTTGCAGAATTTGCACTCGCCGCACTCGGGGGTGTAGAGCGGGATCACGTGATCCCCCACTTTGACGGTGGTGACCCCTTCGCCGACGGATTCGACGATGCCGCCCCCCTCGTGGCCGAGAATGCAGGGGAAGACCCCTTCCGGATCCTCACCGGAGAGGGTGAAGGCATCGGTGTGGCAGACGCCGGTCGCGACGATGCGCACCCGCACCTCGCCCGCTTGCGGCGGCATGACCTCGACCTCTTCGATGGAGAGGGGCTGACCCGGGCCCCAGGCGATGGCGGCTTTACACTTGATGCTTTGAACCTGTGCCATGAATGACATCCTTCTTGTTGAGCAGGGTGAACAGAGATGAGTTCGGACAGTCAGTGTAGTTTCCCGCCGATTTGGTGATAATGAGGGCAAATCTCAAATCACTTTTACACACAGGTAATAATGTTCGGCTGGGAAGGGATCTGTGAATTTGTCAGCGTGGCGGAGCAGGGGGGCTTTACCCCGGCGGCGCGCAAGCTGGGAGTGTCGGTGGCGCAGGTCAGCCGTCAGGTGGCACAGCTGGAAGATCGGCTGCAGGCCAAGCTGCTGCTGCGCACCACCCGTCAGGTGCGGCTCACCGAACTTGGCGAGATTTACTATCGCCACTGTCGTCAGCTGCTGGACAACCTCTACGAGGCGGAGCTGGCGGTGGGGCGCCATCAGGCGGTACCGCAAGGGTCGCTGCGCATCACGGCACCCGTCTCCTACGGCGAGAGCCGCATCGCCCCGCTGGTAAACGACTTCATGGTGCGTTTCCCCCAGCTGGAGGTGACCCTCAACCTCACCAACCAGCTGCTGGACCTGGTGCACGAAGGCTACGATCTGGCGCTGCGGCTTGGCCACCTCAAGGATTCGACGCTGGTGGCACGCAAGCTGGCGCAGCGGGTGCCCTATGTCTGCGCCTCACCGGCCTACACCGCTCGCCACGGCATGCCCAACAGCCTCTCCGAGCTGACCCGCCACACCTGTCTGGTGGGCAACAGCGACGAGTGGCACTTCACTCTGGATGGCCGCCCCCACAGCGTGCGGGTGCGCGGCCTGCTGCAGTGCAACAGCGGCCACGCCCTGCTGGATGCGGCGCTCAAGGGAATCGGCATCATCCAGCTGCCGGACTACTACGTGAGCGACCATCTGGCCCGAGGCGAATTGATCGAGCTGCTGCCCGAACTGCGGGCCCCGGCGGAGGGGATCTGGGCCCTCTATCCCCATAACCGCCACCTCTCCCCCAAGGTGCGGATGCTGGTGGACTACCTCGCCGAGCGGCTGAGCGACCCGCACCAACCGGCACTGGTGATGCCTATAGGCTAGGGCGTCTCTCGCTCGTTGGCTCACTGGTGGAAATCTCATGGCCAGAAAATAAAAGAGCCCTTGAGGAATCAAGGGCTCTTTTGCAGGCAACAACCGGATAGTCAGCGACCCATCATTCGATGTTTTGGATCTGCTCGCGCATCTGCTCGATCAGGACTTTCAGCTCGACGGCGGACTGGGTCACTTCGGCGTTGATGGACTTGGAGCCAAGCGTGTTCGACTCGCGGTTGAACTCCTGCATCATAAAGTCGAGACGACGGCCGCAGGCGCCACCCTTTTTCATGATCTTGTTGGTTTCGCTGATGTGCATCTCCAGACGATCCAGCTCTTCGGCCACGTCGATCTTCTGGGCCAGCAGCACGATCTCCTGCTCGATGCGGGCCGGATCCAGCTCAACCTTGGCTTCGGCCAGACGGTCGGTGAGCTTCTGGCGCTGCCACTCGATGATCTGCGGCAGGTGGACGCGCACCTTCTTCACTTCCACCTGAATACCGGCCAGACGCTGCTCGATCAGCGCCTTGAGGTTGGCCCCTTCGCTGGCGCGGGAGGCGAGGAAATCTTCCATGGTCTGGTCAAAACCGCCGAGCAGCTCGGTGGCGACCGCGTCCATGTCCTGTTCGGCGGCAGCCATGACGCCCGGCCAACGCAGTACGTCGACCGGATTGAGTTGGCCCTGACCCGCCTCTTTCATTACCCAGCTGGCGCTGTCGATGATGAGCTTGGCCAGCTCTTCATTGATATGGAGTTGGCTGGCGGCGGCCTGAGCGGCCTCGAAGCGCAGGTTGCACTCCACCTTGCCGCGCTGCAGCTTGGCGCGGAAACGCTCACGCAGAACCGGTTCCAGGCTGCGCAGTTGCTCCGGCAGGCGAATGTAGGTTTCCAGATAGCGCTGGTTTACCGAACGAATTTCCCAAACGGCTGTGCCCCAGTCGCCCTTGAATTCCTTGCGGGCGTAGGCGGTCATGCTGTGAATCATTGATTGTTCCGGGCTTGATGAAGTGTGCGGCCAGTATACTCAGCCCGGCCCTGCTCGTCAGCCGATGCCGTGGTTTTAGCGGCTGATATTTGGGGCGGGATCACTTATAATCCCCCGCCAATTTGAGCCAGCCCAGAGGTCCGTTCCATGTCACGTCCAAGCGATCGCAGTGCCGCGCAACTTCGCCCGGTTACCATTACCCGCAATTTCACCAAACATGCAGAAGGCTCAGTGCTGGTGGAGTTCGGTAACACTCGCGTGCTCTGCACCGCCAGCGTCGACACCAGCGTGCCCCGCTTCCTGAAAGGGAAGAACCAGGGCTGGGTGACTGCAGAATACGGCATGCTGCCGCGCTCCACCCACTCCCGGATGAACCGCGAAGCGGCCTCCGGCAAGCAGAGTGGCCGCACTCTGGAGATCTCCCGGCTGATCGCCCGCTCCCTGCGCGCAGCGGTAGACCTGACTGCGCTGGGCGAGCACTCCATCACAGTTGACTGTGACGTGCTGCAAGCCGATGGCGGCACCCGCACCGCCTCCATTACCGGTGCCTGCGTGGCGCTGGTGGATGCGCTGAACTGGATGGTCGAGAAGGGCATGATCAAGCAGAGCCCGCTCAAGCAGATGATCGCCGCCGTCTCCGTCGGCATGTATCAGGGAGAAGCCATCTGCGATCTGGAGTACATCGAAGACTCCGCCGCCGAGACCGACATGAACGTGGTGATGACCGAAGATGGTCGCATCATCGAGGTGCAGGGCACCGCGGAGGCCGAGCCCTTCACCCATGAGGAGCTGCTGGAGATGCTGGCGCTCGCCAAGGGCGGCATCGCCGACATCATTGCGCTGCAGAAGCAGTCGCTCTCCTGATTTTAAAAACGCGGCATTGACCGCGTTTTTTTATACCCCCACACAAGACAACGACAAGCCAAGCAAGGAGCCAGAATGAAAGCCTACCAGCGTCAATTTATCGAGTTCGCCCTGGAGAAACAGGTCCTCAAATTCGGTGAATTTACCCTGAAATCCGGTCGTAAAAGCCCCTACTTCTTCAACGCCGGTCTGTTCAACAGCGGCCGCGATCTGGCCCGTCTCGGCCGCTTCTATGCCGCCGCCCTGATGGATGCCGGTATCGAGTTCGATGTGCTGTTTGGCCCGGCCTACAAGGGGATCCCCATCGCCTCCGCCACCGCCGTGCAGCTGGTGGAGCAGCACGATGTGGACGTGCCCTGGTGCTTCAACCGCAAGGAGGCCAAGGATCACGGCGAGGGCGGCAATCTGGTGGGCAGCCCGCTCAAGGGTCGCATCATGCTGGTGGACGACGTCATCACCGCCGGCACCGCCATCCGCGAATCCATGGATCTGATCCAGGCCAACGGCGCCTCGCTGGCGGGCGTGCTGATCGCGCTGGATCGTCAGGAGAAGGGTAAAGGCGAGCTCTCCGCCATTCAGGAGGTGGAGCGTGACTACGGCGCCCACATCATCGCCATCATCCAGATGAGCGACCTGATTGCCTATCTGGAAGAGCAGCAGGTCGAGCAGCCGGAGCTGGCAGCACAGCTGGCGGCCATGAAGGCTTACCGCGCCCAGTACGGTATCTGAGTTCCGCTCACACCGCGCAATAGCTGAATGCGGCGCCTCTTTGCTCTCTGGCAGCAAACGGGCGCCGTTTTTTCATCTGCAAAAAGTGGATCATGTGGCTTGAGCTTGCCCTTACAGTAAAGGTTAGGGTTTGCCAGTCGGCGTTTTGTGGTGCCGACGGGTTCCGGGGAGGAACAACATGACCACTCATCTTCAATCACCCATTCATCTGCAGTTGCCGCTCAGCGGCATGAGCTGCGCCAACTGCGCAGGCCGCATCGCGGCCAGCCTCAACAAACTCGACGGGGTATCGGCCACCGTCAACTTCGCGCTGGAGCAGGCGGCCATCGAGCTGGCCAGCCCCGATCGCCTGCCTGCGGTGCTCGACAGCATCAAGAGTCAGGGTTACGACTACGGCAGCGAGACCTTTTTGTTCCAAATTACCGGTATGACTTGTGCCGGTTGCTCGGCCCGCCTGAACAAGATACTGGCCGCGCTGCCCGGCGTTATCTCTGCTGACGTCAACTTTTCCATCGAGCAGGCCCGCATCGTACTGGTCCCCGGGATGCAGACGCCCGCCGCTTTGCGCGAGCAGATCGAGGCGCTCGGCTTTGGCGCCCAGCTGGCGCAGGGCTCGGCCAGCGGCCGCCGCCAGCAGTTGCTGGAGCGGGAAGCGCAGGAGGCCGCCACAGCCCGTCAGGCGCAGACCCGGGTCATCGTCTCGGCTTTGCTGACGTTGCCGCTGCTGGTGGGGATGCTGGCCATGGCCGGACTGTTCCCCTGGCATCTGCCCGCCTGGTTGGAGCCGCTGCTCGCCACCCCGGTGCAGTTCTGGATCGGCGCCCGCTTCTATCGCGGTGCCTGGCTCGCCATCAAGAACCGCGCAGCCAATATGGATGTGCTGGTAGCAACCGGCACCAGCGCCGCTTACTTCTACAGCCTCTATCTGTTGTTGACGCTGGGGATGGCTGCTAGCGGCAAGCTCTATTTCGAGGCGAGCGCCATCATCATTACCCTGATCTCCCTCGGCAAGTTGCTGGAGGCACGGGCCAGACGCAGCACCCAGTCCGCCATTCGCGAACTGATGGCGCTGCGGCCGGAAACCGCCACCGTCTGGCGTGGCGAGAGCTGGCAAAGCGTCGCCATCGACGAGGTGCTGCGCGGCGATCGGCTGCGGGTGCTGGTGGGCGAGCGGGTGCCGGTGGATGGCAAAATCGTTAGCGGCGCCAGCGAACTGGACGAATCGATCCTCACCGGCGAGAGTCTGCCGGTGCCGCGCAGTGCGGGCGACAAGGTGCTGGGCGGAGCCATCAACCGCTCCGGCGTGCTGGAGATCGAAGCCACGACCGTGGGGGAGGATTCCAGCCTCAGCAAGATCATCGCGCTGGTGGAGAGTGCCCAGATGGGCAAGGCACCGCTGCAGCAGCTGGTGGACAAGGTCTCCGCCGTGTTTGTGCCGGTGGTGATGGCCATTGCCCTGTTCACCCTGCTGGTGTGGTACGCCATCAGCAACGACTTCGGTCAGGCGCTGCTGGCAGCGGTGGCGGTGCTGGTGATCGCCTGCCCCTGTGCGCTGGGGCTGGCGACCCCGGCGGCCATTGTCACCGGCACTGGCGTCGCGGCGCGCCACGGCATCCTGATCAAGGATGTGGATACCTTGCAGAAGGCCCACGCCATCAAGGCGCTGATCTTCGACAAGACCGGCACGCTCACTCAAGGCAAGCCTGTACTGGCGAGCTGGAGTGGCACTGCCGATCAGTTGCGTCTCGCCGCCGCCCTGCAGCAGGCGAGCGAACACCCGCTGGCGCTGGCGATGCGCGAGGCGGTCGGCAGCGGGGTAGCACTGCCTCAGCCCGACGCGGTCGAGGTGCGGGTCGGTGCCGGCATAGTCGGTCAGGTGGCGGGCCACAGTGTCGCCATCGGCAATGGTTCCCTGCTAGCCCAGCTCGGCATTGAACCGCCGCAACAGGATGAACAAGCCGCCGATGGGGCGACCCGGGTTTGGGTTGCCATCGACGGTGCTGTGGTTGGTATCGCTGCTTTGGCCGATACCCTGCGCCCCGAGAGCCCGGAAGCCATCGCCACCCTGCGCCAGCGCGGCATCGCCAGCTGGCTGGTGAGCGGCGATGCACCGGCGCCGGTGGCCCATGTCGCCGCCAAGCTGGGGCTGGACGGGGCCTTTGACTCCGTGCTGCCAGCGGGCAAGGTGGAGAAAGTGGAGGCGCTGCGGGCGCAAACCCGCGGGATGGTGGCCATGGTGGGGGACGGGGTGAACGACGCCCCGGCGCTGGCGGCGGCGGATGTCGGTATCGCCATGGGCTCCGGCTCCGACGTGGCGATGGAGACCGCTTCCATCACCCTGATGCGCTCTGATCCGCGGCTGGTGGCCGATGCCATCGATATCTCGGCGGCGACCTGGCGCACCATACAGCAGAATCTGTTCTGGGCCTTCGTGTTCAACATCATTGGCATTCCGCTGGCGGCGCTAGGCTACCTGAGCCCCGAGCTGGCGGGGGCGGCCATGGCCCTGAGCAGCATCACCGTTTTGAGCAATTCCCTGTTATTGAAACGCTGGCAGCCCAGGGCGGCGCACGGGCCAGCATCCAACCCGATCAGTAAGGAGGCATAAATGAACATCAGCAAGGTTGCCAAGGCCACTGGGCTGACCGCCAAGACCATCCGTTATTACGAGAGCATTGGCCTCATCACAGCCCCGGTACGCAGTGACAACGGTTATCGCAGTTACACCGAGGGGGCGCTGCGCGAGCTGCGTTTCGTCAAGCGGGCGCGGGAGACCGGCTTCAATCTGGAAGAGTGTCAGGAGCTGCTGGCACTCTATCGGGACGAACACAGAACCAGCGCCCAGGTGAAGAAGCTGGCGCAGGAGAAGATCGTCGATCTGCGCGCCCGCATTGCCGGTTTGCAGGCCATGCTTACCTCCCTGGAAGGGTTGGTTTGCTGCTGCCACGGGGATGAAAATCCCGAGTGCCCGATCCTCGATGAATTGGAGAAGGGGTGAGCAAGGACTCACCTGCCAGCGCAGAAGAAATCGTTATTGATTGATTAACTTCTTAATAAGCGGCGCTTTATTGTTGCGGGTCAGGGGGTAATGGTAGACTGCTCGGCTCTTGTACAGGAGTACTCAGTTGACCCAGAGTGTGACACGTCAGGTTAAGCAGGCCATCATGGCCCAGCTCTATACCCATGCATCGTTCAGTCTCCCCTGTTTGGGCGTGTTGGCATTTGGCTGGAGTCTGCTGTTTCACGACTATCTACCCGCCATCGAAGCACTCGGTTGGCTGGCAGGCACTTTCCTGTGGCTACTGGGTCGGGGCTGGCACCTGCGCTGGCGCCGAGCCCGCCTGCACCAGACGCCGTTGCCGGTGCTGGAGCGGGAGCTCTTTATCGGAGCCACCATCACCTCCATCATCTGGGCCCTCGGGGTGCTGCTCTACATGGACAAGCTGCCCGATACCTACCGGGCCGCCATGATGATGCTCTCCAGTCTCATTCTTACCGGCAGCGCCATCATGCTGTTTGGCAGCCGCCGCACCCTCTATGGTTCCGCCCTGCCGCTGGGCATGGCGATGCTGTTCGAGCTGGGCAATGGCAACGAGCAGGAGCGGATTGTCTCCTGCATGCTGGCGGGCTATCTGTTTGTCTTTCTGCCGACCCTGTTGCGCCGGATGCGGCGGGATCAGATCGCCTCGCTCCACCACCGTTTCTCCAACGCCGAGCTGGTGGCCGAACTGAAGGCGGTCTCCGAGCATTTGCGTCTCACCTCCCGCCTCGACGGCCTGACCGGCATCGCCAACCGCGCCCATCTCGACGACTCTCTGGAGCGGGCCTGGCGGCGCTGCCATCGCGCCCGGGCGCCGTTGTCGCTGGTGCTGGTGGATGTGGATTACTTCAAGCAGTTCAACGATCTCTACGGCCATCAGCTGGGGGATGACTGTTTGCAACAGGTGGCTGGCTTGCTGGCCGAGGTGGAGCGGCGCGAGGACGATCTGGCGGCCCGGTACGGGGGCGAAGAGTTCGCCTTGCTGCTGCCCTGCACCGGCATGCAGGGGGCACTGCAGGTGGCCGACAATGTGCGGCAGGCGCTCAAGGAGCTGGCCATCCCGCACCAGAAGTCACTGGTCTCCGGTCGGGTCACATGTAGTTTTGGTGTTGCGACACTGATACCGGACAACAGCATGAAAATCGCCGATTTGATCCAAAAAGCGGATGCGGCACTCTATCAGGCCAAGCATAATGGGCGGGATCGAATCGAAGTAGCCTTGATGGGTAAGGTTGCCTGAATTTAACGTGACAGATTAAAGAGGTTGTCTATGCAATGTCATCGTATCGAAGAGCTGCTGGAGTTGTTGCAGCCTGCCTGGATCAAGGAACAGGATCTCAGCCTGGTGCAGTTTGTTGCCAAACTGGCCCAAGAAGCGGGATTTGAAGGGCCTCTGTCCGAGCTGACCGACGACATGCTGATCTATCACCTCAAGATGCGGGAATCCGACAAGCAGGCGATGATCCCCGGTCTGGCCAAGGATCACGTGCCCGATTTCAAAGAGGCACTGCTCAAGGCCCGCGGAATCAAGTGAATCTTTAGCGGAAGCGCATCACCCCGGGGTGATGCGCTTTTTTGTTGCCGAAAATTGCGATCCAACCCCAATATTAGATACATCTAATCCACACAATTAGCATGCTGTTTAAGATATAATCCGCTCCATAACAAATAAGGGAGCGATGTCTTGCAATGGCCGACCACGATAAAATCGATATCAAGGACGTCACCGACAAGGGCGTAACCGGGACCTTCAACCCCAATACGTTCAAAGCCAGCGACGACAGATTCAACCCGGGCAACCGCATCTATGTGCGGGCTCAGAAAGGGTATTGGCAGCGGATGCGCAAGGCCATGGGCTGGTTCTTTGTGGCGCTGTTCGTGCTGCTGCCCTGGCTGCGTTACGACGGGCGACAGGCGGTGCTGTTCGACCTCGGTCACCAGCAGTTCCATATCTTTGGTGCCACCATCTGGCCGCAGGATCTGACCCTGCTCGCCTGGCTCTTCATGATCGCCGCCTTCGGGCTCTTCTTTATTACCACCTTCCTAGGTCGGGTCTGGTGTGGCTATCTCTGCCCGCAGACGGTCTGGACCTTCATGTTCATCTGGTTTGAAGAGAAGCTGGAAGGGCCCGCCAACAAACGGCGCAAGCTGGACGAGGCGCCCTGGAGCGGCGAGAAGCTGGCCCGCAAGGGGGGCAAGCATCTGGCCTGGCTGGCGATCTCGCTGGTAACCGGCCTGACCTTCGTCGCCTACTTCCAGGATGTAACTGAACTGGTGCCGGACCTCTTCACTCTGCAGGCCAGCGGATGGGTGCTGTTCTGGGTGATCTTCTTCACCATCATCACCTACGGCAACGCGGGCTGGATGCGTGCCATCATGTGTATCCACATGTGCCCCTATGCCCGCTTCCAGTCCGCCATGTTCGACAAGGACACCTTCATCGTCGGCTATGACACCAAGCGTGGCGAGACCCGTGGCGCCCGCTCCCGCAAGGCGGATCCCAAGGCGATGGGATTGGGTGACTGTATCGACTGCGATCTCTGCGTGCAGGTTTGCCCGACCGGTATCGATATCCGCGATGGCCTGCAGTATGAGTGCATCAACTGCGGTGCCTGCGTCGATGCCTGCGACCAGACCATGGAGCGGATGGGCTACCCGAAAGGGCTCATCAGTTACACCACCGAGCACAAGCTGGCCAACGACTCCACCCATGTGGCTCGGCCCAAGTTGATTGGTTACGGGCTGGTGATGGCGGTGATGCTGGGGGTCTTTGTCTACAACGCCATGTCCATCATGCCGATGGGGCTCGATATCCTGCGGGATCGCAACCAGCTGTTCCGCGAAAACAGCGAGGGGCTGATTGAGAACACCTACACCCTCAAGATCCTCAACAAGACCCTGCAGTCCCAGACCTACCAGCTGGATGTGGAGGGCTTGCCCGAGTATCAGTGGTTCGGCCCCCGTGAAGTGACCCTGAAGGCGGGCGAGATCTATACCCTGCCGGTCAGTCTGGCGGTCGACCCCTACAACCTGAAACGACCAACGCTGGATATCCAGTTCGTGCTGAAGCGGGAGGGAGCTGCCCCTGATGACAGCAAGGGCAACCTGCGCCAGGGCAGCAAGTTTATCAGCCGGCTGTAACTGCATGTGGTGGTGTGCCGGATGTGACACCAATCCGGTCACCAGCGAGCACGGCAATGGCGGTCAGTAGTGATAGAATGGGGCGCAACGGCGCCCCTTTCTTATGGTGGATGACATGCGTTTCAACTATTCCGACCTCAATCCCGACCTCATCATGGATGCGCTTGATCTCAGTGGCCTGCGACTCGACTCCGGCCTCATCGAGCTCAACAGCTACGAAAACCGGGTCTATCAGTTTCAGGATGAGGATCGTCGCCGCTATGTGGTGAAGTTCTACCGTCCCGGCCGCTGGAGCCGGGCCCAGATCCTCGAAGAGCACGAGTTTGCCACCCGTCTCGCAGAGGCTGAGATCCCGGTCGCCGCGCCGCTCGCCTTCGCGGGCGAGACCCTGCTGGAGCACGAGGGCTACCCCTTTGCCATCTGGCAGAGCGTCGGTGGCCGCCAGTTCGAGGTGGATAATCTCGACCAGCTTGAGTGGGTGGGGCGTTTCCTCGGTCGCATTCATCAGATCGGCGCCAGCAAGCCGTTTCACCATCGGGTGCGGCTCGATGTGGAGAGCATGCTGCATGAACCGCGTCAGCTGCTGGCGTCTGGCGAGTGGCTGCCAAGCGGGCTGGCGAAGCAATTCTTCGGGGTACTCGACGAGCTGATCAAGCATGTCAGCGACGCCATGACCCTGGATGTGGCGCAGATCTCCCTGCATGGCGATTGCCACCCGGGCAACATCCTCTGGTGCGATGGCCCCATGTTTGTCGACCTCGATGATTGCCGCACCGGCCCCGCGATTCAGGATCTCTGGATGATGCTGAGCGGCGAGCGCCACGAGCAGCAGATCCAGCTCGATACCCTGCTGGCGGGCTACGAGGAGTTTATGGAGTTCGACTCGCGGGAGCTGGCGCTGATCGAGCCGCTGCGGGCGATGCGCATCGTTCACTACATGGCCTGGCTGGCACGGCGCTGGGAAGATCCTGCCTTCCCCCGTCACTTCCCCTGGTTCAATACCGATCACTACTGGCGTCAACAGATAGCGACACTGCACGATCAGCTGGAGGCACTCAAGGCGCCACCGTTGAGCCTGATGCCAAACTGGTGAAATAGAAGGGATCTTGCGAGGAAAGCGGGACTCGATCTCCGGCCCTGACCATTGACGTCAGCATGGCGAAACAATAGGCTTGGCACTGCTTCGGTTCGCCGGGCGTGCCTCACAGTGATCCCTTAACAGGAAACATCATGAAAAAAGTTCTATTTTTCCTTGCTGCCATGCTGATGATCCCCATGGTTCACGCCGCCCCCGAGTTCAAGGAAGGCGTCAACTACGATGTGGTCAAACAGACTGGCAGTGCTCAGCCGGAAGTGATGGAGTTCTTCTCCTACTATTGCCCGCACTGCGCTACCTTCGAACCGATCGTTGAACAGTTGAAGGCCGGGTTGCCAGAGGGTGTGCCCCTCAAGAAGAACCCGGTTGCCTTCCTCGGCCGCGAAATGGGCCCCGAGATGCAGCGTGCCTACGCCGTTGCCAGCCTGCTCAACGCTGAAGCCAAGCTGACTCCGGCCATCTTCAACAAGATCCACACCCAGCGTCAGCCGCCGATGAGCCGTGACGATGTGAAGAAGATCTTCGTGGATAACGGCGTACCGGCTGAAGAGTTCGACGGTGCCGTCGACAGCTTCGCCGTCTCCGGCATGGTCTCCCAGTTTGATCGCAACACCGAGAGCTACAACATTCGCGGTGTACCGGCTTTCCTGGTGAACGGCAAGTACATGGTGAAGATTGAATCCATCACCTCTCAAGAGCAGTTCAACAAGCTGGTGCAGTTCCTGCTGGCCAAGAAAGACTGATACCCCTTGAGTCGATAAAAAGCCCGCCGGTGTGAACCGGCGGGCTTTTTGTTTTCTGGCGATTTCGAAGATCAGACCCCGACGTGGAACGCCTGTTTGAGGTTGCGGATAAACTCCGCATCCCGGCAGAGGGTCTTGCCCGGGCTGTCGGAGATCTTGGCAACCGGGCCGCCATTGCACTCGATCAGCTTGAAGACGATGTTCATCGGGCTGACACCGGGCAGATCGCAGGTGAGCTTGGTGCCGATGCCGAAGCTGGTGTTGATGCGGCCACGGAAGTGGCGGAACAGCTGCACCGCCTTGTCGAGGTTGAGCCCGTCGGAGAAGACCAGGGTCTTGTCGGTGGGGTCGATGCCGAGCCGCTGATAGTGGCTGATCGCCTTCTCGCCCCACACCACGGGATCGCCGGAGTCGTGACGCAAGCCCTGATAGCTGCTGGCCAGCTCGAAGTCGAAGTCCCGCAGGAAGGCATCCATGGTGATGCAGTCGGTCAGGGCGATGCCGAGATGGTCGGTGAACTCGTCCAGCCAGCTGGTGAGGGCAGCGCGCTGGCTGTGCTCCAGCGGGAAGCCGAGCTGCTGGTGCGCCTGGAACCACTCATGGGCCTGGGTGCCGACCGCGGGCAGCTTGTACTTCTGGGCCAGCATGTAGTTGCTGGTGCCGCGAAACGCCGGCAGCCGCTCCTTGAGGCGACCCACTACCGCATCCTGTACCGCGTGAGAGAAGCGGCGGCGGGTGCCGAAGTCGATGAGGTTAAACTCGCTCATCTCGTCGCTGCTCAGCTCCTTCTCCAGCTTGTCGATCTTCTGATCGAGCCGCTCCAGCGCGTGGCTGACGCCGAACTGGGGGTAGCGGAAGCGGTTGCGCATCTCGCTGATGATGGCGAGCACCGGGATCTCCCACAGGATCACATCCTGCCAGGGGCCCTCGACCCGCACATTGATGCGGCCATCCTGCTCGAACACCTTGAGCAGGGAGGCGTCGAGCGGCTTGCGGCGCAGGTGGTCGAGGTAGTCAGGGGTGAAGAAGGGACGCTCGGCCAGAAAATCGAGCTCTGGCCTGGTCAGTCGCAGGGAACCGGCGAGGCGCAGTTGCTCCTCGATCTGCCCCATCATGGGCAGCAGATCCTCTTCATTGCGGCTGTGAAACTCGGCCACCACCTCGGCATCCGGATAGCGATGGAACACCGCCTGCTGCATATGCAGCTTGTAGGCGTCGGTGTCGAGCAGGCTGGTGAGGATTGGGGGCATATCAGGCTCCTCGCAGACTGGTGAGCACGATGGAGCTCCCCTGCCGCATATGTAACGTGCAGGCGTCGGTGTCGAGCAGGCTGGTAAGAATCGGTGGCATATCAGGCGTCCAGCAGGCGTTGTACATCGATCAGGGTCTGGGCCAGTTCGGCGCCAGCCTCAATCATCTGGGTGTGGGCGCTGGCAACCGTCGCGGGGGCGATGCCACGGCAGGCATCGAGATGGACGATCACCCGGAAACCGGCGCGGCGCAGTTGCAGCACGCTGGTTTTGACACAGTAGTCGGTGGCGAGGCCGCCGACCAGTACGGTATCGACCTTGCGGGCTTGCAGGAATTCGATGAGTCCGGTGCTGCGCCGTTCGGCCAGGTCGTGGAAGCAGGTGCCGTAGGGATGGAGATCCGGTTCGACCCCCTTCCAGACGAAGAAGTCATAGTCGATGGGAGCGGGTAGGCCGTCGAGCAGCTCGAAGCCTTTGCTACCCGGTACGCAGTGCACCGGCCAGGTGAGGTCGGCGTTGGGCAGATCCAGCGGCAGCAGCATGCCGGCGGGGTCAGAAACGGCCCAGTCGGCATTGGCAGGGTGAGAGTCCTTGCTGCCGATCCGCAGCGTGGCGAGGGTGGCCTGAGCGTTGAGCGCAGCCACAATATCATCACCGCCCGCGACGGGCAGTTCGTTCGGGCAGAGGGGGGTAAAGCCCTTCTGCGCATCAATATCCAGGCTGGCGACGGTTCCCATGATTGGCTCCTGCACATACTATTCGTGTGATATTATCTACCAAACATTAATGGAAGGCGAGCAGGGCGATCGGCATGCTGAGAATGAGTCTGGATATGGTGGTGCTGCGGTTGCATGAGGAGCGGCTCGAGCTGCTCCTCGAGACCCGCGATCGCCCCCCCTTTGCCCACTGCTGGCAACTGCCTGCGCTGCGCATCGACGAGACCCGGGATCGGGATCTGGATGCCGCCCAGCGCCGTCTGCTGGCGGAGTGGGGGCTCGGTCACTGCTACAGCGAGCAGGTCTGCACCCTCGGCAATCTGGAGCGGGATCCCCGCGGCTGGTCCACGACCCTGGTCTATCTCTGCCTTGTGGATCCGGAAGTGGAAGCGATCCACGGCTGCTGGCATCCACTCGCCAACCTGCCGGGGCTGAGCCTCGCCTTCGACCATGTTCAGCTCATCGCCAAGGGGCTGGAGCGGCTGCGGATCAAGAGCCGCTACAGCACCCTGCCGCTGCAACTGCTGGGGCCCGAGTTCACCCTATCCGAGGTGCAGCGCGCCTTCGAAATCATCCTGCAAACACCCATGAATACGGCCGCCTTTCGTAAGCGGATCCATCGCGCCGGCATTCTGGTGGATACCGGCCGCAAGCGCACCGGCAAACAGCGTCCCGCTATCCTCTACCGGCTGGAGAGCCCCTGCTGCGTGATGTTCGATCAGGTGATGCACGGAGCGGAAGCATGAGTGAGACCGGCGTGCACAAGGTGCTGGTGAGTGCCTGCCTGCTGGGTCAGCCGGTGCGTTACGACGGTCAGAGCAAGGGGATCGTCAGCGACTGGCTGAGTGAGCTGGGTGCCGAGGGGCGGGTGCTGGCCTTCTGCCCCGAAGTGGCGGGCGGTTTACCGACTCCGCGCCCTCCTGCCGAGCGGCAGGGCGAGCGGGTAGTGACGGCGAGCGGGCTGGATGTGACTGCCGAGTTCGACCGTGGCGCCGAGCTGGCGCTGGCAATCTGTCAGACGCAGGGCATTCGCTTTGCCCTTCTGAAAGAGGGGAGCCCCTCATGTGGCAGCGGCCGTATCTATAACGGCCGCTTCGAAGGTGTTTCTGTGGCGGGCGAGGGCAAGACCACCGCCCTGCTGCGCCGCCACGGGATTGTGGTCTTTTCCGAAGATCAGTTGGCCGAGTTGGCCTCGGCACTCTCTTTGGATTCTTCCCCGGATTTGGCGGCAACCGGCAGCGGTGACTGACCGCTCTGCCACCCCTCCAGCACCTCGTCCTTCTCCTGCCAGCGCTGGTTTAGCCACTCCTGAAAACCGCGCTTGAACTGCTTGTCGTTGAAGTAATCCCCAATCAGCGCCTCATCCACCGGCAGCTCCTCGATCCGCACCTGAATGCGTTTTACCCGTCCCATCAGGAAGTCCTTGAACGGGGTCTCGGCGTTGTCCGGATAGCGGATGGTGACGTTGATCAGGCTGTCGAACTGCTCGCCCATGGCGGCCAGCGTAAAGGCCAGTCCTGCCGCCTTGGGCGGCATCAGGTGGCGATAGCGGGAGCGGGCAGCATCCCGTTTCTGCTCGGTGAAGCGGGTCCCTTCCACGAAATTAATGACGGTAGTGGGGATATGGCGAAACTTCTCGCAGGCATTGCGGGTGGTCTCGATATCCTTGCCGCGCAGGTGCGGGTTCTTCAGCAAAAACTCCCGTGAGTAGCGACGCATAAAGGGCATATCGAGCCCCCAGCAGGCGAGCCCCAACAGCGGGATATAGATCAGCTCGTGCTTCATAAAGAACTTGGGCACCGGCAGCCGGTCGCGGAACAGGTGGCCGAGCACCACGATATCGGTCCAGCTCATATGGTTGCTGATGATGAGATACCAGCCATCCTTGCGCAGCTTGGTATTGTCCTCCACCTGCCAGTCAATACGGGTGGTGAGGCGGATCACCAGCGCATTGCAGGCCAGCCACAGTCTCATGAAGCGGTTGTTGAGGCGGCTGCAGGCGCGACCAAAGGCCGGGATCGGCAGCAGCAGTTTGGCCAGCGACACCAGCAGGATCAGGCTGGCGCACAAGGCGGTGAAAAGGATGGTCAGGCCCGCGCTGATGATCAGCACCAGCGGGCCGGGAAGCAGGGATAGCATGAATGTTTACTGCGCCTTGGTTGCCAGCAGTTGGCTCAGGGTCTGGTCCTTTTCGTGCCAGATCCCGTTCAACCACTGTTGAAACTCTTGTTGGAACTCGGGGTCATTGAAGTAATCCCCCACCAGCTTGCGGTCGATCGGCAAATAGCGGACCTGAACCTTTATTTGCCCGACCCGGCCGCACATGAAGTCCCAGTAGCTGGGGATGCCGTCCGGATAGGCGATGGTGACATCCACCAGTTGATGCAACTGATCACCCATGGCGGCCAGAGTAAAGGCGATGCCCCCCGCTTTCGGGAGCAGCAGATGACGATAGGGCGAGCCCTGCTTCTGATGCTTGCTGCCGGTGAAGCGGGTGCCTTCGACGAAGTTCATCACACTCACAGGAATGTGGCGGAACCTGGCGCAGGCCTTACGGGTCGTTTCAATGTCTTTTCCCTTCAGATGGGGATGTTTTTCCAGAAATTTTCTGGAATATCGCCGCATGAAGGGGAAGTCGAGCGCCCACCATGCCAGACCGAGAAAAGGTACCCAAATCAGCTCTTTCTTGAGGAAAAACTTCAGGAATGGGATTTTTTGGTTAAAAACCCGCTGCAGTACCAGTATGTCGACCCAGGATTGATGGTTGGCAATCACCATATACCACTCATTCCGGCGCCCTTTGTCCACTCCGACCACATCGAAAGGGGTTCTGATGATGGTTTTCTGGATCAAATTGTTGAAACCGATCCAGCAGCTGGCACAGCCATCCAGCAGCCAGTTGCAGAGGGTACGCCACCCCTTGAGGGGGAGCAGAAGTTTGAGCAGACCCAGCGAGAAGATGGGAACAAACCAGAAGAGGGTGTTGAAAAAATAGAGCAGGGTGGAGAGGCTGCCGCGCAGTCGCTCTATCAGCTTGTTGGGCATGAGTCGGGTCCGTCTTGCTGTCGATAAAGGGCCATCAAGTGGTCAGATCTGTGGCCATAATATCAGCCGATGGCCCGCGAGACCATTCAGAGCAGTTATGGCGCCGGACTCACCCTTTCCCTTCTGTCAGCTGCTGCGCAGCCGCGACAGCAGCCGATCCATGGCCCGGTAGCCGAGCGCCTCGATAAGATGCTCCTTGCCGATAGCCGGTTGCCCTGCCAGATCGGCAATGGTACGCGACACCCGCAGGATGCGATGCCAGGCCCTGATACTGAGCCCCAGCTTCTGGATGGCACTTTCCAAAAATTCGGCATCTTGCGGTGATAGTCGGCAAATATCCTCTATCTCGCGACTATCCAGCAGGTTGTTGAGCTTGCCGTTACGGCTCAGCATCCGTTCCCGCGCCGCCAGCACCCGATCGCGGATCTGCTGGCTCGATTCGCCCCGCTCCGCCTTGCCGGTCAGGCTCCCCTTGGGTAGCAGTGGCACTTCCACAGTCAGATCGAAGCGGTCGAGAAAGGGGCCGGAGAGTTTGCCGAGGTAGCGCAAGATCTGATCTGGGCTGGAGCGGGTCTGGCCGTCGCCATAGTGGCCACAGGGGCTGGGATTCATGGCGCCCACCAGCTGGAATCGGGCGGGGAAATCCACCTGACGGGCGGCCCGGCTGATGGTGATGTGGCCCGTCTCCAGCGGCTCGCGCAGGGAGTCGAGCACCTTGCGCTCAAATTCGGGCAGTTCATCCAGAAACAGCACCCCGTTGTGGGCCAGCGAAATTTCGCCGGGCCGCGGGTGGCTGCCGCCGCCCACCAGCGCTACTGCCGAGGCGCTGTGGTGGGGCGTGCGATAGGGTCTGTGGTGCCAGTGACCAGCGCGCGGTGTGAGACCTCCGATGGAGTGGATGGCGGCGGTCTGCTGCGCCTCCTGCTCGCTCAGCGGTGGCAGAATGCCGGGCAGACGGCTGGCCAGCATGCTCTTGCCAGTGCCGGGCGGGCCGATGAACAGCAGGTTGTGGCTGCCGGCGGCGGCGATTTCCAGCGCCCGCTTGGCTTGTGACTGGCCGATCACATCCTGCAGATCTGGTACATCGGGCAGGCTCTCCGAGCTTTGTTGATCCGGCAGTGGCAGCTCGTACTGGCCGGCCAGCCAGGCGGTGACGGCCAGCAACTGGTGGGCGGTGCGCACCTCGGCATCCTGAATAAGAGAAGCTTCTGGGCCGTTCTCCCGCGGCACCAGCAGGGTGCGTCCCGCATCCCGGCAGGCGAGTACGGCGGGCAGCACCCCGAGCACGGGGCGGATCTCGCCGGTCAGGGCCAACTCCCCTAAAAATTCGTGATCGAGCAGATATTTTGCCGGTATCTGCTTGGAAGCGGCGAGAATGCCGATAGCGATAGCCAGATCGAAGCGGCCTCCCTCCTTGGGCAGATCGGCGGGGGCCAGATTGACCGTGATGTGTTTGCTCGGGAACTCGAAATTGCCGTTGAGCAGGGCGCTGCGCACCCGATCCCGCGACTCCTTCACCGAGGTTTCCGGCAGGCCGACCATGTTGAAGGCGGGCAGGCCGTTGGAGAGGTGAACTTCCACTGTAACTTGCGGGGCCGCGATCCCGAGGCTGGCACGGCTATAAACCACAGCTAATGACATAAATCCCGTCCTTGAGTTGATATATGTTCTGACTAACTGCTTTTTGTTGGTTTTTTATTCCAGAGTTCTGGCTGGGGAATAGCCAAAATCAGTGGGTTGTCATAGAAAAAAGTCTTGCCCAATAAAAAACACCGTGCTAGTTCTAATAGCCATTCGCGGTAGAAACCGCCCCAATTTCACAGGATTTCCGGTTGTAACTATGAACATGGCCTCCCGTTTCGTCAGCATTATTGTGGTCCTAGTGGTGATTATTATCTCACCGCTCGGGGCTCGTTTAGCTGCACGGAACAAGGGATAGACCCACCACCGGACAGAACGAAACAAGCGACCCCCGAGCCTCACAGCCCGGGGGTTTTTTTTCGACCAAAGGACAGGATTTTCCACATGAACGGCGCGCAGTTTTTGGTACAGGCTCTCAAAAAACAGGGTGTGACCCAGGTGTTTGGTTACCCGGGCGGGGCCATCATGCCGGTCTACGATGCCCTGTATGACGGTGGTCTGGCCCATCAGCTCTGCCGCCACGAGCAGGGCGCTGCCATGGCGGCGGTGGGTTATGCCCGTGCCTCCGGTCAGGTGGGGGTCTGCATCGCCACCTCCGGCCCCGGCGCCACCAATCTGGTGACCGGTCTGGCAGAGGCGCTGCTCGATTCGGTGCCGCTGGTGGCCATCAGCGGTCAGGTGCCCTGTTCCGCCATCGGCACCGATGCGTTTCAGGAGGTCGACGTGCTCGGCATGTCACTCTCCTGCACCAAGCACTCCTTTATGGTGACTGATGCCGCCGATCTGGGGCGCGTGCTGGCAGAAGCTTTCGCCATCGCCACCGAAGGTCGCCCCGGCCCTGTGCTGATCGATCTCCCCAAGGATGTGCAACTGGCTGCCGTGCCGCCCCAGAGCCCGCTGTTTGCGGTGGAAGAGCCGGAAGCGCTCAATCCCTCGGAGCTGATCGCAGCCCGCACCCTGCTGGCCGCTGCCGAGCGTCCGGTGCTCTACGTCGGTGGCGGGGTGGGCATGGCTAACGCCGAACAGAAACTGCGTGACTTTGCTGCCGCAACCGGCATGCCTGCGGTCACCACCCTCAAGGGGATTGGCGCGCTCGACCCCGATAGTTCCGTTTATCTCGGCATGCTCGGCATGCACGGCACCAAGGCGGCCAACTACGCGGTACAGCAGTGCGATCTGCTGCTGGTGGTGGGCGCCCGTTTCGATGATAGGGTGACCGGCAAGCTGGAGGAGTTCGCCCCCGAAGCCAAGGTGATCCATCTCGATGTAGATGCCGCCGAGTTCGGCAAGCGCCGCGCCGCCGAGGTGGGTATCACCACGGATCTCAAACAGGTGCTGCCGCGCCTCGCCATGACTCTCGACATCGCCCCCTGGCGTGAACACTGCGCCGCCATGGCTCGCGAATATGCGTTTCGCTACGACCACCCGGGTCAGGCCATCTATGCCCCGGCTCTGCTCAAACAGCTATCTGCCAAGTTGCCGGAGAGCAGCGTGGTGGCTTGCGACGTGGGTCAGCACCAGATGTGGGTGGCCCAGCACATGCGCTTCACCAGCCCGCGCAACCACCTCTCCAGCGCCGGTCTCGGCACCATGGGGTTCGGTCTGCCGGCCGCCATCGGGGCCAAGATGTCGCGCCCGCAGGATGAAGTGGTGCTGGTAAGCGGTGACGGCTCTTTCATGATGAACGTGCAGGAGCTCGGCACCATCCGCCGCGCTCAGCTCAAGGTGAAGATGGTGCTGCTGGACAACCAGCGCCTCGGCATGGTGCGCCAGTGGCAGGAGCTGTTCTTCGACGGCCGCTACAGCGAGACCATCCTCTCCGACAATCCCGATTTCGTTGCCCTGGCCGCCGCCTTCGGCATTCCGGGCGAGACCATCACATGCAAGGAGGAGGTCGCGCCTGCTCTTGACCGCCTGCTGGCGCACGACGGCGCCTATCTGCTGCATGTGGCCATTTCAGAGGAAGAAAACGTCTGGCCCCTGGTTCCGCCAGGAGTCGCCAACCACAAGATGATGGAGCAACGCCCATGAACCCGCACCCCCTTGCACAGCCAGCATTTGCACAGCACACCCTGCATATCCATGCCCAGCCCAGACCGGAAGTAATGGAGCGGGTGCTGCGGGTGGTGCGCCACCGTGGCTTCAATCTCTGCGCCTTGAATATGGAGCAGGATTGCCAACAGCTGCGGATCACGGTTACTGTCGAGTCGGTGCGTCCCATCCAGCAGTTGTGGAGCCAGCTGGTGAAGCTGGTGGACGTCTCCCGGGTCGATGCACTGGAACAGCAACCCCGGATCAGAGCTTAAGGAGCCAAGCCAATGTCACAGCCTTCCCAATCTGCCACTCACCCGCAATACATCTGGTTCAACGGCAAACTGGTGCCCTGGCAGGATGCCCAGGTGCACGTGATGAGCCACGCCCTGCACTACGGCTCCTCCGTGTTCGAGGGGGTGCGCGCCTACGACACCCCCAAGGGCACCTGCATCTTCCGTCTGCAGGAGCACACCCGCCGCCTGTTCGACTCCGCCAAGATCTACTGGATGGACGTTCCCTACAGCGAGGCCGACGTGAATGAAGCCTGCCGCACCGTGGTGCGCGAGAACGGCCTGAAGAGCGGTTACCTGCGCCCGCTGGCCTTTGTCGGCAACGTGGGGCTGGGGCTGCATCCGCCGCTGGATGCCAAGGCTGACCTGATGGTGGCTGCCCTGCCGTGGGGCGCCTATCTGGGGGAAGAGGGGCTGAAAAACGGGGTGGATGTGTGCGTCACCTCCTGGAACCGGCTCGCGCCCAACACCATTCCCACCGGCGCCAAGGCGGGCGGCAACTACCTCTCCTCCCAGCTCATCAGCCGCGAGGCCAAGCGCAACGGCTTTGCCGAGGGGCTGGCGCTGGATGTGAACGGCTACCTGAGCGAAGGGGCGGGGGAGAACCTGTTCCTGGTGAAGAATGGCGCGCTGTTCACCCCGCCCGCTACCGCCGCCATCCTGCCCGGCATCACTCGTGACACCATCATGACGCTGGCGCGTGACTTGGGTTACGAGGTGCGCGAGCAGGCGCTGCCCCGTGAGGCGCTGTACGTTGCAGACGAGATCTTTATGACCGGCACAGCCGCCGAAGTGACCCCGGTGCGCTCCGTCGATCGGATGAAGGTGGGCGCTGGCAGCCGTGGCCCGGTGACCGAGCGGCTGCAGAACGCCTTCTTCGGCCTGTTCAACGGCCAGACCGAAGACAAGTGGGGCTGGCTGACGCCCGTCAACGACTGATGAGAGAGGGGAGGCGCTGTGCCTCCCCGAGTCGCTTCCGGTCAGGGCACTGCGCTGTGTCCTCACCAGGATCGATTCCCGATCCGAGAGTCACTTTTTCATTTTCAAAGATAATGAGCCCGCTGGGCATTCAGGGAGTAGAGACATGCCGAAGTTGAGATCCGCCACCACCACCCACGGACGTAACATGGCCGGGGCCCGCGCCCTGTGGCGTGCCACCGGAATGACCGATCAGGATTTCGGCAAACCCATCATCGCCGTGGTCAACTCCTTCACTCAGTTCGTGCCGGGCCACGTCCACCTCAAGGATCTGGGCCAGCTGGTGGCGCGCGAGATCGAAGCCGCCGGCGGCGTCGCCAAGGAGTTCAACACCATCGCTGTGGATGACGGCATCGCCATGGGCCACGGCGGCATGCTCTACTCCCTGCCATCGCGGGAGCTGATCGCCGACTCGGTGGAGTACATGGTCAACGCCCACTGCGCCGACGCCATGGTCTGCATCTCCAACTGCGACAAGATCACCCCGGGGATGCTGATGGCCGCCCTGCGCATCAACATCCCGGTGATCTTCGTCTCCGGCGGCCCGATGGAAGCGGGCAAGACCAAGCTCTCCGACCAGATCATCAAGCTGGATCTGGTGGACGCCATGATCCAGGGCGCCGATCCCAAGGTATCGGACGCCCAGAGCGAACAGGTGGAGCGCAGCGCCTGCCCCACCTGCGGCTCCTGCTCCGGCATGTTTACCGCCAACTCCATGAACTGCCTGACCGAGGCGCTGGGCCTCTCCCAGCCGGGCAACGGCTCCATGCTGGCGACCCACGCCGATCGTGAGCAGCTGTTCAAGCTGGCGGGCCAGCGCATCGTGACGTTGGCCAAGCGTTGGTATGAGCAGGATGACGAGACCGCCCTGCCGCGCAATATCGCCACCAAGGCGGCGTTCGAGAACGCCATGGCGCTCGATATCGCCATGGGCGGCTCCACCAATACCGTGCTGCACCTGCTGGCGGCGGCCCAGGAGGCGGGTGTCGACTTCACCATGGCCGATATCGACCGCATGTCCCGCAAGGTGCCGCAGCTCTGCAAGGTGGCACCCTCCACCCAGAAGTACCATATGGAAGATGTACACCGCGCCGGCGGCGTGGTCGCCATTCTGGGTCAGCTGGAGAAAGCGGGTCTGGTGCATGGGGATACCCGTACCGTGCTGGGTTGCTCCCTCGTCGAACAGCTCGATGAATATGACGTCAGCCGCCAGCCGAGTCAGGAGGTTGTGGACTTCTACCGCGCTGGCCCGGCCGGCATCCGCACCACCAAGGCCTTCAGTCAGGATTGCCGCTGGCCGGAGCTGGATCTGGACCGCGCCGAAGGCTGCATCCGCTCGCTGGAAAATGCCTACAGCCAGGAGGGTGGCCTTGCCGTACTCTCCGGCAACCTCGCGGTCAATGGCGCAATCGTCAAGACCGCAGGCGTGGATGAGGAGAACCTCACCTTCCGTGGCCCGGCCCGGGTGTTCGAGAGTCAGGAGAGCGCGGTGAGCGGTATCCTCGACGGCACAGTGAAAGCGGGCGAGGTGGTGGTGATCCGCTACGAAGGGCCGAAAGGGGGCCCGGGCATGCAGGAGATGCTCTACCCCACCACCTATCTGAAATCCATGGGATTGGGCAAGGCGTGCGCCCTGATCACCGATGGCCGCTTCTCCGGCGGCACTTCGGGCCTCTCTATCGGCCACGTCTCGCCGGAAGCCGCTTCCGGCGGCACCATAGGTTTGGTGGAGGATGGCGACATCATCAGCATCAACATCCCGGCCCGCAGCATGGTGCTGGAGGTGGCCGACAGCGTGCTGGCCGCCCGCCGTATCGCCGTCGAGGCTCGGGGCTGGAAGCCGCTCGATCGTCAGCGTCAGGTCTCCTTTGCCCTGCGTGCCTACGCCATGTTCGCCACCAGCGCCGATAAAGGCGCGGTTCGCGATCGCTCGATGCTGGGGGAATAAATCATGGTCTCTGCGGCGGATTATCTACGCAAGGTGTTGCTCTCCCCCGTCTATGAGGCGGCGCGGGTCACCCCCTTGCAAACCCTGAAGAAACTCTCCGAGCGGCTCGGCAACCATGTCAGTTTGAAGCGGGAGGATCTGCAACCGGTCCACTCCTTCAAGCTGCGCGGTGCCTACCACAAGATCGCCACCCTCACCGAGGAGCAGAAGTCGCGCGGCGTTATCGCCGCCTCAGCTGGCAACCACGCCCAGGGGGTCGCCCTGTCGGCCGCCAAGCTCGGTATCAAGGCGATCATCGTGATGCCCAAGACCACGCCGGACATCAAGATCGACGCGGTGCGCCGGCAGGGAGGCAACGTCATGCTGTTTGGCAACAGCTTCGACGAGGCGTATGGCGAGAGTCGCCGCCTCGCCACGCTTGAGGGCTACACCCTGATCCCGCCATTTGACGACGTTGAGGTGATCGCCGGGCAGGGCACCATCGGCAAGGAGCTGCTGGAGCAGGATACCCACCTCACTCACGTGTTCGTGCCGGTGGGGGGCGGCGGTCTGGCCGCCGGGGTGGCGGTCTACATCAAACAGCTGCTGCCGGATGTGAAGGTGATCGGGGTGGAGGCGGAGGGTTCCGCTTGTCTCAAGGCTGCCATGGCGGCCGGTGAACCGGTCAATCTGGAGCGGGTCTCGCTGTTTGCGGACGGGGTGGCGGTCAAGCGCATCGGCGAGGAGACCTTCCGCCTGTGCAACCAGTATCTGGACGAGGTGGTGACCGTTTCCAACGATCAGATCTGCGCCGCACTGAAAGACATCTTTGACGACTGCCGCGCCATTGCCGAGCCGTCGGGCGCCCTGTCGCTGGCGGGCCTCAAGGCCTACAGCGAGCGGGAGCAGGTCAGGGGTGGCCGGATGGCGGCCATTCTGTCCGGCGCCAACGTCAACTTCCACAGCCTGCGCTACGTGTCGGAGCGCTGCGAGATTGGCGAGAAGCGCGAGGGCATGCTGGCGGTGACCATCCCCGAGCGCAAGGGGGCCTTCCTCGACTTCTGCCGTCAGCTCGGGCCGCGCATGGTGACCGAGTTCAACTACCGCTATGCCGATGCCGAGCTGGCGTCGCTGTTCGTCTCGGTGCGTCTCACCGGCGGTGATGAGGAGCTGGGCCAGATCATCGATCAACTCGGCGGCAACGGCTACCCGGTGGTCAACATGACCGAGAGCGAGCTGGCCAAGAATCATGTGCGCTATATGATTGGCGGCCGCCCGGCCCGGCCCCTTGGTGAACGTCTCTACAGCTTCAAGTTCCCGGAGCAGCCTGGCGCTTTGATGCGTTTCCTCGAGACCCTGGGCTGTCGCTGGAACATCAGCCTGTTCCACTACCGCAACCACGGTGCCGACTACGGCCGGGTGCTCTGCGCCTTCGAGCTGCCGGACGAGGACGTAGCAGCCTTCCACGACTACCTGCGCGAGATTGGCTACGGCTGGAAAGAGGTGAGCGACGACCCCGCTTACCGGTTGTTTCTGGCCAGTTGAGCAAGGGGGCTGCAACAACTCATCGGGAGGGAGGCGTTATGCCTCCCTTTTCTATTGCTGCGTGTGGATAGGTCCACTCCGTACGACGCAAGGTCATGGTTTAACTGGTAAAACCATGTGAACCAGTATGCTGGTGATTTTTACGCCGGATATTGCTGGCAAGCTCACACTCCTGATGGCTTGGTCATTTGAGGCTGCGTTCGGATGGGATACCCTGAATAGCGGAGAGGCCGCCTGACGGCTTCACACAGGGAGAGTGCGCACTCAGGCGCCCATAACGACTTATTGCAGAGGCGAAAATATGAATAAATCCATGCTTGCCGTATTGGTCAGTGGTTTGCTGGCGGCCGGAGCCGTGCAGGCCGCTGCTCAGGACAATACCTGGTATGTCGGTGGCAAGGCCGGTTGGTCCAATTACTATGGCGTTGACCACAACCAGTATGCCGAGTCGATTGCCCAGACGTTGGGTAATACCAGCGAGAACACGGATGATCTGGGTCTGGGTCTGTTCGCCGGTTACCAGCTCAACCCCAACCTGGGGTTCGAGCTGGGTTATGACTGGCTTGGCAAATACGACACCACCTCGGGCACCGGCGCCAATACCCTCAATACCGAAGCCAAGAGCCAGATGATTCAGGCCACCATGAAGATCAGCTTCCCGGCAACGAATGTGCTCGATCTTTATGGCCGGCTCGGCGGTGCCTATGCCTGGACGGATAGCGAGATCAGCTTCGCCAATAGCAGCGAGACCGGTAAAAAGCATGGCGCCGCATTTGTCGGGGCGCTGGGTGCCGAGTACGCCATCGATCGTGACTGGGCCGCCCGTCTGGAGTACCAGTACACTACGCCGCTGGGAGATGCCTCTCTCGATCGCTCAGGCATCGAGCTGGATAACGGCCTGATCTCGTTCGGCATGCTCTATCGTTTCGGTCAGCAAGGTGGTGAGGTTGCTGTGCCGGCGCCAGCTCCGGCAGCCGAGCCTGCCCCGGCTGTGGTGGTGGAGCCCAAGACCTTCAGCCTTAGTTCCGATGTGCTGTTCGAGTTCAACAAGGCGACCCTGAAACCTGCCGCCAGCCAGGCGCTCGATGCCCTGTTCAGCCAGATTGTGGCGGCCAATCCGAAGGATGGCGTCGCGACCGTGGTCGGTTATACCGACCGCATCGGCTCCGACAACTACAACCTGGCCCTCTCCGAGAAGCGGGCCCAGAGCGTGGCCAGCTATCTGGTAGCCAAAGGCTTGTATGCTGACAAGGTGCGGGTCGAAGGGCGTGGCAAGGCCAATCCGGTTACTGGCAACAACTGCGCCAGCCGTTCCAAACAGGAGCTGATTGCCTGTCTGGCACCGGATCGTCGGGTTGAAATCCATCTGGAAGGGGTTTCCCAGCCGGCGCAGTGATGCTGCGGCTAGAGATGGGATTCGAGAAGAACGGGAGGCCAGGCCTCCCGTTTTCTATGGTCAGCGTGATCGGATGGTGGTGCAGACCTGATTTGCCAACATCATGAGTTATCGAATCTTTTCCTAATAGGAATAGTTATTATATTTCCAGGAAATTACAGGATAAAAAATAGAATTAAACTTTGCGCCTGAAGATTCTTTTGGTTAGAATCTCTGCGTGTTATCAATAGACAGGTAAATATTATGGACTGCGACAGTTGTAGCCGATTGCAAATCGCGATGCGGGTTTACCAGAGCTGAGGCCGAATATTTTATCTTCTCTCTCACTCTGATTGCTCGAATCACAAGCATAGAGTGCAGCATCTATATGAGTCAGCATCGACTCTCACAACCTCTTTATCCCGCCTTCATCAGGGATTACGGTTGTAAATCTGGATCGTTCCGCTCATCTGCGAGCCATGCGCGCCTCGCGACCCCTGCAATTGAACGCTTCATCATGCATCCCGGTACTGCCCGTCAGGGCCGTCACAGCGTCGGAACCATGCATCCGTGCCGTGGTCGGGAAGGGATCAAGCGTAAAATAACAAGATGGATAATCTCATATTGAAAACTATTTCGTTTTCGATATGGCAGGTTGCACATTAAAATAAATGATGTGATTGATTAATATATTTCGGCGGTGGCAAGGGTCGCGCTGTAATATTTCTATAGGCGTGGTTTTCTCCGATGTTCTTACCCGCCAGATATCACTGATACTATTTCCTGCCCGCATCCAGTTATTTCAAACTGTCGTAATCCTGATTTTCTTTATGGGTGATGCCGCTCTAGTTGCGGGATCACCGGATTGGTCCGCTGATAATGCAGACTCGCGGCCATGCTTGCCAACGACAGTGTGTATCGCTGTCCATGGTTCGTCCGGCCCTCTCTCCACCCCACTCGGAGGATATCGTATGACCGAAGAGCCCAAACCTCGACCCTCGGGGTTCACGTCTCCCCACTCCTGATCCCCCCTGCGGGGACGGGATGCGGTGTTCTGACCCCTGATCTGACCCAACCATGCAGGTTAGCTCGACGGCAGACATTTGTCTGACGAGCCGCCCCGTGCGCGCCAGTTGAGCGTGCCGGCAACGAGTCGGGTTCACAGCTTTCGATATCAGTACTGACGCCTGGCCTGGCCCGCGACAGGGCCCTTCTGCAAGCGAAAATCAGGATTTAAAGTTATGAAGCAACAACATACTGCCAGCCGGCACAAGCAACAGGGGTTCGTCGCCCCGGGCCGTGCCAATGAGAAGCTCTCCTCCCGGGTGCTCGACGAGGCCGACAAGTCCCTCGAATACACCCTCACTGCCGTGCGCGGCAATATCGACGGCCTGACCGCGACCGAGGCGGCCAATCGTCTGGTCCAGTTTGGCCCCAACGAGGTGACCCACGACAAACCGCCTCATCCATTGATCCAGCTGCTGCACGCGTTCAAGAACCCCTTCGTGATGGTGCTGATCGTGCTCGGGCTGGTCAGTTACGTGATGGACGTACTGATGGCTGAGCCCGGCGACGAGGACTGGGTCAAGGTGATCATCCTCGGTGTCATGGTGGGCTTGAGCGGTCTGCTGCGCTTCTGGCAGGAGTACCGTTCCGCCAAGGCGGCCGAGGCGCTCAAGTCGCTGGTGCGCAATACCGCCACCGTACAGCGTCGTCCCTCGCCGGGCGCCACCCCCCAGCGCAAGGAGGTGGCAATGACCGAGCTGGTGGCCGGAGACATAGTGCACTTGCAGGCGGGGGACATGATCCCCGCTGACATCAAGCTGATCGAATCCCGCGATCTCTTTATCAGCCAGGCGGTGCTGACCGGTGAAGCGTTGCCGGTGGAGAAGTACGACACCCTGGGCGCAGTGGCCGAGAAGTCGGCAGACGGCAACAGCACAGGGGACGTGGGGTTGCTCGACCAGCCCAACATCTGCTTCATGGGCACCAATGTGGTGAGCGGTACAGCCAAGGCTGTGGTGGTGGCCACCGGCAGCGACACCTACTTCGGTTCGCTGGCCCGCAACGTGGTGAGCCACAAGCGCATCGAGACCAGTTTCGATCGCGGCGTCAATAGCGTTACCAGGCTGCTGATCCGCTTCATGCTGGTGATGGTGCCCATCGTCTTCATGCTGAGTGGCATCAGCAGTGGTGACTGGATGTCGGCGCTCACCTTCGCGCTGGCGGTGGCGGTAGGGCTCACCCCCGAGATGCTGCCGATGATCGTCTCCGCCAACCTGGCGCGAGGGGCGGTGGCCATGGCCAAGCGCAAGGTGGTGGTCAAACGGCTCAACTCGGTGCAGAACTTCGGTGCCATGGACGTGCTCTGCACCGACAAGACAGGTACCCTGACCCAGGACAAGATCATCCTCGAGCACCACTACGACGTGCGTGGCAACCGGGACGACCGGATCCTGCAGCTGGCCTGGCTCAACAGTTATCATCAGAGCGGCATGAAGAACCTGATGGACATCGCGGTGATCGAGCATGCCGATGTGCTGGGAGCTGGCTGCAAGCCGGCTGGTTACAGCAAGGTGGATGAGTTGCCATTCGACTTCGTGCGCCGCCGGCTATCGGTGATCGTACAGGATGAGCGTGGCCAGCAGCTGATGGTCTCCAAGGGGGCGGTGGAAGAGATGCTGGCCGTCTCCAGCCAGATCGCCGATGGCCAGGAGGTGCGGGATCTGACCGACGCCGATCGCCTTGCCCTGCTGCGCCAGAGCGAGGAGTTCAATGCCGAGGGCTATCGGGTATTGATCGTGGCGACCCGCGAGATCCCGGCAGGCGAGTGCAAGCAGAGCTATCGTACCAGTGATGAGGTCAATCTGGTGGTGCGCGGCTTCCTCACCTTCTTCGATCCGCCCAAGGATTCGGCCGCACCGGCCATCCGTGCGCTGAACGACTATGGTGTGGCGGTCAAGGTGCTGACCGGTGACAATCCCATCATCACCAGCAAGGTGTGTCGTGACGTAGGGCTGGAGCCCGGCTTACCGCTGCTCGGCAAGGATATCGAAGGAATGGATGACGTGGCGTTGTGCGAGGTGGTCAAGCAGACCACCATCTTCGCCAAGCTCACCCCGCTGCAGAAGTCGCGGGTGGTGAAGGCGCTGCAGGCCAACGGCAACACCGTCGGTTTCCTCGGTGACGGCATCAACGATGCGCCGGCGCTGCGGGATGCGGACGTAGGGATCTCGGTGGACAGCGGTGCCGACATCGCCAAGGAGACCGCCGACATCATCCTGCTGGAGAAGAGCCTGATGGTGCTGGAGGAGGGGGTGATCAAGGGGCGCGAGACCTTTGGCAACATCCTCAAGTACCTCAACATGACCGCCAGCTCCAACTTCGGCAACGTCTTCTCGGTGCTGGTCGCCTCCGCCTGGCTGCCCTGGGCACCCATGCTGGCGATGCAGATGCTGATCCAGAATCTGGTGTATGACGTCTCCCAGATGCTGCTGCCGTGGGACAAGATGGACCCCGAGTTCCTCAAGCGGCCGCGCAAGTGGGAGGCGAGCAACATCAAGCGCTTCATGCTCTGGCTTGGCCCGACCTCGTCGGTGTTCGATATCAGTACCTATTGCCTGATGTGGTTCGTGTTCGGTGCTGGCGCCCTCTATGCCACCGCCAACGGCAGTATGGATCCGCTGGTCAACGGTCAGGCCATCATGAACTCCGGCTGGTTCATCGAGGGGTTGGTGTCGCAAACGCTGGTGGTACATATGCTGCGTACCCGCAAGATCCCGTTCCTGCAGAGTACCGCTACCCTGCCGGTGCTGCTCTCCACCTCGATCGCCATTGCCATCGGTTGCTACCTGCCCTTCTCGCCTGTGGCTGAGCACTTCGGTTTCATCACTCTGGATGGGCCCAAGTACTTCATGTGGTTGGTGATTACCATGCTGGCCTACATGGGGCTGACCCAGACCGTCAAGACCATCTACATCAAGCGCCACGGCCAGTGGTTCTGATGAAGAGCTAGCAAAAAGGCCGGGGTGATCCCGGCGCGACGGAAAAAGAGAGCCAGTCCGCGCAAGCGGACTGGCTCTCTTTATTTGGTGTGACCCGACTCCCTTGTTGGCGAGTACCGGTCTGTGACTCAGAGCTTGAACAGCGGGCGCAGGCGGATGCCGATCAGGCTGCCGGCGAGGGCCATCAGCATCCAGACCCAGCCGTGCAGGCTGCCGGAGGCGGTACCGTCGAAGAAGCCGCCGAGGTTGCAGGCGCTGTACATGGCTCCCATCCCCATCAGCAGGCCGCCGAGGATGGAGGCCAGACTGTTGCCGATCCGCATCGGGGCGAAGTTGCCACCACCGCTGATGCAGCGCGCCAGCATGGCCCCCAGAATGCCGAGCCAGAACATGCCGACCATGGGGTTGATGAAGAGCGGCTGGGCCAGCTTGGGGTTGCCCTCGAACAGGCCGAACAGAGAGGCGCCGCGCAGCGCCATGTCATAGACGGCGCCGGTGATGGTCCAGGCCGAGCCGTGCAGGGCGACGACAATAGAGTTGAGTATGGCGATGATGATGCCGCCGGTCAGCACGGTGAAGCGGCCATCGCGCCAGAACAGATTGCCGCCGCTGAAGAGGGGCTTGAGCTCGCCGGTGCGCTTGAGTTCGCTGTTGCGAAACAGCAGGAACAGCGCGGCGACCAGCGCCAGGTTGAGCAGCATGCCGCTCCAGATATTGCCGGTCAAATCCTTGGCCAGCACCACATGGCTGGAGAAGGTGGCCTCCAGTTCGGGGCGGAACTGGTTGCTGATGAGGGTGCCGATGCCGTAGCAGATCAGCACCAGCCAGAAGCGGGGTTGCCCCTCGCCGCAGCAATAAAGAGTACCGGTGGCACAGACGCCTGCCAGCTGCATGCCGATGCCGAACAGGAAGGCACCGACGATGAAGGGAATGCCGATAGCCATCACGTTGCCCACCATGGCATCGCCAAACAGGGCGTGACTAAAGGAGAGGAAGGTGGTGAACAGCAGAATTTCGATGGCGATGGTGAGCAGGTGAACCCGCACATAGTAACTGTTGCGCTTGGTCAGCATTTCGCGCCAACCGAACACGATGCCGAAGCGGCTGAAGGAGAGGGTGAAGCCAAAGCCGAATCCGATCAGGGCCATCAGGGCCCATTTCATACCAAAGGTGTTGCCAAGCCAGAGTAACGCTCCCCCCGCGATTGCCACGATGGGGAGCGACCATTTTCGAGTCATAGCTGTAATTCCTTATAGCTGGATGGAGAATAGGGAGTGCGGATCCTATTCCCACATTGAGTCCAAGGCTACCGGTTTAACAGGTCAGGGGGCGAGAAAATGGCATATCGCTTCTGATGACTTTGTTAGCTACTGATTTGATTTTGAAGGCTTTATATTGCTCGTTGCAGCAGGACGCTTGCCGTTGCGCAGCCCATCCAGCGTGAAGATCAGCAGCGCGCTCCAGATACAGGCGAAAGTAAGAGCCTTGTCCATTGCCAGCTCCTCGCCGTAGAGAGTGACAGCGAGGATGAACATCAGGCTGGGGCCTATGTACTGGAAGAAGCCCAGGGTGGAGAGCTTGAGCCGTGTCGCGGCGGCGGTGAAGCAGAGCAGAGGGGCTGTGGTGACGGCGCCAGCAGCGATCAGCAGCAGGTTGAGGTGCCAGTCGTTCTGGGTGAGATGGCTGGTGGGGCTGTCGGCAATGCCCCACAGATAGATTGCTGCCGGTGGCAGCATGATCATGGTTTCGATCAGCAGACCGGTAAGTGCATCGAGGGCCAGTTTTTTGCGCACCAGGCCATAGATGGCGAAGCTCGATGCCAATACCAGTGCAATCCAGGGCAGGGAGCCAAAGGCGATAAGCTGGATCGTCACCCCGGCAAAGGCCAGCGCCACCGCCCACCACTGCAGGCGGCGCAGTTTCTCGCTCAGAAACACCATCCCCAGCAGCACGTTGAACAGCGGGTTGATGTAGTAGCCGAGGCTGGCATCCAGCATGTGGCCGTTGTTGATGGCCCAGATAAACAGCAGCCAGTTGCCGCCAACGGTGACCGAGGTAAACGCCAGGGTGAGCAGCACTTTTGGCTGACGCAGCACTGCCTGCACCTTGTGCCACTGGCGGCCAGCCAGGGTGAGCACCATCAGCAGCACGCAGGACCAGATCATCCTGTGGGTCAGAATTTCAGCGGCCGGGACGGCAGAGATGGTCTTGAAATAGATGGGGGCTATGCCCCAAAGGGTATAGGCGCACAGGGCGTAGATGACGCCCTGGCGCTGGATCTGTTGCGGCATGCGGATGACCTTTACTGATGCGTTGGATGCGGGAAAACATCGCAAAAAATCAGTGTAGCGATCCTTTATCGAGGAAAGAAGCGAATAAACGAAGTTTGAGAATACGGTTGGAAGCTGGTCAGCCTTTGCCGCGACGGATCTTGTCGACGTCCATCAACAGCCACAACATCAGGGCGATGGCGGAGATCCAGGGGCCCCAGGTCACGTAGGCCTCGCCGTGCCCCAGCACGAAAAACAGCAGGGGCAACCCGATCACCAGAAAAAGTACGCTTCCCAGAAAAAATAGCATTTTTGTCTTTATATTTAATGGTTTGCTTATTTGATGATTATATCGATTGTGCCGCCTGATGGAAGACCAAAATGCAAAAGGGGGGATTTCTCCCCCATTGCTGATGATGATGGCTATTTATACCTTTATTCGAGCTGGATCCAGGTACTTTTCAGCTCGGTGTACTTCTCCAGCGCGTGCAGCGACTTGTCACGACCGTTACCAGACTGCTTGAAGCCACCAAACGGCATGGTCATGTCGCCGCCATCCCAGTTGTTGACGAATACGGTGCCAGCACGCAGGGCGCGGGAACCCTTCACCGCCTTGTTGAGATCCGCGGTCCAGATCGCTGCTGCCAGCCCGTAGTCGGTGTCGTTGCCCAGTGCAATGGCCTCTTCGAGCGTGTCGAAACCGGTCACTGCCAGCACAGGGCCGAAAATCTCCTCGCGGAAGATCCGCATCTCGGGTGTCACCTCGTCGAAGATGGTGGGCTCGATATAGAAGCCGCCGCTCTCAAGATTGGTGCGTTTGCCTCCCAGCAGTAGCTTGGCTCCCTCCTGCTTGCCAATCTCGACATAGCGCAGCACCTGCTCCATCTGGATGTGATCCACCATGGCGCCGATGCGGGTCGCAGGGTCGAGCGGGTTGGCCGAGATCCACTCGCGGGCATGGGCCAGCAGTCGCTCCATAAATTGCGGCTTGATGCTGTTTTGCACCAGCAGGCGAGAGGCGGCGGTACACACCTCGCCCTGGTTGTAGAAGATGGCGCCAGCGGCGCTCTTGGCCGCGGCATCCAGGTCCAGCGCATCCGCCAGTATGATGTTGGGGCTCTTGCCGCCGCACTCCATAAAGGCGCGCTTGAGGTTGGACTTGCCGGAACACTCCACCAGGTGCTTGCCGATTTTGGTGGATCCGGTGAAGGTGATGCAATCCACATCCATGTGCATGGCCAGCGCCTCGCCCACGGTATGGCCAAAGCCCGGCAGTACGTTGAACACGCCGTCAGGAATGCCTGCCTCCTTGGCCAGACCTGCGATACGCAAGGCGGTCAGGGGGGACTTTTCGGAAGGTTTGAGAATGACCGAGTTGCCGGTAGCGAGCGCCGGCCCCAGCTTCCAGCAGGCCATCACCAGCGGGAAGTTCCACGGCACGATGGCGGCAACGACCCCGAGCGGTTCCCGGGTCACCAGCGCCAGGGCGGATTCCTCGACCGGCGCGACTTGATCGTAGATCTTGTCGATCGCTTCGGCGTTCCAGGCGATGCAGTTGGCGGCGGCAGGGGCATCGTAGCCCATGGCATCGCCGATGGGTTTGCCCATGTCCAGCGACTCCAGCAGTGCCAGCTCCACCTTGTTGAGACGCATCAGTTCGGCGAAGCGCTGCATGATCAGCTTGCGCTGTTTCGGCGCCATGCCGCTCCAGCGCTTGTCGTTGAAGGCATCACGCGCGGCCTGTACCGCCAGCTCGGCATCGGCGGCATCGCAGGCTGCTACCTTGGTCAGCAGCTTGCCGTTGGCCGGGTTGATACAGTCGAAGGTGGCACCATTGACGGCATCCCGATAGCTACCGTTGATAAAGGCTTGTGAGGGCAGGGTCAGATGGGCGGCCTTGTGTTGCCACTGGGCCAGGGTCAGGTCACTCATGTTCACTCCTTGAACCGGCAAAAGTCATTGTCCGCGTATCAATATGCTAAACATCCTGCCACTTGTAAATCCATTTTGTAACAATTCATTAAACATTGGCGGCTGGCTGGCCCCTTATCACCCTGTTAGAAACTGGCGGGGGTATTGGCCGAAATCAATACGCACTCCTGCTCGCCCACATTGCGAAAACGGTGAGGAGTGCGGCTGTCGAAGTAGTAGCCGTCCCCCGGTGTCAGCAGGTAGATCTGCTCACCCACGGTCACTTCAACCTCGCCCTTGATGACGATGCCGCACTCTTCACCCTCGTGGCTCAGCATGTCGTCGCCAGTGTCGGCGCCCGGTGGCAGCACCTCCTGCAACATGCCGATGGCACGGTTGGCACGGCTGTGGCCCACCAGCCGGTAGCTAATGGGGTGAGTGCCGAGATCCGGCATATCGGCGGCGCGAAAGATCACTTCGGAGTCCATTTCGGTCTCGTCAGTAAAGAAGCTGGCCAGTGACATGGGGATCCCTTCCAGCACCTTGCGCAGGGAGGCAACTGACGGGCTCACCTGATTCTTTTCGATCTGGGAGATGAATCCGTTGGTCACGCCCGAGCGTTTGGCCAGCTCGCGCTGGGAGAGGGCCGCCTTGGTGCGAACCGCCTTGAGACGGTGACCGATATCCATCGATAGACACTCCTTGACTGTTTACTATTATTAAATTTGTGTTAAATATCTTATACCACCCTGTAGAGTAATCTAGCTAGGGGTGGCATCAGACAGGGCGATAATGAGCCCTTTTTTATGGATTCAGGTGTTTAATTTAATAGGCAATGGCCAATAGTTGCTAAACACCTTAAGGATGAGGTGACCATGAAACCGATCAGCGACATCAATACCCCCTCCGACATGTCCGCCTTCTGGATGCCGTTCACCGCCAACCAGCAGTTCAAGGCGGCGCCGCGCATCCTGAAGTCGGCGGAGGGGATGTATTATCACTCAGAGGATGGCCGCAAGATACTGGATGGCACTGCCGGACTCTGGTGTTGCAACGCGGGCCATGGTCGGCGCGAGATTGCCGAGGCGGTCTCCCAGCAGATTTCCCACCTCGATTTCGCCCCCACTTTCCAGATGGGCCACCCGTTGCCGTTCGAGCTGGCCAACCGGCTGGTGGAGATCGCTCCCCAGGGCTTTGGCCATGTCTTCTATACCAACTCCGGCTCAGAGTCGGTCGATACCGCGCTCAAAATCGCACTGGCCTGGCAGCGGGCTCGCGGTCAGGGCACCCGCACCCGGCTGATTGGTCGCGAGCGGGGTTATCACGGGGTTGGCTTTGGCGGCATCTCGGTGGGGGGCATTCCTGGCAATCGCAAGTGGTTTGGCTCCCTGCTGACCGGGGTGGATCATTTGCCCCATACCCTCAACATCGCCAAAAATGCCTTCACCAAAGGGTTGCCTGAGGAGGATGTGGCGCTGGCCGACGAGCTGGAAAAGATCGTCTTTCTGCACGATGCCAGCAATATCGCGGCGGTGATCGTCGAGCCCATCGCTGGCAGTACCGGCGTGCTTATGCCGCCCAAAGGCTATCTCAAGCGGCTGCGGGAGATCTGTACCAAACACGGCATCCTGCTGATTTTTGACGAGGTGATCACCGGTTTCGGTCGTCTTGGCTCCCCCTTTGCCGCACAGGAGTTCGATGTCATCCCCGACATGATCACCTGCGCCAAGGGGCTCACCAACGGCGCTATCCCCATGGGAGCTGTGCTGGTGCAAAAGCATATTTATGACGACATGATGGCGGCAGGCAAAGGAGCCATCGAGCTGTTCCATGGTTACACCTACTCTGGTCATCCGGTGGCTGCTGCTGCGGGTCTGGCGACCCTCGAGATCTATCGCAACGAGAACCTGCTTAGCCGCGCCGCGGATCTGGCGGGCTACTGGGAGGAGGCGGCCCATTCGCTGAAGGGCTGCAAGCATGTGAAGGATGTGCGCAACTACGGGCTGGTGGCCGGTATCGAACTTGAATCCATGCCGGATGCGCCGGGCAAGCGCGCCTATGAGGTGTTTGTCCGCTGCTTCGAGAAGGGGGCGCTGATCAGGGTGACCGGCGACATCATCGCCCTGTCGCCACCCCTCATCATCGAGCGCAGCCAGATCGATGATCTCTTCACCCTGCTGCAGGATGCCCTGCAGGCACAACCCTAACCCATTTGATGGCCCCGCGCTGGCGGGGCCTTGCGTTGTCTTGTTCAGCGCAATCACCACATCAATTATCACGGAGGATACATGACATACAGGGTCAGCAACTTCATCAACGGCCAGCCGCAGGAGAGTCGTAGCGAGCGCCAGGGCGCCATCTTCAACCCAGCCTGCGGCAAGCAGCAGGGGAGCGTCGGGCTTTCCAGCGCCGCCGAGTGTCAGGAGGCGATCGCCATCGCCGAGCGTGCCTTTGCCGACTGGTCGCAAACCCCGCCGCTGGTGCGGGCTCGGGTCTTTTTCCGCTTCAAAGAGTTGATGGAGCAGCACAGGGACGAGCTTGCCCAGCTCATCAGCCGCGAACACGGCAAGGTCTTCTCCGATGCGCAGGGTGAGTTGACCCGAGGGCTGGAGGTGGTGGAGTTTGCCTGCGGCATTCCCCATCTGCTCAAGGGGGAGCACTCCCTCAACGTCGGCCGTGGGGTAGACAGCTACTCCATGATGCAGCCGGTCGGGGTCTGCGCCGGCATCACCCCGTTCAACTTCCCGGCCATGGTGCCGCTCTGGATGTTCCCGGTCGCCATCGCCTGCGGCAACACCTTCATTCTCAAACCCTCCGAGAAGGATCCCTCTCTCTCGCTGCGGATGGCCGAGCTGCTCAAGGAGGCCGGTCTGCCGGACGGCGTGCTCAACGTGGTGAACGGTGACAAGGAGGTGGTGGATGTGCTGCTGACCGACCCGCGAGTAGGTGCCGTGTCGTTTGTCGGTTCCACCCCCATCGCCCAGTACATCTATGCCACCGCCTCGGCCCACGGCAAACGGGTGCAGGCGTTGGGCGGCGCCAAGAATCACATGGTGGTGATGCCGGATGCGGATCTCGATCAGGCGGTCTCTGCCCTGATGGGGGCCGCTTATGGGGCCGCGGGCGAGCGCTGCATGGCCATTTCGGTAGCCGTGGTAGTGGGTGACGAGACCGCCGATGCCTTGGTAGCCAAACTGAAACCGCTCGTTGAGAAGCTGCGGGTGGGCCCGGGGCTGGGCCAGAGCCCGGAAAACGAGATGGGGCCGCTTATCAGCAAGGAGCATCTGGCCAAGGTGCGCGGTTATGTGGATCAGGGGGTGGCCGAAGGGGCCGCGCTGCGAGTCGATGGTCGCACGCTGAGCCACGACGAGGGTTACTTTATCGGTGGCTGCCTGTTTGACGAGGTGACCCCCGAGATGCGCATCTATCGCGAGGAGATCTTCGGCCCCGTGCTCTCCATCGTGCGGGTGCCGGACTACGAGACGGCGCTGCGACTCATCAATGAACATGAGTACGGCAATGGCACCGCCATCTTTACCTGCGACGGCGACACCGCGCGGGACTTCACGGCGCGGGTACAGGTCGGTATGGTAGGGGTGAACGTTCCCATTCCGGTGCCGATGGCGTTTCACAGCTTTGGCGGCTGGAAGCGCTCCATCTTCGGGCCGCTCAACATGCACGGGCCGGATGGGGTTCGCTTTTATACCCGGATGAAGACGGTGACGGCGCGCTGGCCCCAGAGCCTGCGCAGTGGTGCCGAATTCTCCATGCCAACCATGAAGTGATGAGCCCAGGGCTCACCACCATGATTTAATTCTCTTGCCCCCGCAGATCGCTGGTCTGCGGGGGCACTTCTGTAAAGGAGCAACAGATGCGATTGGGAATTCTCGATTGTGACCGGCTGGATCCCGATCTGGCGGATCGTTTTGGCCCCGTCTACTCCGAGATGTTTATCAGGGGGTTTCAGCCGCTGGCACCCGAGCTGGAGTTTCGGGTCTGGTCAGCCATCGATGGGGAGCTGCCGGAGGATCTGCACGAGTGCGATGCCTGGCTCATCACCGGCTCGCGCCACGATGCCTATAGCGATATCCCTTGGATCAAGGCGTTGCGTGGCTGGATCCGTCGGGCCCATGATGCCGACGTCAAGCTGGCCGGGATTTGTTTTGGTCATCAGGTGATCGCCCAGGCGCTGGGGGGCGAGGTGGTGAAGTCTACCAAGGGGTGGGGGCTGGGAGTGTCGGTGCACCCCATGTTGGCTGATGAGCCCTGGATGGCGCCGTCTCGTGATCAGATCCGTATTCTGGCCAGTCATCAGGATCAGGTGGCCCTGCTGCCCCCCGGAGCGACCCGGCTGGCGGGCAACGATTTTTGCCCCAACTTCATGTTCCTGCAGGGGAACAACATAGTTGCCATTCAGGGACATCCGGAATTTTCGGTGGAGTACAACCGGGCGCTGATCGAGCGGCGCCGTGGCCTGCTGCCCGACGAGCGTTACCAGAGCAGCCTCTCCTCGCTGGAGGGGGAGGTGGATTCGACCACCATGATGCAGTGGTTGCTGCAGTTTTTGGGGATCCTGCCGCTGCGGGCTGGCGCGGCCTGAGTGCGGTTTGTCAGCGACCCCCTTCGGGTGCTAGATTTTGTAGCAAAATGAAGGATCAAGCGCTGCGATGTCGGGATCGGATGATACACTGGCCGCCCTTTGTGGCGGCCTGTTTGTCTGGCGTGATCGCCGCACCAGCTTGAGAGGGTGAAGCCTTGAAACTACAGCAATTGAAGTACTTGATCGCGATCCGGGACCACAACCTCAACGTCTCGGTGGCGTCCGATGCGCTCTATACCAGCCAGCCCGGGGTCAGCAAGCAGATTGGCCTGTTGGAGAGCGAGCTGGGAGTGCGGATCTTCGAGCGCCGTGGCAAGCATCTGCACCGCATTACCCCGGTAGGCGAGGAGATCATCAAGTGTGCCGAGGCGATGCTCAACATCGAGAGCAAGATCAAGGCGATCTCCCGCGAGTATCTGGATCCGACCGTTGGCACCCTCAACATCCACACTACCCACACCATCGCCCGCTATCTGCTGCCCAAATCGGTTACCTACTTCACCAAGAAGTACCCCAAGATCTCGTTCCACCTCCATCCGGTGATGTCGGCGAGCAAGGAGCAGATCAGCAAGGGTTACTCCGATTTCTCCATCGTTGCCCACGAAATTGGCTTCGACAAGGAGCTGATCGCGTTGCCCGCCTACCTTTGGACCCTCTCGCTGGTGGTGCCGCAGGATCACCCGCTGGCCAAGGTGAAGAAGCCGACGCTGGAGCAGCTCTGCCACTACCCCATCCTCAGTTACGAGAGCGGTGCCACCGGTCGGCAGGTGCAGGACGAGGTGTTTCAGGCGGCGGGGCTGACCCCGAGCTACTACATGACGGTAATGGATGCCGGAGTGATCAAGCGCTATGTGGAGCTGGGCTTTGGCATCGGCATCATCTCCTCGCTGGTGGCCAACGACACCGACAGCCCCGGGCTGGTCTCCATCAATCTGGAGCACCTGTTCAAGCCCTGCCCGGCCCAGATCTGCTTCAGCAAGAGCATCCTGCTGCAGAACTACATGTATGACTTCATCAGCTCCTTCTCGCCCCACCTCACCAAGGAGGTGATCCAGAGCGTGATGCAGCAGCCGACCCAGGCGCGCATCGACGAGCTGCTGGCCGGGGTGGAGCTGCCCATCTATTGATCCTGATCGGATTCCCGATCGCTGCCGGTTGTCTCTTCTGTCAGGCTGGGCTCTACTCGGGGTTCAGCCTGTCTCTTTTGGGCTATATCCATCGTCCGAGGTCTCTATGTCCCGTATTCTGCTGCTTGCCAATCTCAACTGTGATCATGTGCTCTCCCTCTCCGAGCCGCTGGTGGCGGGGGCCCGGCTGCAATACGTGGATCAGGGACGCAGGCTGGGAGGTGGTGCCGCCAATACCGGCATCGGGCTGGTGTGGGCGGGTCACGAGGTGACCATTGCCTCACGCATCGGGCTGGACGAGACCGGCGACTGGCTGCTGGAGCAGGCGGCCGGTTACGGGCTGGATTGCAGCCATGTGGAGCGCTTTGGCGGCGAGACCGGCGAGTTGCTGATCCTGGTTGACTCCACCGGCGAGCGCACCATACTTCGCCGTCCCCGTCGTCCCGATCTGCCCGGTGATCTGCCACAGGAGGGGATCGACTGCCTCTACGTGAACTATCCCGGCACCGCCATCATCAGCTACATGCGCCAGATGCTCGGCAAGAGCTTCGTGGTGGCCCAGTATCCCAAGGGCGGCCAAGCGCGCCGTCCCTGCCATGTGCTGGTGGCCTCCCGCTCCGATCTCGGCGAGGTGAGCGACCCCTGGCAACATGCCCGCCAGTTGGCGGGGGATCAGCTCGAATGGTTGGTGTTGACCGAAGGCAAGGCGGGCGCAGTGGCCATCCATGGCGAGGAGCAGATCAGGGTCGCCGCCCGGCCGGTTTCAGTGGTTGATACCACGGGGGCAGGGGATGCTTTCGCTGGCGGCTTGATCCATGGTCTGGCACGAGGCATGGCGATCAAGGATGCGTTGCAGTGTGCGGTGGACTGGGGCGCGTTTGCCGTCGCCTCCGAGAGTTCCATCCCCTCGGTCGCGCTGAAAAACTGGCTGAAACAGCCCCACTGAACCACCTCTCTACTGGTCGATTGAGGGGCGGTTCGCAGGCCATATGACTGCTGGTCGAAGGGGCTTGACGAGGGGGACTATTCGGGAGATTTACCCGCCATAAAGCGGGCAAACGCCCGGCTAACCCGGCAAGTTTGCGATCAATCAAAGAAAGTGTCGATTTATGTGCATCTTCATCGACACCCGGTTGTGCTGCTCTTAACCTGTGACTCCGCAACTCAGATTAAGAGACAGGCCCACCCTCTGGCGAACCAATGGCGAACCAATGGCGAACCAATGGCGAACCAATGGCGAACAGAGGCAAACCGGTTGTCTCCTGCCTCTTAGCTCAATGTTGTCGTCCTGATTCCTGGCTTGTAGTAAGAGGCAAGTGCGACCATGCAACTGACACGATTTACCGACTACGCCCTGCGTACCCTGACCTTCCTGGCGGTGCAGCCGGGCGATCGCCTGTCGACCATTACCGAAGTGGCCGATACCTTCGGCATCTCTCGCAACCACGTGGTCAAGATAGTGCACCAGCTCGGCATCAAGGGGTACATCGAGACGGTGCGTGGCAAGCACGGTGGCATCCGCCTCGGTCGCTCCGCGGTCTCCATCAACCTGCGCGATGTGGTGATGGACATGGAGCACGTGCTCTGTCCGGTCGACTGCAAGCGCGAGAACTGCCGTCTCTCCGGTGGCTGCCGCATTCAGGGCATTTTGCGCCGCGCCATGAACGCCTTCCTCGAAGTGCTGGGTGAGTACACCCTGGCTGATGCGGTGCGCGACCCGACCCGTCTCTGTCACCTGCTGGGCATTGAGCAGGAGTCCATTCTGGCGATGGCCTGACCGGCAGAAAACAAGAACAGATATAAAAGCAAAAGGGGCCTGCTGGCCCCTTTTGCTTTTCAGCGACTACCCGGCTGGCGGATCAGGGTGATGGCGCCGTGCAGACAGGCTAGGCCGCAGGCACCGCAGCCATTGCAGGCATCCATATTGACGTTGATGCCGTCGGCGGTGGCCTTGATCGCCTGCTGGGGGCAGGCATCTTCACAGAGCAGGCAGTAGAAGCCCTGCCGTGCCTGACAGCTCTCCTCGATCTGGACCCGGGTCTGCACCTGACGACCCAGTTGCAGGTCGAGGGCGCCGGTGGGACAGGCTCTGGCGCAGCTGCCGCAGTAGCTGCACTGACCGCATGAGAGGTCGAGCACCGGCGTACCGGAGATCGGGGTGTCGTCGTATTCGGGCTGGCTGGCCGGTTTGAGCAGACCGCGCGGGCAGGCCTTGAAACACTCGCCGCAGCGGCTGCAGAGGGAGAGGTACTGGGACTCCTCGATGGCCCACGGCGGGCGCGCTTCATGGCAAACCACGGCGGGCTTGCGGGAAGCTTGCCAACCTTGTGTCAGCCAACGGAGGAAATAGTGAGTCATGCTCGCCCCTGATACCTATTAGGGGTTAATTTTATCGAAGTTTCGGCAAGCAGGCCAGAGAATAGCGGCCGCCAGGATCGCAAGGGCTGTTGCCCTTGTGTAAGCTAGGCGGGTCTTTTTACGTGGTTGAATGAAAACATATGTGGCTATTTCTCTGGCGTGCGTCCCTGCTCTATATCTTTCCCCTGCTGATGTGGGGCTACTGCCGCATCAAGGGCATCGAGTTCGCCGAGCTCGATACCGGGGTCAACAGCCACAAGTGGGTGGTGCTGGCCGCTTACCTTCTCTATGTGGTGCTCTGGGTCTTGGTTAACCGCTATCTCGAACTCTTCCTGCGTCAGCGGAGCCGCAAATGATCGACCCCGGACTCTGGATCATCCTGCTGCCCGCGGTCCTTTTGGCTCTCGGACTTGGCTGGCTGATCGGGCGGCGGGCAGCCACGGCGCGGGCTCAGGAGTTGCTGCTGGCACAGGAGCGTTATCAGGCACTGCAGGAGCGTTTTGACGAAATGCAGGATGAGCGGCAACAGGGGCAGCAGAAGCTGGATCAGCAGCAGACCCTGCTCATCAAGCTCACCGCCCGTCTCAAGGATGCAGAAGCTACCCTGCGCAGCGAGCGGCTGGCTGCCGCGGAGAAGCTGCAACTGCAACAGGAGGCTGAGCAGCGCCTCAGTCAGCAGTTCGAGAACCTCGCCAACCGGATCTTCGAGCAAAACTCCGGCAACTTCCGTGAATTGAACCAAAACAGTCTCGATCTGCTGCTTACTCCGCTCAAGGAGCAGCTCGAGGGCTTTCGCCGTCAGGTGGGGGAGACCCATGCTCAGGAGACGGCCCAGCGCCACAGTCTCAAGTTCGAGCTGGAGCGCCTCGCCGAGCTCAATGCCCGCATGACCGAAGAGGCGGCGGCGCTGACCCGCGCCCTCAAGGGCGACAGCAAGCAGCAGGGCAACTGGGGGGAAGTGGTGCTGGCTCGGATCCTCAGCGAATGCGGCCTGCGCGAGGGCCATGAGTACCACACCCAGGTCAATATCGAGGTGGAGAAGGGCAAGCGCTACCAACCCGACGTGATCGTCCACCTGCCGCAAGAGAAAGACATCATCATCGACGCCAAGGTGTCGCTGACTGCCTACGAGCGCTGGTACAACGCCGAGGACGAACTGGAGAAGGCGGTGGCGCTCAAGGAGCACGTCGCCTCGGTGCGCAACCATATCCGCGAGCTGGGTCGCAAGGATTACCAGCAGTTGCCCGGTGTGCGTACCCTCGACTATGTGCTGATGTTCGTGGCGGTGGAGCCCGCCTTCCTCAGTGCGATGGAGGCCGATCCTTCGCTGGTGCGTTATGGTCTCGACAACAACATCCTGCTGGTGAGCCCCACCAATCTCATGGTGGCGCTGCGCACCATCGAGAACCTGTGGCGCTACGAGCGGCAGAACCAGAATGCCCGCCAGATTGCCGAACGGGCCGGTCGCCTCTACGAAAAGTTGCGGCTGTTTGTCGAGGAGATGCAGCAGATGGGCGGCAGCCTGCACAAGGCGCAGGAGAGCTACGACAAGGCGATGGGACGGCTGGTCAACGGCCGTGGCAACCTGATCGCTCAGGTCGAGCGTTTCCGCGAGCTGGGGGTGGAGGTAACCAAGAGCCTGCCCGAGCCGTTGGTTGAGCGGGCGCTGGAGCGTGATAAGGAGCGGGAGTAGTTTTTCCCCTTACAGCTATCAGCAAAAGGCCCAAACCCGGTTTGGGCCTTTTGTTATCTGCCAGCTCGCTTCGTGCTGACACATCATCAGAAATCTGCAAAGCAAACGGCCCACCGAAGTGGGCCGTTTTTATTTGCACTGCCGGTGTTAATCAGCGGCTGGCTGCGCGGGCGCTCAGTTCGGCTTTCTCGCTATCGCTCAGGAAGGCCAGGGTCAGGCCGTTCTGCTGGGCGGTGCGGATTTCGCTGGTGGTCATACCCGCGGCCGGAGCGGCCACTTCATATTCGTGGGGCAGGTCGATCCCTTCCACCGCCGGGTCGTCGGTGTTGAGGCAGGCCAGCACGCCGGCAGCCAAGAACTGGCGGATCGGGTGTTCGGTCAGGCTCGCCACCGTGGTGGTCTGGACGTTGGAGGTGAGGCAGGATTCGATGCCGATGCGATGCTCGGCCAGATAGGCCATCAGGGCCGGATCCTGAATCGCTTTGACACCGTGGCCGATACGCTCGGCACCCAGCTCGCGAATGGCCTGCCACATGCTCTCGGGGCCAGCCGCCTCACCGGCGTGTACGGTGACGCGCATGCCTGCGTCGCGCACCTTGCGGAAGTGGTCGACAAAGAGTTCCCCCGGGAAGCCCAGCTCGTCACCGGCCAGATCGATGGCGACCAGCTTGTCGCGGTGGGCCAGACAGGCTGCCAGCTCCTGATTGCACTGCTCGGTGCCGAAGGTGCGGCTCATGATGCCGATCAGGTTGGCCTTGATGCCGAAGTCACGGCTGCCCGCGGCCACACCGTCGATGATGGCTTCCACCACACCCTGCGGGTGCAGCTTGTGGGCCATCGCCATATAGGCCGGGCTGAAGCGCAGCTCGGCATAGTCGATACCGGCGCGCAGCAGATCTTCCACGTTTTCGTAGGCAACCCGGCGGCAGGCGTCATAGTTGGCCAGCACGGCCACACCCCAGTCCAGCTTCTTCAGGAAGGCGACCAGACTTGGCTCGTTCTCGACGATCTGTACGTGAGGGCGCAGTGCCTCCAGCTCGAAGGCGGGCAGCTGAATATTGTGTTGGCGACCCAGCTCGAGGATGGTTTGCGGACGGATGTTGCCGTCCAGATGGCGGTGCAGGTCGGTCAGGGGGAGAGATCTGTCAATCATGATGGCGCCTTCTTCGAGTCGGGTTTGAAAGCCTGCCATTCTAGGCGGGGCTTTCAAAAAAGATACCCCGTTTACGGTTAAACGGGGTTCTGGCGGGTGGTGATTTGTCAGGGCGTGATGGGAATCGTTTTCCCCGGGACTCAGGAGAGATCGAGTTCCTTCAGCTTGCGGGTCAGGGTGTTGCGACCCCAGCCAAGCAGGCGGGCGGCCTCCTGCTTGTGGCCGTGGGTATGTTCCAGCGCTGTCTCCAGCATGATCCGTTCGAACTGGGGCATGGCATCGGCCAGGATGTCGGTCTCTCCCAGCGCCAGCTTGCTGGCCACCCACTCCTGCAATTGCTGCTGCCAGCAACCGGGCAACGCCGGTTGACCCGGCTCGGCGTTGTGGGTGATGGGGGTAAGCAGCTCGGGGGGAAGATCGCTCACCAGCACCTCCTGCCCGGAGGCCATCACGGTGAGCCAGCGGCAGACGTTCTCCAGCTGGCGCACGTTACCCGGCCAGGGCAGGCGGCTGATATAGGCCTGAGTATCCGGATGCAGGCTCTTGGCCTCCACGTTCAGCTCCTTGGCGGCGCGCAGCAGGAAGTGACGGGCCAGCTGGGGAATATCCTCACGGCGCTCCTTGAGAGCGGGGATGTGGATGCGAATGACGTTGAGGCGGTGAAACAGATCCTCGCGAAACTCGCCATCGGCGACCCGCTTCTCCAGATTCTGGTGGGTGGCGGCAATGATCCGTACATCCACCTGCACTGGCTGGTGGCCGCCGACCCGGTAGAACTGGCCGTCGGCCAATACTCGCAGCAGCCGGGTTTGCACATCCAGCGGCATGTCGCCGATCTCGTCGAGAAACAGGGTACCACCGTCGGCTTGCTCGAAGCGGCCGTGGCGGATGTTATTGGCTCCGGTAAAGGCCCCCTTCTCGTGACCGAACAGCTCGGATTCGATGAGATCTTTGGGGATGGCTGCCATGTTGAGGGCGATGAAGTTTTTGTGGGCGCGCGGGCTGTGCTTGTGCAGCGCATGGGCGACCAGCTCCTTGCCGGTGCCGCTCTGGCCGTTGATCAGCACCGAGATGCTGGAGCGCGACAGGCGGCCGATGGCGCGGAACACCTCCTGCATCGCCGGTGCCTCGCCGATGATCTCCGGGGTGGCGGTGGCCTCTTGCTGACGAGACTTGCGTTTGGTGCGCTGCTCTTTGAGGTGATTCTCGGCGCGGCGCACCAGGGTCACCGCTTCGTCTATGTCGAATGGTTTGGGCAGGTACTCGAAGGCGCCTCGCTGGTAGGCGTTGACCGCGCTGTCGAGATCCGAGTGGGCGGTCATGATGATGATGGGCAGATCGGCCTGACGGCGGTGGATCTGCTCCAGCAGGCTCAAACCATCGATGCCGGGCATCCGGATATCGGAGAGGATCACATCGGGCGAGCGCAGCTCAAGGGCGTGCAGCAGGGCTTCGCCATCGGCAAAGCTCTCGCAGTTGAAGCCTTCGCTGCCGAGAGTGCGCTCCAGCACCCAGCGGATAGAACTGTCGTCATCGACGATCCACACTTTGGCGGTCATGGGGTTCCCTTACTTGCGAAGCGGTAGAAAAATGGTGAATTCGGTGTGGCCCGGCCAGCTGATGCAGTCAATCCGCCCCTTGTGTTGGTCGATCAGGTTCTGGGCGATGGAGAGGCCGAGCCCGGTTCCCCCCTCCTTGCCGGTGATCATCGGATAGAACAGGGTATCGCGAATGGCATCGGGAATGCCGGGGCCGTTGTCGATGATCTTGATCTCCGCCGCTAGCCGGTAGCGCTGACCGTGGATGGTGATCTGGAACGCGGTGCGGGTCTTGATGCGGATAAGCCCGGTCTGATCGCCCAGCGCTTCGGCAGCGTTGCGCACTATGTTGAGAAACGCCTGCTGTAGCTGATCCGGCTCCATCTCGAATTCGGGGATGCTGGGGTCGTAATCCCGCTCGATGCGAACAGAGAGGGGGAGTTCGAGCTCCACCAGTCGGCGTACTTGCTCCAGCACCGAATGGACATTGTGCATCTGGTGACGGCCGGGGCGCTGGGGGCCGAGCAGCCGATCGACCAGTACCCGCAGCCGATCGGCCTGTTCGATGATGATGCCGGTATATTCGCGAAGCGCCGGATCCGGCAGCTCTTTTTGCAGCAGCTGGGCCGCGCCGCGCAGGCCGCCGAGGGGATTCTTGATTTCGTGGGCCAGCCCGCGCACCAGCTCCTTGGCCGCCAGCTGCTGGGCATGTTGCTGCTGCTCCTGACTGATCTTCTTTTGCTGGTCGATCTTGCGCAGCTCCACGACCAGCAGACGCTGTTCGTGGTCTGCCATCGGGGTGGCGCTCAGCTCCACCAGTCGCGGTTCTCCTTCCACCACCAGGGTCACTTCGCTGTCGGTGAAACCTTGCCCTGAAACGAGGCACTGTTTCAGTCTTTGCAGGTCGAGGGAGATATGTTCCAGCAGATGGGGCAGTTCGATGCCGATCAGTCGGCGTTCGCTGAGGGAGAGCAGCTGTTCAGCCGCCGGGTTGACGAACTGGATGCAGAGCCGCTCATCCATCAGGATCACGGCGGTCAGCAAATTATCCAAGAGTGTTTTGGCGTTGTCCGAGCGGGTTGGCACAGGTTTCTCCCTAAAACGGTGCTACACACCAATTATGCACCCATATGGTGCATGGAGTTTACCCGCATCGGTGCGCTATATCACCCCTGGTTGGCTTTGGGGGTGGGTTTGGGTGCCGGCGTCACGGTCGCTCTATGCAGGTAAAAGGTGACTGGAGTGGATTTAGCAAGGATCGTACCGTCTTTGGCGAGCAGTTCTAGCTGAGCTTCGTGGGCACCGCGATCGACATTTTCGACCCGGATAGAGAGGCTGTTGCTAACGATGGGGGCTGCCTTGCCATCCAGAGTCAGGCGCACATCATACTGGGTTGGCGGTTTGGGGCTGATTTGACCCTGAAAGACGATATTGCCAGTGTTGTCGCGCAGGGTGCTGCCCTGTTCAGGGGAGAGCAGCTCGATCACCAGTTTGGCCGCCTCCTGCTCCTTCTTGGCGTCTGCGCCAGTCAGGCTGTTGAAGTTATCCACCTGCACCGAGCTGGGGGCGCTACCCAGCAGGGGGGCAGCCCGCAGATCCACCTCCTTTACGTTTTTGCCGGGAGGAGGGGCATCCGTGTAGTGGGTAATGCCATTGCCATCGACCCAAGAGTAGACCTTGGCCGCATGAGTACTGAAGGAGGTCAGTAACAGGAGGGTAATTGCTCCTATGCCATGTATCTTGTTCATTCGTCTCTCCTTGACGGTATTTTGCTTAATCCTATCAGAGAAAAAACCCGCCATCTGGCGGGTTTTGTCACGATTCGGCAAGCTGACCCAATCTAAATGGGCTGTCTGCTGCGATTTAGACGGAGTAGTACAGTTCGAACTCCAGCGGGTGCGGGGTCATGCGCACGCGGTCAACATCCTGCTGTTTCAGTTCCAGATAGGAGTTGATGAAGTCATCGCTGAACACGCCGCCACGGGTCAGGAACTCGCGGTCAGCATCCAGTGCGGCCAGGGCTTCGTCCAGAGAACCGGCAACGGTCGGCACTTCTGCGGCTTCTTCCGGCGGCAGGTCGTACAAGTTCTTGTCCATGGCATCGCCCGGATGGATCTTGTTGATGATACCGTCCAGACCGGCCATCAGCTGGGCCGCGAAGGCCAGGTACGGGTTGGCAGCCGGATCCGGGAAGCGTACTTCGATACGACGGGCTTTCGGGCTCGGTACCACCGGGATACGGATGGAGGCAGAGCGGTTGCGGGCAGAGTAAGCCAGCATGACCGGTGCTTCATAACCCGGAACCAGACGCTTGTAAGAGTTGGTGGTCGGGTTGGCGAAGGCGTTGATGGCCTTGGCGTGCTTGATGATACCGCCGATGTAGTGCAGCGCCATCTCGGACAGACCGCCGTACAGGTCACCAGCGAACAGGTTGACGCCGTTCTTGGCCAGAGACTGGTGGCAGTGCATGCCGGAGCCGTTGTCACCGAACATGGGTTTCGGCATGAAGGTGACAGTCTTGTTGTAGGCGTGAGCCACGTTGTGGATCACGTACTTCAGCACCTGTACTTCGTCCGCCTTCAGCGTGAGAGTATTGAAGCGGGTAGCGATCTCGTTCTGACCGGCAGTGGCCACTTCGTGGTGGTGAGCTTCAACGACCTGGCCCATCTCTTCCAGCACCAGACACATGGCGGCGCGGATATCCTGGGAAGAGTCGACCGGCGCAACCGGGAAGTAACCGCCTTTCACGAACGGACGGTGACCCTTGTTGCCATGCTCATAGGCAGTGCCGGAGTTCCATGCGGCTTCTTCAGATTCGATTTTCACGAAGCTGTGGCCCATGGTGTTGGAGAAGGTGATGTTGTCGAACATGAAGAATTCCGGCTCCGGCCCGAACAGCACGGTGTCAGCGATGCCGCTGGACTTCAGGAAATCTTCTGCACGCTTGGCGATGGAGCGCGGATCGCGGTCGTAGCCCTGCATGGTGGCAGGCTCCAGCACGTCACAAACGATGTTCAGGGTGGTCTCTTCGGTGAACGGGTCCAGCTTGGCGGAGGCTGCGTCCGGCATCAGTACCATGTCGGATTCGTTGATGCCCTTCCAGCCGCCGATGGAGGAGCCATCGAACATCTTGCCGTCTTCGAAGAAATCTTCATCAACCTGGTGAGCAGGGATGGATACGTGCTGCTCTTTACCCTTGGTGTCGGTAAAGCGCAGATCAACAAACTTGACTTCGTGTTCCTGGATCAGGGCCAAAACGTTCTGGGCTGACATGCTAAGTAACCTCCGGTGTTAAAACTCTCTGGGTGAATGCGTCGTCGTATTCACATAAGCCAGTATCGTGCCAAGTTTGTGACAGCTTGATTTCAGGGCAATCTCGCTGAAGAGGCTCCCCAAAATCAGGCGATCTCGACTCGCGTTGCATCAATTTAGTGCAATGGTGGATCGTTTTGGTGCACTGTAATGGTGCTCGAAATACGGTCACCGCCCATCTAAGCAGGGTTTGTCAGAGAGGTCTATGATCCAGATCTGTTGTTATGCGCGAATGTACTGCAATTCTGCTAGGCAGATCACAAAGGCAAGAGTACAATTAGCGCCCAATTTTACCCGGTGATTGAGGCGAGAATGTTAGAGAATTTACGCAATATTGCGATTATTGCGCACGTTGACCACGGCAAAACGACTCTGGTTGATAAGCTGCTGCAGCAGTCCGGCACCCTGGACCGCTCCACGGAAGGCCAGGAACGGATCATGGACTCCAATGATCTGGAACGGGAACGTGGCATCACCATTCTCGCCAAGAACACTGCGATCCGCTGGAATGACTACCGCATCAACATCGTTGATACCCCGGGTCACGCCGACTTCGGTGGTGAAGTAGAGCGCGTACTGTCCATGGTTGACTCCGTGCTGCTGCTGGTTGACGCCGTAGACGGCCCGATGCCGCAAACCCGTTTCGTGACCCAGAAAGCGTTCGCTCAGGGTCTGAAGCCGATCGTGGTCATCAACAAGGTTGACCGTCCGGGTGCTCGTCCTGACTGGGTAATGGATCAGGTATTCGACCTGTTCGACAACCTGGGCGCGACTGACGAACAGCTGGATTTCAAAGTTGTTTACGCCTCTGCACTGAACGGTTGGGCCACCATGGATCAGGACGTCGAGTCCGAAAACATGGAGCCGCTGTTCCAGGCCATCGTTGACAACGTTGAAGCGCCGAAGGCTGATGCCGAAGGTGGTTTCCAGATGCAGATCTCCCAGCTGGACTACAACTCCTACGTGGGCGTTATCGGTATCGGCCGCATCACTCGTGGTCGCGTCAAGACCAACCAGCAAGTCACCATCGTTGGTGCTGACGGCAAGACCCGTAATGGTAAAGTCGGTCAGGTGCTGGGTTACCTGGGTCTGTCCCGTACTGAAGTTGCCGACGCGCAAGCGGGTGACATCATCGCTATCACCGGTCTGGGCGAGCTGAAAATCTCCGACACCATCTGTGACAACGGTGCCGTTGAAGCCCTGCCGCCGCTCTCCGTTGACGAGCCGACCGTGAACATGACCTTCCAGGTCAACACTTCACCGTTCGCCGGTAAAGAGGGCAAGTTCGTGACCTCCCGCAACATTCTGGAGCGTCTGAACCAGGAGCTGGTCCACAACGTGGCCCTGCGCGTGGAAGAGACTGATGATCCGGACAAGTTCCGTGTATCCGGTCGTGGTGAACTGCACCTATCCATCCTGATCGAAAACATGCGTCGCGAAGGTTACGAACTGGCTGTGTCTCGTCCGGAAGTAATCCTGCGTACCGTTGATGGTGTTCTGCAAGAACCGTTCGAAACCGTAACTGTGGACGTTGAAGAAGCGCACCAGGGTTCCGTGATGGAGCAACTGGGTCTGCGTAAAGGCGAAATGACCAACATGACCCCGGATGGCAAGGGTCGTGTCCGCCTGGACTTCATGATCCCGAGCCGTGGCCTGATCGGCTTCCAGACCGAGTTCATGACCATGACCTCCGGTACCGGTCTGCTCTACCACACCTTCGACCATTACGGTCCGCACAAGGGTGGCAGCATCGGCGAGCGTCAGAACGGCGTGCTGATCTCCAACGCAACCGGTAAGGCCCTGACCTACGCCCTGTTCGGTCTGCAAGACCGCGGTCGTCTGTTCATCGGTCACGCAACCGAAGTGTACGAAGGCCAGGTGATCGGTATTCACTCCCGTTCCAACGACCTGACTGTTAACTGCCTGAAGGGCAAACAGCTGACCAACATGCGTGCCTCCGGTACCGACGAAGCTCAAGTGCTGACTCCGCCAATCCGCATGACTCTGGAACAGGCTCTCGAGTTCATCGACAACGACGAACTGGTAGAAGTCACTCCGAAGAACATCCGTATCCGCAAGAAATTGCTGACCGAGCTGGATCGCAAGCGCTCTGGCCGCGGTTAATCCCATGTGCTGAGTCTCGGCAGCTCTTGCGGCCGCTGACGGTTCACTGATAAACGGGCCCAAACTTCTGGTTTGGGCCCGTTTTTTTATGCTTGTGATCCACTCTGGCCATCCTGATGAGCTCGTTCAGGCCATCAGCAATCGATGATGAGTGGGCAGATAAGCGGCGAACGAAAGTCGTGGGGATGGGGGAGATAAAAAAGCCGCAGCGGATGAACGCTGCGGCTTTTTGCTGGCTTGCAGTGAGGAATTACTGGCGCCAGAAGGAGGGGAAGAAGAGCACGGCGACCGTCAGGATCTCCAGTCGTCCCAGCAACATACCGAACGACAGCAGCCATTTGGCCGATTCCGGCAGGCTGGCAAAGTTGGTGCTGGGGCCGACCACCGGGCCCATGCCCGGGCCGACGTTGGCAACGGCGGTGATGGAGCTGGAGATGGCCGTCAGGGGATCGAGCCCGATGGCGCCCAACAGTGCAGCTATCACCAGAATGATGGCGAAGTAGGCCAGCACGAAGGAGATCATCGAGCGGATGATTGCATCATTGACCGTCCGGCCGTTGTACTTCTGGGGAAATACGCCGGAAGGGTGCATCAGTTGGCGCATCTGCTTCTTGAACAGGGCAAAGGCCACCTGTACCCGGAAGATCTTGAGGCCGCCCGCAGTGGAGCCGGAGCAGGCCCCAAGAGCCAGCAGCACGATGAAGAGGATGCTGGCCAGTGGCCCCCAAGTGCCGAAGTCACCAAGGCCGTAGCCGGTGGTGGTGAGCACCGAGACGATGTTGAAGCAGCTGATGCGCAAGGCATCCCAGAAGCCGAACAGATCTCTCTCCCACAGATAGAAGGTCATGATGACGGTGACCCACACAACCAGCCAGAAGAAGCCGCGCACTTGGGCATCCTTGAGCAGGCTGTAGTCCCGGTGGTTGAGGCTCTGCACATAGAGCAGGAAGGGGAGGCCGCCGAGGAACATGAACAGGGTACCAATCCAGTGTGCCGAGTTGGAGAAGTGGGACATGGATTGATCGGAGGTGGAGTAGCCGCCGGTACTGAGGGTGGTCATGGCGTGGTTGATCGCCTCGAACATGTTCATGCCGCTGGCCCAGTAGGCCATGAAGCAGAGCATGGAGAGCACCAGATAGACCACGACTATGTTGTTGGCGACCGTCTTGGCCCGTGGCGCACTTTTATCCGACCAGTCCGAGCTCTCGGTCTGGAACAGCTTCATGCCGCCGACGTTGAGGTAGGGCAGCACGGCAACCGCCATCACGATAAAGCCGACTCCGCCCAGCCACTGCAGGATGGAACGCCACAACAGGATGCTGTGGGCCATGTTGTCGAGGCCGGAGAGCACGGTAGAGCCTGTGGTGGTCACCCCCGACATAGTCTCGAAGTAGGCGTCGGTGAAGTTGATGTGGGTGATGAAAACAAACGGCAGGGCGCCGAAGGCGCAGGCAACCACCCAGACCGAGGTGGTGAGCAGGAACATCTCCCGCACCCCCAGATGAAACTCCGCCTTACGACCGTAGTGGAGGCAGAGCAGGGCGGCGCCGTGGGTGATCAGCACGGACTTGAGAAACTCGACAAATCCCTCTGACCCGGTGAGCAGTGCCAGCAAGGTGGGTAGCCACATGAAGAGCGCCAGCTTGGAAAGCACCAGCCCGAGGGTGAAGATAATGGGACGCAGCTTGATCATGTTCGATAACCTGGTCGTTGATTAACAAAAGACCCGGACCATCCCCTTGGGGGAGCTGAGCCGGGTCTGATTTGACAGCCTGTGCGCATGAAGACGTTACAGGAAGAAGGGGCTGGGCTGGAACAGCCGCTCCACTTCCGGGATGTACTTCTTGTCCACCAGGAACATGACCACGTGGTCATCCTGCTGGATCTTGGTGCGATCGTGGGCGATCAGCACTTCATCCCCGCGCACCACGGCACCGATAGTAGTGCCCGGCGGCAGCTTGAGCTCGCCTACCGTCTTGCCGACCACCTTGGAGGTGTTCTCGTCACCGTGGGCAATCGCCTCGATCGCCTCGGCAGCACCGCGGCGCAAGCTGTAGACGTTGGCGATATCTGCCCGGCGTACGTGGGTAAGCAGGGCCGAGATGGTGGCCTGCTGCGGCGAGATGGCGATATCGATAGAGCCACCCTGCACCAGATCCACGTAGGCGCCGCGCTGGATCAGCACCATGGTCTTCTTGGCGCCCATCTTCTTGGCGAGCAGCGCCGACATGATGTTGGCCTCGTCCTCGTTGGTCACGGCGATGAAGACATCGATCTGGTCGATGTGTTCCTCGGCCAGCAGCTCCTGATCCGCCGCATCGCCGCAGAAGACGATGGTGTTCTCCAGCAGTTCGGAGAGCTGCTCCGCCCGCTTCTGGTTGCGCTCGATAAGCTTGACGCTGTAACGCTTCTCCAGCTGACGGGCGAGGCCTGCGCCAATGTTGCCGCCACCGACGATCATGATGCGGCGGTAGGGGCTCTCGAGGCGCTGCAGTTCAGACATCACGGCACGGATATGGCCCGCGGCGGCGACGAAGAAGACCTCGTCATCCGCTTCGATGATGGTGGTGCCTTGCGGACGGATCGGGCGGCCCTGACGGAAGATGGCCGCTACCCGGGTCTCGATGTTCGGCATGTGTTCGCGCAGGGTGGAGAGAGCATTGCCCACCAGCGGGCCACCGTAGTAGGCCTTGACCGCCACCAGACCGACGCGGCCACCTGCAAAATCAACCACTTGCAGAGCTCCCGGGTATTCGATCAGGCGACGCACATAGTCGGTCACCAGCTGCTCCGGCGCGATCAGGTGATCCACCGGCACCGATTCTGGCAGGAACAGGCGATCCCGCTCGGTCAGATAGGCCGGCGAGCGGATCCGCGCGACCTTGTTCGGGGTGTTGAACAGGGAGTAGGCCACCTGACAGGCGATCATGTTGGTCTCGTCACTGTTGGTGACGGCGACCAGCATGTCTGCATCCTGAGCCCCCGCTTCGCGCAGCACCTTGGGGTGGGCGCCATGACCGTTGACCACCCGCAGGTCAAACTTGTCCTGCAGTTCGCGCAGGCGTTCGCTGTCGGTGTCGACGATGGTGATGTCGTTGTTCTCCCCGGCCAGGTTCTCGGCCAGGGTGCCGCCGACCTGGCCGGCTCCCAAAATGATGATCTTCATAGGGAACGTTTACTCACGTTGATGCTGTAAAGGGGGGCGCCAGAACGGATCTGGCGGCTCTCCCGAATGAGGTTGGTCATGCCCGGCTCAGAGCTTGACCAGTTTGGCGTAGTAGAAGCCATCCATCTCGGCTTCACCCGGCAGGAACTGGCGACCCGGGCAGTCCGGGGTATCCTGTTCGTGCAACGGTACCAATTTGGCATCTTTGGTCGCGGCAAGGAAGGTGCGGATCTGTTCGCGGTTCTCTTCCGGCAATACGGAGCAGGTGGCGTAGAGCAGGGTGCCGCCGCTCTTCAGCTTGCCCCAGAGGGCGCTCAGAATACGGCGTTGCAGCTCGGCCAGCTCGCGAATGTCCTGATCCCGGCGCAGCCACTTGATGTCTGGGTGGCGACGAATGACGCCGGTGGCGGAGCAGGGGGCATCCAGCAGGATGCGGTCAAACTGACCCTCCGGCCACCACTGTTCCGGCGCCGCAGCATCGCCATGGATCACCTTGGCCGTCAGGCCGATGCGGTCCAGGTTCTCCTGCACTCGCTTGAGGCGGTTTTCGTCGGCATCGACGGCAACCACGCCAGCCAGCCTGGGCTGACGCTCCAGCAGGTGGGCAGTCTTGCCGCCGGGGGCTGCGCAGGCATCCAGCACCCACTCGCCCGGTTGCGGGTCGAGCAGGGCGGCAGCCTGTTGTGCTGCACCATCCTGTACCGAGCAGTCACCCACTTCGAAGCCGGGCAGCTTGGTCACATCACAAGGACGCTCCAGCAGTATGCAATCCTCACCCTCTTCACCGGCCACGGCATTGATGCCGGCTTCGGCCATGCGAGCCAGCATGGCATCGCGGCTCTGGCGCTGGCTGTTGTTGCGGATCCACATGGGGGGGCGCTGGTTGTTCGCCTCCATGATGAATTCCCACTCATCGTGATAGGCCTGACGCAGGCGCTTGGTGAGCCACTCCGGATGACCGAGGCGAATGCTGGGAACGCGGTCGATACGCAGCAGAATGACTTCGGCGCTGCGCTGGAAGTTGCGCAGCACGCCGTTGATGAGGCCACGCAGGGAGGTGCCCTTGAGCAGTTTGACGGCGTTGACGGTCTCGGCCACCGCGGCGTGAGCCGGAATGCGGGTGTAGATGAGCTGATAGAGACCGACCAGAATGAGGTAGTGGAAAATGCGGCTCTTGTTCTTGAGCGGCTTGTCCATCATCTCGTTAACTGCCGCATCGAGGCGGGGCAGCCAGCGCAGGGTGCCGTAGCAGAGTTCTTGCAGGAGAGCGCGATCGCGAGGCGCGACCTTCTCCTGGGCAGCAGGCAGAACAGCGGAGAGGGATTGGCCCTGATCCAGCACCTGTTGAATAACGAGAGCGGCCTGTGCACGTGTTTTCATAGAGTTACCTTAGATGCGCAAGTCGGGGCCTGAGCCCCGCTTGTGTCAATTCAATCCAGTTCAATTCAATTGCGTGCCGGGTTCAAACCAGTCGCGGCGAGAGTTGAGCAGATCCGAAACGGACATCGCCTTCTTGCCGGGCGGTTGCAGGGTCAGCAGGCGCAGTACCCCTTTGCCGGTAGCGATATCGATCCCCTGCTTGTCGGCCTTGAGCAGGGTGCCGGCGGGTTGGCCGTGGTCGCTGTCAATGACGGCGGCTTGCCATACTTTGACGGTCTGGTCAGCCACTTCAAACCAGCTGATGGGCCAGGGGTTGAACGAGCGGATGCAGCGCTCGATGGCAACAGCATCCATCGACCAGTCGATGCGGGCCTCTTCCTTGGAGAGCTTTTCGGCGTAGTTGGCCAGCGCATCATCTTGCGCCTCGGCAGCGGTTTCACCGGCAGCCATGGCATCGATGGTGTCGACCAGAGCCTGCGGACCCAGCTTGGCCAGCTTGTCATAGAGGCTGGCGGAGGTCTCGTCGGCGGCGATGGGGCAGCTAACCTTGCGGATCATGGCGCCGGTATCCAGCCCCACATCCATCTGCATGATGGTGACGCCGGTTTCGCTATCGCCCGCCCAAATGGAGCGCTGGATCGGTGCCGCGCCACGCCAGCGCGGCAGCAGGGAGCCATGGACGTTGATGCAGCCCAGACGCGGGGTATCGAGTACAGCCTTGGGCAGGATCAGGCCATAGGCCACCACGACCATCAGGTCTGCACCAAGGGCGGCCAGTTCGGCTTGCGCCTCTTCCTTGCGCAGGGTTGCCGGTTGATAGACCGGTAGATTGTGGGCCAGTGCCAGCTCTTTTACCGGACTGGCAGTGAGCTTCTGACCACGGCCAGCGGGCTTGTCCGGCTGGGTATAAACGGCAACGACCTCATGGTCGGAAGACAACAACGCCGCCAGATGACGGGCGGCGAAGTCGGGAGTACCGGCAAAAATCAGTTTCAGCTTATTCAATGGAGCAGATCCTCAGAGGACTTTGCGATCTTCGCGGGCCATCTTTTCCAGCTTCTGGCGAATGCGCTGGCGCTTGAGCGGGGACAGGTAATCCACAAACAACTTGCCGACCAGATGATCCATCTCATGCTGGATGCAGATGGCGAGCAGATCGTCGGCTTCCAGCTCGAACGGCTTGCCGTGGCGATCCAGTGCGCGGATCTTGATCTGCTCGGCACGCGGTACCAGAGCACGGCTGCCGGGCACGGAGAGGCAACCCTCTTCAATGCCGGTGCTGCCACACTGGGAGATCACTTCCGGATTGATCAATACCAGAGGATCTTCACGGTTTTCAGAGACATCGATCACTATGATGCGTTGATGAATATCCACCTGCGTTGCGGCCAGGCCAATGCCCTCCTCCGCATACATGGTTTCGAACATATCATCTACAATTTGTTGTAACTCGGGTGTAAAGGTCTCGACAGGGGCTGCGACGGTACGCAGACGCTCATCGGGGAAACGCAATACATCTAGAATGGCCATAGTTTTTTCTTTAGTTTCGTATAAATGCAGTCAATATTGGCGTAATTCTAGTCATTTACGCCAACAAAAAACAGCAACACTTTGCGTGCAGAGGTAACAGGGAGTGTTATGTATCTGAAGCAAACCATCCTCACCTGCCTGATGGTGACTATGAGCCAAGCCGCTCTGGCCGATCAGCTGAGGTTGAAAGCGGGTTATCCCGAAAGCTATGTAGTGCAAAAAGGTGACACCCTGTGGGATATCTCCGGCAAATATCTCTCTGAGCCCTGGCTCTGGCCCCGTCTCTGGAACATCAATCCACAGATTGCCAATCCTCACTGGATCTACCCCGGTGATGTACTGCATCTGAGCTGGGTCAATGGTGAACCCCGGCTCGGCAAGGCGATGCAGGGTGGCAAGCAAGTCATCCGTCTCGGCCCGAAAACCCGTTACGAGAACAAGGCCAACCCCATTCCGACCCTGCCTATCAGCGAGATCGGCCCCTTCCTGCAAACCGACCATATTCTGGCTGACAGCCAGCAGCAGAAAACCTTGCCCTATCTGCTGGGGTCGGATCAGAAACATATCGGCATGCTGGAGGGGGACACCCTCTATGTGCAGGGCTCCCTGACGCCGGGGCAGGTTTATGGCATTTATCACCCCGGAGTGGTCTACAAGGATCGCGAAACCGGTGAACTGCTGGGCCAGGAGGCGATCTTTGCCGGTGTGGTGCGGGCCGTGGCGCGTCTTGATGGCGATCGGACTGAAGTTACCCTCACTCATAACCAGCGCGAAGTGCTGCAGGGCGACAAGGTGATGCCGCTGCCGGCTCAAGAGAACATGCCCGCCGTCTTCACACCGAAAGCGGCACCTGCCATCACGCCGGGCTATATCATCGATTTGCCGAACAAGACCCGGGGCGGTGGCAAGTTTGATGTGGTGCTGATCAACCGGGGTGGCCGCGATCAGCTAGTCGCCGGGGATGTATTGGATGTCAGACGACCCGGTGCTGCTCTGGTTACCAAGAATGGTGCAGTGCAATACAAGGAGCTTTCCTCTGTCTACGACAAGGTGTTCTACAGCGGTAACCAGAAGGAGTCACTCCCTTCAGAAGCGATTGCCAGGGTTATGTTGTTCAAGGTGTATGACAAGCTGAGTTATGGCCTCATCATGCAAAGCAAGGACATGGTGAGCTCGGGTTATCAGGTCACTCACTTCTGACGTGAACTACCCCGACGGGCGTCTAGCTCTCTGGCTAACCCTCAATGCGGTCATCGGCATCGGTCCGGTGACCGCCGCTCGGCTGCTGGAGCAGATCGGCGGTTCGATTGATGCCCTGTTTCAGAGCGATGAAACACAGCTGCACGGTATGGGGCTGTCGTCAGAGCAGATCAGGCAACTGCGCTGGCCCTCGCCGATTGTTGAGCAGAGTCTGGCTTGGGCCGCGTTACCTGGCAATCTCCTTATTCCGCAAGATCACCCTCTTTATCCGCCCTTGTTGCGTGAAATTCCCGCGGCCCCCCTGTTGCTCTACTGCCGTGGCGATCTTGAAGCGCTGTCGCTACCCCAGCTGGCGATGGTGGGGACACGTCATCCCACCTATGCAGGCAAAGATAACGCGTCCCGTCTCTGTAGCGAACTGGTTAGATGCGGGTTCGCCATCACCTCGGGCCTTGCGCTCGGTATCGATGGTGTTTGCCATCAGCAGACGCTGGCTTGTGGTGGTATCACCCTTGCCGTGTTGGGCTCCGGGCTGGATTGCCTCTACCCCAAACGCCATCAGGGACTGGCAGGTCAGATTCTGGAGAAAGGTGGTTTGCTTATCTCCGAACTGGCGCCGGATAAAGGGCCGCTGGCTGAACATTTTCCTCGTCGCAACCGTATTATCAGTGGTCTGTCGTTGGGAACTCTGGTGGTGGAGGCGACCGAGCAGAGTGGTTCGCTGATCACCGCTCGCTATGCACTGGAGCAGGGGCGCGAAGTGTTTGCGGTACCCGGCGCCCCGCAAAATGGCCAAGCGATAGGATGCAACAGATTAATTCAGCAGGGGGCCAAACTTGTGCTGAGTGTGGCCGATATAGTGGAAGAGCTGCCGGAGTGGGGGGCACGGCTAGATCCGTCGGCCATACCATCTGAGCAACAGCATAATAGCGAATTGCCTTATGCTGATTTGTTGGATAACGTAGATTACGAGACCACGAGCGTGGATACCGTTGCCGAGCGGACCCAGCTTCCTGTCGAAGTGGTATTGGGCAGGTTGGTAGAGCTGGAGTTGGTCGGTGCAGTGATGGCGGTAGCCGGTGGATACGTCAGAGCGAGGAGGGCGAATCATGTTTGATGTATTGATGTACCTTTTCGAGACCTACATCCACAGCGATGCAGATGTGATGGTCGAGCAGAATGAACTCACCGAAGAGTTGAGCCGAGCCGGTTTTGACAAGGAGGAGATCGACAAGGCGCTCGACTGGTTGGAGCGACTGGCCAATCTGCATGATAGCGAGCGGGAGGTCTATGTGGCCGCCAGCGCGCAAGGCTCGATGCGTATCTATGCCCCGCAAGAGCTGGCACGCCTCAGCACCGAGTGCCGCGGGTTCCTGCTCTTTCTGGAACAGGCCCAGGTACTGAATGCCGAAACCCGCGAGATCTGTATCGAGCGTCTGCTCGAGTTGGACAAGCCGGATATCGAGCTGGATGACCTGAAGTGGGTCGTCATGATGGTGCTGTTCAACGTACCGGGCAGTGAAAATGCCTACCAGCAGATGGAAGAGCTGGTGTTTGATGAGTCAGACGGCGTCATTCACTGACAGTCCGGTGCCGCGCTGGTAGAATTCAGGCCATCTGGATTTCAAGGCGCGGCCCATGTCAAAAATCGATCATCACCTCTTTTCAGCCCACGAACATGCCTTCGAGCGCGAGCCGTGCCCGCAGTGCGGGGCCGAGCTGGTGATCCGCCAGGGCAAACATGGCCCCTTTCTCGGCTGTTCTGCCTATCCTGCCTGTGATTACATCCGCTCCCTGACGCCATCCGGCCGCGACATCGAAAAGGTGCTCGAAGGCTCTGCCTGTCCCGATTGCGGACAGCCGCTGGCGATCAAGAAGGGGCGTTACGGTCTGTTTGTCGGCTGCACTCAGTATCCGGCCTGTCAGCACATCGAATCCCTGCAGGAGAGCGATGATACCCAGATCCTCTGCCCCGAGTGCGGCAAGGGTCATCTGGTGAGCCGGACCTCCCGCTACGGCAAGCAATTTTACTCCTGTGATGGCTATCCCCATTGCAAATATGTGGTGAACGACAAGCCGATCCCCATGCCTTGTCCCGCGTGTGGTTGGGGCATCATGGTCGAGAAAAAAGTGAGGGGAACGCTGCGTTGGGTCTGTCCGCAAAAGAAATGCGGCCACCAAAGTGAGCAGGTATAATCCCGCCGCCGCAACCGGATTGAAACGTTTTCGGTGAACTTCAACCCCCCACTTGGAGTAAGGAAATTCCCACCATGAATAAACCCTTTGTTGCCGTATTGATGGGCTCTGATTCTGATTTCCCCGTGATGCAGAGTACTCTCGAGGTGCTCAAGTCATTTGATATCGCAGTGGAAGTCAAAGTCACCTCCGCGCACCGCACGCCGGCTGCGACCCATCAGTATGTGACCGATGCCGAGGCCCGTGGCTGCAAGGTCTTTATCTGTGCTGCCGGTCTGGCTGCGCACCTGGCGGGTGCCGTAGCCGGCATCACGACTCGTCCTGTGATCGGAGTGCCCATCGATGGTGGCCCGCTCAAGGGGCTGGATGCGCTGCTCTCTACCGTGCAGATGCCGGGTGGTGTACCGGTGGCTACCGTGGCGATCGGCAAAGCCGGTGCCAAGAACGCAGGTTATCTGGCAGCCCAGATGCTGGCAGTAGCCGATGATGAACTGGCGGCCAAGGTTCGGGCCGAACGCCAGAAGAATGCCGAAGAGGTGATGGCCAAGGATGCCGCCCTGCAGGCTCAACTCAAGTAAGTGAACGGGTGGCGATCCGGAAGTGTCGTATTTTCTGTGCTACAGCAACACGTCACTTTGCCATGGTCGCCGCCATACGAATTCAACTTGCTACCAAGTGACGAGGCGGCAGCCAGGCTGCCGCATTTTTCCTATGCCAAATGAAATTGAACAGGCGGTTGCCGCCCTCCAGCAGGAAGGGGTGATCGCTTATGCGACCGAGGCCGTGTTTGGTCTGGGTTGTGATCCCGACTCCGAAGTGGCGGTACAGCGATTGCTGGCCATCAAACAGCGTCCGGTAGATAAGGGGTTGATCCTGATTGCTGCCGACGTGGCGCAATTACAGGATTACATCGATCTGAGTCAGCTTAGCGGTGAGCAGTTGGCTCGGGTTGAAGCCAGTTGGCCCGGTCCTTTTACCTGGATCATGCCTGCCCGTGCAACGACGCCGGCCTGGCTGACCGGGCAGTTCGAGACCCTGGCGGTGCGCGTGACGGCTCATCCTCAGGTACAGGCGTTGTGCCGTGCCTTTGGCAAGCCGCTGGTCTCTACCAGCGCCAACCTGACCGGTGAGGAGCCTGCCCGTCGGGTGGCCGATATCGGTGAGCGGCTGGCAAGCAAGTTAGCCTATATCCTGCCCGGTGAAGTGGGTGGTCAAGCCAATCCATCAGAGATCAAGGACGCCCGAACTGGCGCCATTATTCGCCCCTCCTGAGCTGGCGGATACGTCATGATTTGCCATCAATCCGCTGAGCGGTGAGCTCACCGGATTGATTTAACTATAAAAATGGACAGGGCGTTCACGATCCTGCCTGACTGGAGACAAGATGAGCAAACCGGATGTGGCCCAGGTCAAGGCCTTCCTGTTGCAGTTGCAGGACGAGATCTGCCGTGGTCTGGAGCAGGCCGATGGCAGTGGACACTTTGTGGAAGATGCCTGGAGCCGTGAAGGCGGTGGCGGTGGTCGCACCCGTGTGCTGCGCCACGGCGCGGTGATCGAGCAGGGGGGCGTCAACTTCTCCCATGTCTATGGCGATGCCATGCCTGCCTCTGCTACAGCACATCGGCCCGAGTTGGCCGGTCGCAAGTTCGAGGCGATGGGCGTGTCGCTGGTGATCCATCCGCATAACCCCTATGTGCCGACCAGCCACGCCAACGTCCGTTTCTTCATCGCCGAGAAGGAAGGCGAAGAGCCCATTTGGTGGTTTGGCGGTGGCTTCGATTTGACGCCCTTCTATCCGTTTGCCGAGGATGTGCAGCTCTGGCATCAGGTCTCCCGTGATCTCTGCCAGCCGTTCGGTGATGAGATCTACCCCGAGTTCAAATCTTGGTGCGATCGCTACTTCTTCCTCAAGCACCGCAACGAGACACGGGGGGTGGGCGGTCTCTTCTTCGACGATCTGAATCGCTGGCCCTTTGCCGACTGCTTTGCCTTTATGCAGGCGGTAGGTCGGGGTTATCTTGATGCTTACCTGCCGATCATTGAACGACGCAAGGTTCTACCCTATGGCGAGCGGGAGCGGGAGTTCCAGCTCTATCGTCGCGGCCGTTATGTGGAGTTCAATCTGGTGTATGACCGTGGCACCCTGTTCGGGTTGCAGACCGGCGGACGTACCGAGTCGATCCTGATGTCGATGCCACCGCTGGCCCGTTGGGAGTATGACTGGCAGCCGGAGGCGGGCACTCCTGAAGCCTTGCTCTACACCGATTACCTCACGCCGCGAGAGTGGCTGTGACCAGAGGGACCATGATGGTCCCTTTTTACTGGCCGTTATTCGGCTTGTTCCCGAGAGTGAAAACCCGTTAAATCGGAATATTGCCCTCTGATGGAACTCTTTGATGGATCGTTATCTGGTTTTTGGCCACCCTGTGCGCCACAGCAAGTCCCCCTTCATTCACACCCTGTTTGCCAGACAAACCCAGCAAGAGCTGGAGTATGGGCTGGCTGAACCTGCCGTCGACGAGTTTGCCCAAGCCCTGCGCACCTTCTTTGGCCAAGGGGGCAAGGGATGCAATGTCACCGTTCCCTTTAAGGAGCAGGCATTCACTCTGGTCGATCGCTTGAGCCCAAGGGCCAAGCGGGCGGGCGCGGTCAATACCATCAAGCTGACCGATGATGGCGTGTTGCTGGGGGATAATACCGATGGCGCTGGATTGGTCGCCGATCTCAAGTCCCATGGTGTGATGCTGGCGGATAGCCGGATCCTGCTGCTGGGTGCCGGTGGCGCGGCTCGTGGTGCATTGGCGCCGCTGCTGGCTGAGTTGCCGAGCGAGCTGGTGATCGCCAACCGTACCCACACAAAAGCGCAACAGTTGGCTGCCGAATTCTGCGATCTGGGGCCTGTGACTGCCCAGACCTATGAGCAGTTGGCTGGTCCGTTCGAGCTCGTCATCAATTCGACTTCTGCCAGCCTGCAAGGAGAGCTACCGCCGTTGGCCCCTGCCCTGATCCACACTGATATTGCCATCTACGACATGATGTATGGCGCCTCGGATACGGCGTTTATCAGTTGGGCCAAGCAGCATGGGGCCCGTCAAACCATGGATGGACTCGGCATGCTGGTGGAACAGGCCGCCGAAGCGTTTACCGTGTGGCGCGGAATTCGTCCCGGGACTAAACAGGTATTGAGAGAGTTGAAGCGTAACTTGGGGGTGATATGAACCAGGGTATTCTGTTTCCCGACCTGATGGAGTGGCAGGCTGACGAACAGCGGGTGCGTTTTCCTGCCCAGCAGATGGGGGCGCTGATAGATTGTTACATCAGCCAGCGGCGGCTGGAGAGAATGACAGGTCTGGCGCTGACGAGGGAGGATGACATCGTCAGAGCCTTCGAAAGTGTACGTTTTGATATTGAAGACATGGCTGAAAAACTCATTGAAGAACAAGAGTTTGCTGAAGATGGCGCTATCTACCTCTGATTTTTCAAAGTTTTTTTGTTTTGTAGCGGAACTACTTTGAAATGGCGCTGACTAACTAGATAGTTGAGGAAGTGCTAGCTAGTCACCTTTATAACTCCCCGGTATTCGTACTGGGGATTTTTTTATCTGCATGAAAATAAAAGGTTTTTTCTTAATCTGTAAGTTGTGAAACTAAATTACATAAATTACTTTCACTTTCTGCTGCTTTGCTGTACAGTTGTTTGCGTAGGGTACAGAGGTAAGATGTTCTATCTTTCAGACCTTTTATTTCACGTAATTGAATGTGGCTGAATAGCTGCCCCGATGAGGTTCTCGTCGGGGTGTTTTTTTATGCGCATCATTTAGAGTAAATGCTTTAAATTGACGATGCATTTGATAGAATGAGGCTGCTTCTTGAGGAATACCTGTCGTCTGGTACTCAAGATTCAACTTCTTCCCAATTTTTTGAACTTATTATTTCAGGCTGGATGGCATCACTGTCGTCCGGCCTCATTTTTATCCCTTTCGGTTAGAGCTTGTAATTAAATTTCATTTTTGTCTCTTTTTGTAATTCTTGTTCGTTTTGAAAGAACGAATTTGAAAACGCTATCAACGCCTACTTAAGTTAATTATTTTTGTGAATTAACTGCCTATCTATATGAACTTTAAGCAGTATTGGATATAGCAGGGGAGGCGAATGCGGGGTATTTGTCGTGAGGCAGGTGAAAGCGGCAATCTGAAACCCTTTCAATCAGCGGAGGAGTGCTCCGCCAATTGCAAGGAGAGCGAGGAGTAGATTACTCCTCGGCAGGTTGCTGTTCATCAGCGTCCAGCAGGTCGGTATCGTCACCACTGACGTACCATTCGGTCAGGGTTTGCGCCAGCTTCTCCACACCGATATTGGTGAGGGAGGAGAACGCTTCGACCTGGATCTGGGAACCGAGGTTGGCAACGGCTTGGCGCACCTTGATCACCTGGTTGTTGCGCGGGCCTGGGCTCAATTTGTCAGCCTTGGTCAGCAGCAGCATGACGGGCAACTGACGGTGCGAGCTCCACTCCAGCATGTTCATGTCGGTATCTTTGAGCGGGTGGCGGATGTCCATCAGGATCACCAGACCTTTCAATGACTCACGGCGCTGCAGATACTCTGCCAGTGACTTTTGCCACTTGAGCTTCATTTCCAGCGGAACTTGCGCATAACCATAACCCGGCAAGTCGACCAGACGCTTGCCCGGTTCCAGCTCAAACAGGTTGATCAGCTGGGTACGACCGGGTGTCTTACTGGTGCGCGCCAGGTTCTTGTGTTTGGTTAAGGTGTTCAATGCAGATGACTTACCGGCGTTGGAACGGCCGGCAAACGCGATCTCGACACCCCCATCATTTGGCAGGTGACGGATGTCGGGTGCGCTGGTCACAAAATGCACCTTATTGAAATTCAGAGTTTGTGTATCCAACGTAAATTCCCCATGGAGATAGAGGGTTATAGAGTTACTTTTTTGTAAAATGGTGTAAAATAGCGTCGCTTAAACGCGTTTATTTTAACATGCCTTCAGCGGCATGGGATCTGGAAGCCTAATAACGAAAAGTTGGAACGCCATGAAGAACCTAGTCATTACTCTTGCTCTGATGGTTGGCGTAACGGGGATGGCACAAGCCAAGGGCGATGCCGCTGCGGGACAGACCAAGGCTGCCGTTTGTGCGGCTTGTCATGGACCGGACGGAAACAGCCTGGTTGATATGTACCCCAAAATTGCTGGTCAGCACGCATCATATATCAAAAAGCAGTTAGTTGAACTGAAGGCTGCCGCTTCTGGTCAAATTGGCCGGGTTGCGCCAGTGATGGGGCCGATGGCGTTACCTTTGTCGGAACAGGACATGGATGACCTGGCGGCTTATTTCTCCAGCCTGAAGGTTACCCCGATCGCTGTCCCTGACGACGTGGTCGAAGCGGGCAAGGCACTCTATATGGGTGGTGACATGAGTCGCGGTCTGGCAGCTTGTACGGCTTGCCATGGTCCCCGTGGCTCGGGTGTCGAACAGGCGAAGTATCCCAACCTGTCCGGCCAGCATCCTGCCTATATCAAAGCTCAGCTCACCGCATTCCGTGCCGGGACGCGTGACAATGATCCGAATGGCATGATGCGGGACGTTGCCAAGAAACTGACTGATCAGGATATCGAAGCCCTCTCCAAATATGTGGCGGGTCTGCACTGATATAGTCGATACGGTCGATTTGAGTTGAAACGGGGAGCCTGGGCTCCCCGTTGTTTTTATGGCTTTCAGATAATTCTCGGTTTAATCCCCCCGTTCTGTAAGAGATCTCCCATTCTCAAGGCAGGCCAAGGCTCATAAAATTGCATAAAATATTAAATAATCATTATTTATCAATAGATTATATTAATTTTGATATTTTTCGACATGTTGAGAATCTTTTGAGTGGATTGAGCCGCTTTATAGAGTTGGTACAGTAGGCTTAATGGATTCACCCACGGATTGGGTGGCGGTTTCACGACAGGGTGTTGTGAGCAGAGGATGGCTGGCGTGGCGGGATGTCATGGGCTCGGATGAGCTGGCAAAGGATTGAAGGATCAGGATGGTGACCATCTCCGGAGCGGGATGGGGTTGCGGGATGCAGACTCCCCGGCACGATGGCAGGATGCGGTCGAGACGGGTCAAACAGGCACACGCACATTCAGGAACGACCAATATAAGGTCAGGATGACCACACAACGATATGATGCGGCGACATGTTGTCACGGAGAGGACGAAACAGATTGTTTTGCCATTCAGGATGGCGCACGCATGAACATATCAAGGCAGCTTCGGCTGCCTTTTTTCTTTTGGGTCATTAACCCGATTAGCCATTTTGTGTCAAAATACCAGCAACATGCCCAGAGGATACCGATCCTGCGGTGTTCAGTGGCCTGATTGGGCCTGATTGGTGCGGGATCCTGCTCTTGTTCCAGCCTTACTGTTCCTCGCATCGTATCCCACCGGGTGAGATCATCCCGGGTACGGGTCAAACCAGTTATTTTTCGGAGTTAGCCATTCATGTCTGCCAAACAACCCACTCGCAAGCCTACTGGCAAGCGCAAAGAATCTGATGTCAGTGCTCAGGAAGGCCGTGAGCGTAAACGGGCTGCCAAGCGCAAAGGCCTGAAGGCTGGTTCTCGTCAGCAAGTTGAACAGCCGAAGAACAAGTCTGGCAACAGCCAGTCCAAAGATCCGCGTATCGGTTCCCGAAAGCCGGTAGTACTGGTGGTTGATGACAAACAGAAGAAGCCGGCAGCACCCAAGGCGGTGAAAGAGAAGAAGCTGGTGATGACCCCCGAGCAGGAACTGGCTTCTATCGAAAACGATGACCGCTTGAATGATCTGCTGGATCGTCTGGATGCCGGTGAAATCCTGGAAGCGGCCGAGCAGGCCTGGGTTGATCAGCGCGTCGACCGTTATCAGGAGCTGATGGATGAGCTGGGCATCATCGACAACGACGATGATGAAGATGATGAGCTGCCGTTTGATGATGGCGATGACGCCGAGTTCAACGAGCAGAAACCAGCCTCCGAAGAGGAGTTGTGGGACCGTTTCAACCAGGTCGATTTCAAGCCGGAACCCAAGCCTGAGCCGAAGAAAAAGTGATGAGTGGATGGATGCTGGCCGCCCTGTTGGGCGGCCTGATTTTGTCAGGGTTGGCCATCTATGCAGGCATGCTGCTGGCCAGGCTGAGGCGACAGCAAGCGATGCAGTGGCAGGCGATTACCGCTCGCAATGAACGAATTCTGGAGAGCGTGCGGGTCATTGCCCATGCGGTGCAGGAGGGGCAGTGCGATTACTCCGAAGGCGCCATTCGGCTGACCAATCTGCTGGATGCGTTGCAGATCAAGGGGGGGCGAGCGTTCGTTGCCGAGTTCCCGGGTCTGTACGGGCTGTATGAGAAGGTGAAAGATATGCCGACTCATGAAGCCAGACGTGCCCTCAAGCGCAATGAAGTGATGAAGATGGATCTCGAACGAAGCGGCTACGAGGCCGAGCTGGAGGCTCAGATCCTCAAGGATGTGGCCCAGCTGAAGGATTTTCAGTTAGGTCGGTGAGCCAACAATAACAACAAGAGAGGAAGCGAGCGTGCAAGCAGAACAGATTGTGTGGGATCAGGCCCTGATCGAAAAATATAACTACAGTGGCCCGCGATACACCTCTTATCCCACTGCGCTGGAGTTCAACGAGAGCTTCGGCTATCCGGATTTTGTCCGCGCAGCCGGCCAGTATCCCGAGCGCAATCTGTCGCTCTACGTGCATATCCCTTTCTGTCACAAGCTCTGCTACTACTGCGGCTGCAACAAGGTCATTACCCGTCATCAGCACAAGGCTGACGAGTATCTCGACTACCTGGAGCAGGAGATCAAGGCGCAAGCCCCGCTCTTCAAGCACCGTATGGTCACCCAGCTGCACTGGGGTGGCGGTACACCCACCTATCTGGATGAAGCGCAAACGCGCCGCCTGATGGCCATGCTGCGTGAGCACTTCCATTTCGCCGAAGAGGGGGAGTTCAGCATCGAGGTCGATCCGCGCGAGATCGCCATTACCATGCTGGATGTGTTGCGAGATGTCGGCTTCAACCGCATCAGCCTCGGGGTGCAGGACTTCAACAAGGATGTACAGGTCGCAGTCAACCGCGAGCAGGACAACGACTTTATTAAAGCCATGTTGGAACGAGCCAGAGAACTGGGTTTCCGTTCGACCAACCTCGACCTTATCTATGGCCTGCCGCATCAGGATCGTGCCAGCTTCCACCATACGTTGGAAGAGGTGCTCAAGACGGATCCGGCGCGCCTCTCCATCTTCAACTATGCCCATCTGCCGAGCCGCTTTGCCGCCCAGCGCAAGTTGAAAGAGGTGGATATGCCTGCGCCGCAGGAGAAACTGGCCATGCTGCAGGACACCATCGCCTTCCTCACCGGTCAGGGTTACCAGTTCATCGGCATGGACCATTTTGCCAAACCCGATGACGAACTGGCGGTCGCGCAGCGCGAGGGCAAGCTACACCGCAACTTCCAGGGCTATACCACTCAAGGTGATTGCGATTTGCTGGGGCTGGGGGTCTCCTCCATCAGCATGATCGGTGATGCCTACTCCCAGAACCAGAAAGAGCTCAAGACCTATTACGCACAGGTTGCAGAGCTGGGTCATGCTCAGTGGAAAGGCTGCTCGCTCAATCAGGATGACCTGATCCGCCGTGAGGTGATCAAGCGGCTTATCTGTGATTTCCGTCTGAACTTTGCGTCTGTCGAGCAGGCGCACGATCTCAATTTCAGAGAATATTTTGCCGACGATCTCAAGCTGCTGCAGACCTTCATCAACGATGGATTGGTGCGTATGACGGAGGATGGTCTGGAGGTCTCCTCCACCGGGCAGCTGCTGATCCGCAATATCTGCATGTGTTTCGACGTGTACTTGCGCAACAAGGCGCGCCAGCAACAGTTTTCTCGCGTGATATAAGCTTGTTTGCCGACAGAAAACAGAGAAGGGCGCCATCGTGGCGCCCCTTTCATATGTATTTTTGCTTAAGCAGCGGGTCGGGAAGGTTCTGGTAAGAAGTCTCTGCGCTGAGGCAAGCAATTGGGAATCAAGCAGTGGTCGCGGTGAAACGCAGATAAAAAGATGGGGGCGACTTGCGTCGCCCCCGGTAGTCGTATCGCTCAGATCCTTGAACGAAGTTGCTCCCTGCAATCCCTGACTGTTTACCTCTTCCTTTAGGTTTCCCCTTCCCAATCCTTTGGGGTGTCCTTTAGCCATCTTGACCTGACGAGTCATCCTGTCCCGTCGCACTTTCTCCGTCCTGGGAGGTGTCCTTTACCACATCCTGTGGTGAGTCCATTTGCCCAACCCTGGCAGCCAGTCTTCCTGACCGACTTCATTGCGTCCGTGCATGAGTAACTATAAGGATTTTCTAACCGGCTACAACGCCAGATTGGAAAACGTTTTTGTTATTAGCTATTTCGAAAGTGGTTGGTTTCTATTTATTCATTTATAAACAACTAGTTAAGCTTATCATCTTCATGTTTTAAGATCTTATCTTCCGATTATCTCGGGGATCTTTTCGGCCGTTGGCTTACATCTGGAATGGCAGATCTCTTACACGGCGTTTTGGTTGCTTCAGAAACAGATTTTGCAGTCTGATGATGGTCATTCGGGGTGAGTTGGCGAGGCAGACAAAGAGCGGCTGAATGGAGAAATTATGAGCGCTGGTTGAGCCGCTCATAGATGGTCTGGCGCTCTTCAGGAGTCAGCGAAGAGAAGTAGTGGGTAAAGAGGCGCAGCAACAGGGACTTGTTCATGCCGTCTTGCTGGGTCAGATTACCCAGCTCGTCGATGGCCACCGTGCTCATGGAGAAGGTGGCTTTTTTGTAGCTGGGCTTCAGGTGCTCGCCGCTCTCGATAAAAGCCAGCGCCGACAAGGCTTCGTCACGATGCAGGCCTAGTTCAAGGCTGACCACCTTGGGTTTGCCTTTGGCGTAGAACTCCGCATCTTCGATAAATTCGTCGACGGTGAACTTCTTCTGGTGATGCAGCTGGTGCTTTTTCTTCAGATCGGCCAGACCCATCTCACCCCCCCACTTGCAGGAACTCTTTGGCGATGGCCCGGATCTCTTCGGCGGATTTGCCATCTGGCTCGATCTCCATCACCGACAGTCCCTTCTCTTCGCTGTCGTCATAGACATTGCGGCCGTAGGTGATGGCGTTCAGGACGTCGACACCGAACGAGGAGCAAACCTCTTTCGCTTCCAGAATGCGTTTTACCTGATTGGGCAGGGCGGGGCACTGGGTCAGCACTACGGCTGCATTGAGGGTCGGGTTGACCATCTTGCAGGTGGTGATGAGATCTTCCATGTGGGGCAGGGTCTTGAGGTCGCGGCGTTTCGGGCGCAAGGGGATCAGGGCGTGGGTGGCGACAGCCATGGTGGAGCGCAGCGCCCGGTTGTCTTGCCCGCCGCAATCGACGATGACGTAGTCGTAGCGGTTTTTCAGGCTGAGCAGGTCGTTGCGAATATTGCCATAGAGCTGCACGCAGTTGATTTGTGGCAGCTCCGGGTTGTCATTGCGCTCTTGAATCCAGTCAGAGGTGGTGCGCTGCGGGTCGCAGTCGACCAGTAACACCTCCCCCTGAAATTGGGATCTGAGGTAGACCGCCAGATTTTGTGCCAGGCAGCTCTTGCCACTCCCCCCCTTCTCTCCACCGACCAACAAGATCATGACGTTCCCCTATCCATGAGAAAACCGCTGATTTCAGTATAGGAGGGGCCTGTCTCATCACAAGGCGAGAGGAGTGATGCTCCTCTCGTTGTTTCGACTAGTAATGAACGCTGCCTCCCTGCCAGCGGCAGACATAGTCAGGCACCAGCATTTGAGGGGCCTGGTCGACATGGCATACCACCATGGGCATGGCAGGGGCTCCTTCAGCCTGGCTGAGGGTGGGGAGCGCAGAGAGCAGCAAAGTCGCGAGCAACAGCATGGGTTTCATCTTCATAACAACTCCTTGATAGTGCCATTCCTGTGTGATCTGGATCACTTTCTGAGTTAAGTCGAGGTTGGCGCCAGCGCAAGGTGAGACGAATAAATTCAATTAATGAAAAAAGTATCAAAAGGCGTTGTGGTGACCGACGAGGATGGTTGCCCACCTTGATGCGGACTTTGTGCATATTAAGTTGAACCGCACAAAGAGGTGGTGACTTATGGGGCCGAGCCTGATGGGGTTGGCATCAATGCCATGATCTGGAACAAGAAAAGATTTATGCAGTGAATGTGGTCGATGTGAGTATTTATTTCTCCCGCGTTCCCCTCGTCACGGCGATGTATTCAATACCTAGGGAGTAATATTCAAATTCTATTTATCCTTTCATTTATTATTATGATTTTTAACGGTTTTTGTTATTTGAACTTAATCGCTCCAGTGAGTTGGCATGAATAAAAAATGAATCAACCTGAAATATATCGGGGTGGTTTTGCATGAAGATTCAGGGTTTGCTTGGAGGAAAATGCGTAAATTGCTACTGGAGTCATAGATTGAAAGGTGAATATATTCAGTTCCAAGTGAATGTGATCAATGTCTAAGTTTATTGCGATTGGCAGGTCTAACCTCGGCTTCGAAAGGCAAGGGCAGGATAGAACATAAGCCGATTACCCTACATAAAGAATATCCCGCCTTAGCCACGAGCATGAATAGAAGGAATCTATTCAATCACTCGCAGGGACCACTGCTAGACGGAATATAATCATGAGCAAATTTTATGTAGGTTCTGAAGTTGGCCAATTGCGCCGTGTCATGTTGCACCGACCCAACCTCAGTCTGAAGCGTCTGACTCCTTCCAACTGCCAGGATCTGCTGTTCGATGACGTCCTGTCTGTTGAACGCGCCGGTCAGGAGCACGACAAATTCGCTCAGGTACTGCGCGATCAGAATGTCGAAGTTTTCCTGCTGACCAATCTGCTGGCCGAAACACTTGATGTGCCGGAAGCCAAAACTTGGCTGTTGCAACATCAGGTCTCCGACTACCGCCTCGGCTCTTCTTTTGCCAACGACGTGCGCTGCTTCCTGGCTGACATGCCGCACCGCGAACTGGCCCGCATTCTCTCCGGCGGCCTGACTTACTCCGAGATGCCCTACAGCGGTGTCAACATGGTAGTGGGCATGCACGCTCCGACCGATTTCATCATCGAGCCGCTGCCCAACCACCTCTTCACTCGTGACACCTCCTGCTGGGTTTACGGTGGCGTTTCCATCAACCCGATGGCCAAGCCGGCTCGTCGCCGCGAAACCAACCATGTGAAGGCTATCTATCGCTGGCACCCGATGTTTGCCGGTCAGGACTTCATCAAGTACTTCGGTGACGAGGAGCGTGACTACGACAACTCCACCATTGAGGGTGGCGACGTACTGGTTATCGGCCGCGGCGCCGTGCTGATCGGCATGTCCGAGCGCACCACCCCGCAAGGTGTCGAGCACCTGGCTCGCAGCCTGTTCAAACACGGTCAGGCCAAACAGGTCATCGCCATGGAATTGCCGAAACACCGCAGCTGCATGCACCTGGATACCGTCATGACCCACATGGATGTCGATACCTTCTCCGTCTATCCGGAAGTGATCCGCAAGGATGTGCAGTGCTGGAGCCTGACTCCGGGCGGCGCCACCGGCATGAACATCAAGGAAGAGGGCTACTTCGTCACCGCTATCGAGAAAGCATTGGGCGTCGATCAGCTGAAGATCATCACCACTGGCGGTGACAGCTTCGAAGCCGAACGCGAGCAGTGGAACGACGCCAACAACGTACTGACCGTACGTCCCGGCGTGGTGGTGGGTTACGAGCGCAATACCTACACCAACGAGAAGTATGACAAAGCCGGTATCACAGTTCTCTCCATCCCGGGTGATGAACTGGGCCGTGGCCGCGGCGGCGCCCGCTGCATGAGCTGCCCGATGGAACGCGACAGCATCTGATGAGACGGCGTGGCGCCGGCAGAAGCTGGCGCCACACAGAACCAAACTCGAGATTAACCACTATGAAAAAACCAACTGTCGTCGTCGCTCTGGGTGGCAATGCACTGCTCCGTCGTGGTGAGCCACTGGAAGCGGATATCCAGCGCAAGAACATTGCAACTGCCGCCAAGACCATCGCCCTGATCGCTCAGGAGTACAACGTGGTACTGGTGCATGGTAACGGCCCGCAAGTCGGCCTGCTGGCCCTGCAAAACAGCGCCTATACCAAGGTATCCCCCTATCCGCTGGATGTGCTGGGTGCCGAGTCCCAGGGCATGATCGGCTACATGCTGATCCAGGAGCTGAAAAACCTGATGCCGAGCCGCAATGTCACCGCGCTGCTGACTCAGGTGCAGGTTGATCCCAAGGATCCGGCGTTTGCCAATCCGACCAAATTTATCGGCCCCGTCTACGAAGAGGCTGAAGCCCGCACTCTGGCAGAAGAGAAGCATTGGGTGGTCAAGGCTGACGGCAAGTTCTTCCGCCGTGTAGTGCCATCCCCGCTGCCCCAGCGCATCGTTGAAGGCGACGCCATCGAAACCCTGATTGCCCAGGGCCACCTCATCATCTGTACCGGTGGTGGCGGTATCCCGGTGACCTGGGATGGCCAGAGCCTGACCGGTATCGAAGCCGTCATCGACAAGGACATGTCTGCCGCCTATCTGGCCAAGCAGATCAAGGCCGACGCCCTGCTGATCCTGACCGACGCCGATGCCGTCTATCTGGATTGGGGCAAACCGACCCAGCGTCCGCTGCGAGTCACCAGCCCGGACGAGCTGGCCGGGGTCAAGTTCGACGCAGGTTCCATGGGACCGAAAGTCGAAGCCTCCTGTGAATTTGTCAAAGCGACCGGCGGCATGGTCGGCATCGGCTCTCTGGAAGATGGCCTCGCCATCCTCAAGGGTGAAGCCGGCACCAATATCGTCGCCACCCGCACCGTACATGCGTAATTACCGACATCTGTACTGAGAATGCGTAGTCAACACTACTGCCCGAACTGGTCTGAAACATATATAGAGAGAACTCATCATGGCTTTTAATCTGCGTAACCGTAACTTCCTGAAACTGCTGGACTTCACCCCGCGCGAAATCCAATACATGATCGACCTGGCCATCGACCTGAAGAAAGCCAAATACGGTGGCTACGAGCGCAAGCATCTGGTCGGCAAGAACATCGCCCTGATTTTCGAGAAGACCTCCACCCGTACTCGTTGTGCGTTTGAAGTGGCGGCCTTCGACCAAGGCGCGCAAGTCTCCTACCTTGGCCCAAGCGGTTCCCAAATCGGTCACAAGGAGTCCATGAAGGACACCGCTCGTGTACTGGGTCGCATGTATGACGGTATCGAATACCGCGGCTACGGTCAGGAGATCGTCGAAGAACTGGGCGCCTACGCCGGTGTCCCGGTCTGGAACGGCCTGACCAACGAATTCCACCCGACCCAGATCCTGGCCGACTTCATGACCATGCTGGAGCACGGCAAGGGCAAGCGTCTGGATCAAATCAAGTTCGCCTACCTGGGTGATGCCCGCAACAACATGGGTAACTCCCTGATGGTCGGCGCCGCCAAAATGGGCATGGACATCCGTCTGGTCGCGCCGAAAGCCTTCTGGCCGGAAGAGGAGTTGGTTGCCAAGTGCCGCCAGATCGCCGAAGAGACCGGCGCACGCATCACCCTGACCGAAGATGTGAAAGAGGGTGTGCTGGGTGCTGACTTCCTCTACACCGACGTCTGGGTATCCATGGGTGAAGCGAAAGAAGCCTGGGATCAGCGCGTCAAACTGATGACCCCGTATCAGGTCAACATGGATGTCATCAACGCCACCAAGAACCCGGATGTGAAGTTCATGCACTGCCTGCCGGCGTTCCACAACGACGAGACCACCATGGGCAAGGAAGTGGCTGACAAATATGGCATGAAAGGCCTGGAAGTAACCGAGGACGTGTTCGAATCCGAGCACAGCATCGTGTTCGACGAGGCCGAAAACCGGATGCACACCATCAAGGCAGTGATGGTTGCTACGCTGGGCGACTAAGGTCGCAGTAGTGGTGCCGGGGGGCGACCCCCGGCTTTTCGACCATGTGACAGCGGCATAATACCTCTAACCCTACAACCCGCAGCCTGCATGGATACCACACCCACAGAAGGAAGCTGGACCATGACCAAATTCAAGTTCCCGTCAGCCTACACGATACTGTTTGTGCTGATCGCCCTGGTGGCCGCCCTGAGCTGGATAGTGCCGGCCGGCAAATATGAGATGACCATGAACGAAGCCCTCGGCAAAGAAGTGCCGGTGGCGGGTACCTACAAACTGGTGGAGGGGAATCCCCAGGGGATCGTCGACGTGCTGCTGGCACCTATCGATGGCCTCTACAACCACGACACCTATGAGGCAGGTGCCATCGACGTCTCTCTCTTTATCCTGATCATCGGTGGTTTTCTTGGCATTGTGACCAAGACAGGTGCCATCGATGCCGGTATCGAACGTGTGACCGACCGTCTGCGTGGCCGTGAAGAGTGGATGATCCCGATCCTGATGGCGCTGTTCGCCGCAGGGGGCACCATCTACGGCATGGCCGAAGAGTCGCTGCCTTTCTACACCCTGCTGGTGCCGGTGATGATGGCCGCCCGCTTCGACCCTGTGGTGGCAGCGGCAACCGTATTGCTGGGCGCCGGTATCGGTACTCTCGGCTCAACCATCAACCCGTTTGCCACCGTTATCGCCGCCAACGCCGCCGGGATCTCCTTCACTGATGGTATCTGGCTGCGTGTCGCCATGCTGGTCGCCGGTTGGCTGCTCTGCGTTGCCTACGTCATGCGTTACGCCAAGATGGTGCGCAGCGATCCGAGCAAATCTCTGGTGGCTGACAAGTGGGAAGAGAACCGTGCCCACTTCCTCGGCAACAAGAGCGACCAGATGCTGGAGTTCACCCTGACCCGTAAAATCGTGCTGGGTATCTTCGTCGCCGCCTTTGCCGTGATGATCTATGGTGTGGCCGTGCTGGGCTGGTGGATGGCGCAGATCTCCGGTGTGTTCCTGGCTGCCGCCATCATCGTTGGTCTCATTTCCCGTATGAGCGAGGAGGAGTTGACCTCCAACTTTATCGACGGTGCCCGCGACCTGCTGGGTGTGGCGCTGATCATCGGTATCGCCCGCGGTATCGTGGTGGTAATGGATAACGGCATGATCACTCACACCATTTTGCACAGTGCAGAAGGGATCGTGACTGGCCTCTCCACCATCGTCTTTATCAACGTGATGTTCGTGCTGGAAGTGGTGCTCTCCTTCCTGGTGCCGTCCTCCTCCGGTCTGGCCGTACTGACCATGCCGATCATGGCGCCGCTGGCCGACTTTGCCAACGTGGGTCGCGATCTGGTGGTGACTGCTTACCAGTCTGCCTCCGGTCTGGTGAATCTGGTGACCCCGACCTCCGCCGTGGTCATGGGCGGCCTGGCCATCGCCAAGGTGCCTTATGTGCGCTGGCTGAAGTGGGTGGCTCCGCTGCTCGGTATCCTGACCGTGCTGATCGTGGTCTGCCTGAGCCTGGGTGCCGTGCTCTCCTGAGGATGACAAGCAAGATGAAACGGGAGCCTGCGGGCTCCCGTTTTTTATGAGCGCAAGAAGTGATGGACACAAAGTCGCAGGCAACAAAAAGGCGACCCGCGGGTCGCCTCAGTGCATTTGGGGGAGAGAGCTTAGCGGGCCTGCGCCAGGGTGCGCACCACGGCGGCATGGGCCTGACGGGTGCGGCTGATATGGCGCGGCGCGACCAGCACCACGTCATTGCCCGCGACGGCGCCCATGATCTCGGGATTGGCGTTGCGATCCAGCAGGCGGGCCACCACGGTGGCGGCTCCCGGGGTGGTGTGGATCAGCACCATCTGCTGGTTGTGTACCACTTCGCGCACCATGTCGTGGATCGAGCGGGTACTGCCGGCGGGTTCCAGCTGCTCATCGACCAGGGTGTAGACCTTCTTGCCGTTGGCATTCTGCGCCTTGGCAACGCCAAGGCGGCGCAACAGACGGGAGATGGTGGACTGGCTGATGTCGGCAAAGCCGCGCTCCGACAGCTCGCGGCGGATCTCTTCCTGGGTGCTGTAGCAGTGCTGACCGATGATCTGGCGACAGGCATCCAGCTGGGCCAGATCGGGCTCTTGGGCAACGGGACGACTGAGGGTTTTGACCACGGCGAATTCCTTTGATGATGACCGGAGGTAAACGCGCGATATCTGCCATAGCAGTCAGTTATCAGGCAAAAACACTGATAATCCATCTATATGCAGGGAATGAACGGGCATTACCATCTTGCGATGGCAAATTATAGCTGACTGGAAATTTGGTGATGTGACAGGGTTCAAAAATGGGCCCCGCGGGGCCCAATCAGATATCAGTAACGCTCGCTGACGATGTCCTGAGTGAAGGACTTCTCGCAATATTTGCACTTCATCCGCACCACGCCTTTCACTTCGCGCACCCGGAAGTAGCTGTCTACCGGCTCGTTGTGGGAGATGCAGTTGGAGTTGGGGCAGTGGAATACCCCGGCAATGAACTCCGGCAACTCCAGCTGGTGCTTCTTCACCACATTGAAGTCTTCAATGATGTTGACGGTCGCTTTCGGGGCGAACAGCGCCAGCTGGTTGGCTTGTTGCTCGGTCAGGCGGGTGTTCTCAATCTTGATGAGATCCTTCTTGCCCAGCGCGCCGGATTTCAGGTTGAAGCCGACGGTGATCCGCTCCTGGGTTTCGACCAGCTGGAACAGCTTGAGGATCTTGATGCCCTGGCCTGCGGGGATGTGATCGATGACGGAGCCGTGACGGATGGCTTCGACTTGCAGTTGGTTCTTGTCAGACATGATATTCCCCTAAGCTCAGACAGTTTCGTTCAGTACCAGTGCCAGCAGCGCCTGGCGTGCATAGACCCCGTTCTCCGCCTGCTGGAAGTAGCAAGCGTGGGGGGTCTTGTCGACCGCAACATCGATCTCGTCGACGCGGGGCAGGGGATGCAGGATCTTCATAGTGGGCTTGGCCCCTTCCAGGGTCGCCAGCTCCAGAATGAACTTGGCGGCCATGTGCTTGTATTCGGTCTCGTCGAAGCGCTCTTTCTGGACGCGGGTCATGTAGAGGATGTCCAGCTCCGGCATCACCTCTTCCATGGTCTGGTGGACGCTGAACTGGATGCCCTTCTCTTCCAGCTCTTCGCAGATGTAGTCCGGCATCGCCAGCGCTTCCGGGGAGATGAAGAAGAAGCGGCAGTTGAACAGGCTGAGGGCCTGGGCCAGCGAGTGCACGGTGCGGCCATATTTCAGGTCACCGACGAAGGCGACGTTGAGGTTGTCCAGACGACCCTGGGTCTCATGGATGGTGAACAGGTCGAGCAGGGTCTGGCTCGGATGCTGGTTGGAGCCGTCGCCGCCGTTGATGACCGGCACGCGGGAGAACTCGGAGGCCAGACGGGCCGCGCCCTCTTTCGGGTGGCGCATCACCACCGCATCCGAGTAGGAACCGATGATCTTGATGGAGTCAGCCAGCGTCTCGCCCTTCTTGGCGCTGGTGTTGCCACCGTCGGCGAAGCCGATGATGTTGCCGCCAAGGCGCTGTACCGCGGTCTCGAACGAGAGGCGGGTGCGGGTGGAGGCTTCGAAGAAGCAGCTGGCAACCAGCTTGTCTTTCAACAGGCTGGTGTCAGGTTCAGCCTTCAACCGTTGTGCGGTTGAGACTACCAGTTCCATTTCTGACCGGGTCAGGTCCGAAATGGAGATGACATGTTTCTTATAGAGTGGATTGGTCATCGTCTGCATTCCCTTTGACATCATTGGAGGTTTTTCGGGCACAAAAAAAAGCCCCTGAAACAGGGGCTTTTTTTAAAAATAACTGGGGATCGTTGGGGTGGGAACCGGAAACAACGGGGCCGCTCTGGTGCGCACCACCCGTCTGCAAGGCTGTTTTCTGAATTAAAAACTGCATCGTTTCGTCCCGACCTTTTTCAAAACCGGACAGATTATAGGGCCGCTTTTTTAATTGTCAAAATTTTATTTACGATGCCAATTTCAGCATGAAAAACGTTTAAGTGACGGAAACATGACGACAAATCCACACCTTGTGCGTCTCTTGCAGCGATTCCCCATCGCGGGCCATGGCGCGCAAATAACCGAGTCTGTGGTGTCCTTCCAGCAGGCAGTAGGGGCGGGGTAGGGGATGACCGTTCGGGTAGCTGGCTCCCTCCTCCGGCGCCAGCACGATGACAGGTTCCGGCCAGGTGCCTTCGCTCAGCATCTTCTCGCCGAGCCAGGAGCGACGCACATAGCGGTTGCTGCGCAGCATCTCGCCCCAGCGCTCGATCACCTCCATATGGCGGGAGTCCACCTGATCCACCAGTTGCGCGGTGGGCCAGCTTTCACAGGTGAATTGATGGCTGGCGAGATCGATAAAGCTCCAGTTGGACTCAAAACCGCGCCAATGGCGGTAAATCCACTGGGAGAGCACATTTTCAGGAATAAAGGGCACCAGCGGCGCGACCCGTTCAAGATAGGCGGGCAGGGGCTCTGTTTTGCGTTCATCCCTGAAGTTGAGGGGCGCCAGTTGTTGGAGCAGTCGGTAATTGAGCATAAGTGGCCTCCCGGTACCTGATTTCACCCTACCCCCATTTATGTCCCATTCCTACCCCGGCAGGGCTGCAAATACAGCAAGTTATCCCGCTTTGCTGCACAAACAAGCGCGACTTGTTCGGGATTTGTGCAATCACATCGAAAGCGTAAAAAAAGCCTTTACCTTTGATCTCCACTTTGTATACTACGCCTCGTTTGTTGCAGGGGCGTAGTTCCAATTGGTAGAACAGCGGTCTCCAAAACCGATGGTTGCGGGTTCGAGTCCTGCCGCCCCTGCCATTTTCAGAGAGGCCAGCTCATTGAGCTGGCCTTTCGCATTTCCGGCATTCGCCCATTTATCCACCTCTCCTTTCTCTTCTCCTTCTTGCCGCTAGCCCTCGGTGACTGTGGCCACATTGATCTCGATGTCTGCCGCAAGAGCGTTCAGTGTGCAGCAACCCGCTGTTTCAGGACGGTGACCAGCCGCTGGTGGCGGGCGGGGAGCGGCCACTCGGCGCGGTAGATCAGCCAGAGGGTGTCGATCACTTCAATGCTGCTCTGGATCACCCGGATCTTCTCCTGCTGGGCAAAGGCGGTGACGGCGAAGCGGGGCAGCACGGTAAAGCCGAGGCCGCGGGCGACCGGCTCCAGGATCAGGCCGATCTGGTTGGTAAAGCCGCGCAGCGGGATCTCGTCAACGCGCTGGCCGGGGTAGCGTCGTCCCAACAGGCGTTGTGCCATGCTGCGGCCATCCGGGTGGTCGATAAAGCCGAGCTGACAGAGGTACTGCCAGCTCGGCTCCTTGCCATCGTTGGGCACCACCAGACAGAGGGGTTCGCGGGCGAAGGGCTCGGCGGCGATGCTGAGGTGTTCAGGCGGCTGATCCACCAGTCCCAGATCGCTGCGCCCCGCCAGTACCGCCTGCACTATGTCGGGGGTGGGGGCAAAGCGGTGCTGGATGGTGAGTCCGGGGTGCTCCTGTTGCTGGTCGAGCAGCAGGGGATAGAGCAGCAGACCGATGCTGCCCGGGGTGGACAGGGTGATGGCGCCGCGGTGAGGGTCATCGTCAGAGAGGCGCGCTCGCAGCTGTTCGGCGGCCTGCTCCTGCTGGCGGGCGAAGTCGAGCAGCACCAACCCGCGCGGAGTGAGCTCCAGCTGACGGGGCTTGCGCAGCAGCAGGGTGCCAAATTCGGCCTCGAGACGCGAGATATGCTGACTGACGGCGGCCTGGGTGAGATCCAGCCGCTCGGCGGCGCGGGTAAAGCTGCCGGTTTCATGCACCACCACCAGGGTGTGGAGCCAGAGTGGATTAACCATAAATTTAATTTATGTCTTCCATTAGTTTGACCTTATTTTTCATTATGGCGCCTCTTCCTATCATGTCACCTGTTTCCCACACACAATTTCAAGGTGACTTATGACTTACCCGCGCAACTTCTCCCACATCGGCATCACGGTGACTGACCTCGACAAAGCGGTCGAGTTCTATACCAAGGTGATGGGCTGGTATCTCATCATGCCGGCGACCACCATCACCGAGGATAACTCCGCCATCGGCGTGATGTGCAACGACGTGTTTGGCCCGGGCTGGGGTTGTTTTCGCATCGCCCACCTCTCTACCGGCGACAAGATCGGCATCGAACTGTTCGAGTTCCCCAACAGCGAGCGCTGTGAGAACAACTTCGAATTCTGGAAGACCGGGGTGTTCCATTTCAGCGTGCAGGATCCGGATGTCGAGGGGCTGGCGGCGCGCATCGTCGCAGCGGGCGGCAAGCAGCGGATGCCGGTGCGCGAGTACTACCCGGGCGAGAAGCCCTACCGCATGGTCTACATGGAAGATCCCTTCGGCAACATCATCGAGATCTACAGCCACAGCTATGAGCTGACCTACTCCGCCGGTGCATATCAGGGGTAAGTGACAGGCCGCCTTCGGGCGGCCTGCTGCTTTGTTGTTACAAGAGTCAGTAGCATGGAATAGCGTTCTGCTTCACACGAATAGCGCGTTCTGTTGTTGATAGATGGGAAAATATACAGATTCACTAAAGTCTGTTCATATTGCGGCCGATAGCCTTTGATACATCAGGGTTTTCCCTGCCTGACACAACAACAAGGATTCGTCGTCATGACCCTCTCTCTGCGCGGCAAGCTGCTGGCCACCAGTCTTGGCGTAGTGCTGCTGATGGCATCACTGCTCGGCATCGTTGCCTTTCACACCCTAAAATCCCGCACCATGAGCGCCATCCAGAGCGAGGCGGTCAACTATGGCCACGCCTACTCGGTCGCCATCGGCGAATGGATGACGGATCGCAAGAACACCGTCCATGCGCTGGTCAATCTGATCAGCGATAATCCCCAAGCCGAGCTGGTGCCCCACCTGAAGCAGGCCTATACCTCCGGTGGGTTCGGGCTCACCTATTTTGGCTCCGCGCAGGGGGTGATGACCCGGCAGGATCCCTCCCTCAACACCGGCAACTATGACCCGCGCGAGCGCCCCTGGTATCAGGATGCGGTGAAGGCGGGGCAGCTGATCGTCACCGCCCCCTATGTCAGCGTCACCATGCAGAAGCTGGTGGTCACTCTTTCCGAGCCGGTACGCCATCAGGGCGAGCTGGTCGGTGCCGTGGGGGCCAACCTGGCGCTCGACAAGCTGATCGACGAAGTGCTGGCGATGAAGGTGCAGGGTGAGGGCTACGCCATGCTGCTCGACAGCAGCGGCCTCATCGTCGGCCATCCGCAGAAGGATTTGGCGCTCAAGCCCATCGCCGAGCTGGCGCCGGGACTCTCTGCCGCCACCTTCCAGCAGTGGGGCCGCGAAAACAGCGAGCTGCACGCCGCCACCCTCGACGGGCGGGATGTGCTGCTGGCAGTACAACCGGTGCCGGGCACCGACTGGCTGCTGGCCATGGTGATGTATCGCGATGTGCTGGAGGCGCCGCTCAGCAGTCTGCTGTGGGAGCTGGTGGGGCTGACCCTGGTGCTGATGCTGGTGTTCAGCGCCCTGCTCACCGCCACCTTCAAATACCTGTTCGCCGATCTCGGTCGGGTCGCGCACGCTCTGCACGACATCGCCCACGGCGAGGGGGATCTCACCGTTCACATCAACACCCACAGCAAGGATGAGGTGGGTCAGCTGGCACAGAACTTCAACCAGTTCGTGGCGCGGCTGCACGGCATCGTCAGCCGGTTGCGCGATGTGACCGTCGAGCTGGCGGCACAGTCCCGTGTCCAGGCGGCCGGGGCGCAGGCTCGCAGTCAGCGGGTGCGCCAGCAGCAGGACGAGATCGTGATGGTGGCGACCGCGGTGACCGAGATGGCTTCCGCTACCCAGGAGATCGCCGGTAACGCCGAGTTTGCTGCCACCACCGCCACCGATGCGGTCGCACTGGCGGTCGCCGGCCAATCCCAGGTTGGCCAGAGTCAGCGCAGCATTACCGGTTTGGCGGACGAAGTGGCCGATGCCAGCCAGATCATCAACGAGCTCGACAGCCATGCCCAGAAGATCAGCGGCATTCTGGCGACCATCAGCGGCATCGCCGAGCAGACCAACCTGCTGGCGCTCAACGCTGCCATCGAGGCGGCCCGGGCCGGTGAGCAGGGCCGTGGTTTTGCGGTGGTGGCGGACGAGGTGCGGGTGCTGTCGCGCCGCACCCACGACTCCACCGACGAGATCCAGCAGATGATCGAGACCCTGCAGCAGACCACCCGTCGCGCCGTGGGTGGCATGGAGACCAGCCGTCAGCTGGCGGGTACCAGCGTCGAGGATGCGGAAGCGGCCAACCAGAGCCTTGCCCGGATCAACGAGGCGATCGGCTCCATCAGCGACATGGCGACCCAGATCGCCGCGGCGGCCGAGGAGCAGACTTCAGTGACCGGCGAGATCAGCCGCAATACCGAGAATATCCGCCACGTCTCGCAAGAGCTGGCCGAGCAGGCGGGCAATGAGGCGGCGCAGGCGGCCGAGCTCAAGTCGCTGACCGAGCGGCTGGAGCAGGAGATCGGCCGCTTCCGGCTCTGACATCCCGCCACGCCAGCAACAGAAAGGGCAGCCCGCGGGCTGCCCTTTGTCATTTCACGACTGGCTTAAGGGTTCTGCTTGACCCAAATCAGCTGGTCGGTGGCAAAGCCCAGCGACTTCGCCTTGGCGACCAGCGCATCCACCTTCGCCTTGGGCGGGTTGGGTGAGCGGGAGAGGATCCAGAGGTAGTCGTGGTTGTAGCTGGTCACCAGCGAGAGCTGGTAATCGGGGTCGAGGTCGATGACGTTGTAGCCGCCGTAGAAGGGGCCGAAGAAACTCACCTTGAGCCGCGCCTCGTCTGGGTTGCCGACGAAGTAGGCCTTGCCCTCGGCTTCGCGCCAGCTGCCATCGCTCTGCTTGCCGCGGTTGAGCACCTTGACGCCGCCATCGTCCCGCAGGCTGTAAGTGGCGCTCACCTGCTCCAGCCCCCGCTCGAAACTGTGGTCGAGGCGGGCGATTTCGTACCAGGTGCCAAGATAACGGTCGAGCTGGAAGCCGGTAACGGGGCGAATGCCGTCGGCAATCCCGGTACAGGCCGTCAGCAGTAAAGCGGTGAACAGGCAAAGCAGTGAACGCATAAGTAATCCCTCTCTTGTTATCCCTCGATGATGCGCAGCTGGCCATCCCGGAAGCGGGAGGCCTGATCCGTCGGCGTGCTGCCGAAGAAGCGCTTGTACTCCCGACTGAACTGGGAGTTGCTCTCGTAACCGACTCTGGCCGCCGCGGTGCCCGCCTTGATGCCGTCGTGCAGCATCATCATTCGCGCCTTGTGCAGGCGAAACGACTTGATGTACTGCAACGGCGAGGTAGCGGTGACCGCCTTGAAGTGGTGGTGAAAGGCGGAGACGCTCATGTTCACCTCTCGCGCCAGCTCCTCCATGGTGAGGTTGTCGGCATAACGGGACTCTATCATACGCAGCACCCGGGCGATTTGGCCCACATGGTTGTGGCGATTGGCGAGCGCCTGCAGCGCCGGGCCGCCCCCCTCGGTGAGAGCGTGGAACAGCATCTCCCGCACCGTCTGCGGTCCCAGCACCCTGGCGTGCAGCGGGTTGTCCATCAGCTCGATCAGTCGCTCGGCAGCGCAGAACATGGTTTCCGACAGGGGGACCGAGTGGACGCCGCTCTTTTGTGGCGCGGGGGCGGGCAGGGCATCGCCCAGCTCCAGCAGCAGCTCTTGCAGGGTTACCAGATCGATCTCGATGGTAAACCCGATAAGCGGCTGCTCGGGGGAGGCGAAGCACTCGCACTCGCAGGGCAGCGGCAGGGTCATCAGCAGATAGTGGTTGGGGTCGTAGCGAAACACCTGATCCGCCAGATAACCCACCTTGTGTCCCTGCAGGATAACGATCATCCGCGGTTGGTAGAGCACCGGGGTACGGCCATGGTGCTCGGTGGTATAGATGAGGTTGACCTGTTTCACCGGTGATGGGGTGATGCCGGGGGCGGTGACGTGGCGGGTCAATCTGGTTGCGAGGTCGCTGTAACGGTTTTGCATGGGTGCTCTTTGATTCGACTGTTCCGGTTTTCGCTGCTTTGTAGAAATAGGCAAGAATCAAGCAGGATGTTGTCTTGATGGTAGAGTGGTTCTGGAGAAAAATGCAATCACGATTTCGCGGCCTGGCCGCCCCGACTATCAGAAGAAGGCAATGTCGATGAACAACTTTACTCTCCATACCCCGACCAAAATCCTGTTCGGCCAAGGGCAGATCGCCCAGCTGCGCGAGCAGCTTCCGAGCGACGCCCGCGTCATGATCACCTACGGTGGCGGCAGCGTGGTACGCAGCGGCTTGCTGGAGCAGATCCGCAACGAGCTGGCTGGTATGACCCTGTTTGAATTTGGCGGCATCGAGCCGAACCCGGCCTACGAGACCCTGATGGGGGCCGTGGAGCTGGCCCGTGCCGAGCGGGTCGACTTCCTGCTCGCCGTTGGCGGTGGCTCCGTGCTCGATGGCACCAAGTTTATCGCCGCTGCCGCGCACTACGATCTGGCCAAGGATCCCTGGCACATTCTCGAAACCGTCGGTAGCGAAGTGCGCTCCGCCATCCCGCTCGGCTCGGTGCTGACCCTGCCGGCGACCGGTTCCGAAATGAACATGGGTGCCGTCATCACCCGTCGCAGCAGTGGCGACAAGGTGCACTTCTTCTCGCCGTTCGTGATGCCGCGCTTCGCCGTGCTGGATCCGGTGCTCACCTACACCCTGCCCGAGCGTCAGGTGGCGAACGGGGTAGTGGATGCCTTTGTTCACATCGTTGAGCAGTACCTCACCTATCCGGTCAATGCCAAGGTGCAGGATCGCTTCGCCGAAGGCTTGCTGCTGACCCTGATCGAAGAGGGCCCCAAGGCGCTGGCCGAGCCGCACAACTACGAGGTGCGCGCCAACATCATGTGGAGTGCCACCATGGCGTTGAACGGCCTGATCGGCGCCGGTGTGCCGCAGGATTGGGCCACCCACATGCTGGGTCACGAGCTGACTGCCCTGCACGGCCTAGACCACGCCCAGACTCTGGCGGTGGTGCTGCCCGCCCTGCTGCAGGCCAAGCGCAAACAGAAGCATGCCAAGCTGCTGCAATACGCAGAGCGGGTGTGGGGTCTGAGCAGCGGCAGCGAAGCGGAGCGCATCGACGATGCCATCGCCGCTACCCGCGACTTCTTCGAGCGGATGGGGGTCAAGACCCGACTGCGCGACTACGGTCTGAAAGATCTGGGTATCGACACTCTGATCGGCAAGCTGGGGGAGCACGGTATGACTGCCATCGGCGAGCACGGCGATATCGATCTGGTGCAGAGCCAGCATATTTATGAAGCGGCCTGGTAAGGGCCTCCAATCGGTGCCAAACGGGCGAAACGATTGAATTGCCGGGGCCCTCTCCCGCCATCTGGCGGCTGAGCGGCCCCGCTTTTGTTGGGAAAATGTTACTTTTCGGCGTTTCGCTGCGAGAAGTGAGACGAAAGCGGATTTCGTAAGAACAAAAAACGCTAAGATAGAGGGCCGGTAAAACATTTTTTTTGACTGGTTGGATCACTTTTTTCAGCCGTTTTTACTGGTATAAGCCTCTAATTTGGTTTGTTTTTTTTAATCGTAGCCAGGGATGGGCTGAATTCTGTACGAGTGCCGTCGGGACTGCGGTTGTAATAAAACTCCAAAATTTGATACTAATCACCTTCGCGCCTGAAAAGCGGGGGCCTGACCATGACAGGAGGTTGAGGTAAAGCCTACTGATTTTCATAACAAAGAGCCCTGGACCTGCACTTTGGTCATGTCTTGTTTCGTCAGAAGTGAGACACTGGGCAGCGATTGTTTATTAACCATCAGGGAATAGTCATGCAGATTGGAATACCGAGAGAGAGTCTCGCCGGTGAGACCCGGGTCGCAGCGACCCCGGCTACCGTCGAGCAGCTGAAAAAGCTCGGCTTCGAGGTCGCCATCGAGACCGGCGCAGGCCTGTCGGCCAGCTTCGATGATGCCGCCTTCGAGGCTGCCGGTGCCAGCGTGGTGCCGAATGTCTGGCAAGCCGACCTTATCTTCAAGGTCAATGCGCCGACCGATGCCGAGATCGCACAAATTAAAGATGGCGCCACTCTGATTAGCTTCATCTGGCCTGCCCAGAACCCTGAGCTGGTCAAGAAGCTGTCCGAGCGCAACATCAATGTAATGGCGATGGATATGGTGCCGCGGATCTCCCGTGCCCAGTCCCTCGATGCCCTCTCCTCCATGGCCAACATCGGTGGCTATCGCGCCGTGGTTGAAGCTGCGCACCAGTTCGGTCGCTTCTTCACCGGTCAAATCACCGCAGCCGGTAAAGTGCCGCCTGCCAAGGTGCTGGTGATCGGTGCCGGTGTAGCCGGTCTGGCCGCCATCGGTACGGCCGGTTCCCTCGGTGCCATCGTGCGTGCGTTCGATACCCGTCTGGAAGTGGCCGAGCAGATCGAATCCATGGGTGGGGAATTCCTCAAGCTGGACTTCGGTGGCGAAGACGGCGCATCCAGCGATGGTTACGCCAAAGTCATGTCCGATGAGTTCATCAAGGCCGAGATGGAGCTGTTCGCCCAGCAGGCCAAAGAGGTGGATATCATCATCACCACCGCCCTGATCCCGGGCAAGCCGGCTCCCAAGCTGATCACCAAAGAGATGGTCGACAGCATGAAGCCGGGCTCCGTCATCGTGGACATGGCCGCTCAGGCTGGCGGCAACTGTGAATACACAGTGCCGGGTGAACTGCATGTCACCGCCAACGGCGTCAAGGTGATTGGTTACACCGATCTGCCGGGCCGTCTGCCTGCCCAATCCTCCCAGCTCTACGGTACCAACCTGGTCAACCTGATGAAGCTGATGTGCAAGGAGAAGGACGGCAACGTTGCCATCGACTTCGAGGACGTGGTTCAGCGCAACATGACGGTGATCCAGGCCGGTGAAGTGACCTTCCCGCCGCCCGCCATCTCCGTCTCTGCCGCCCCGCAGAAACCGGCCGCCGCCAAACCGACCGCCAAGAAGGAAGAGGCCAAGCCCTCCAACAAGAAGTTCGTGTTCGGTGCTCTCGGCATCGCCGCCTTCGGCTGGATTGCGTCCGTTGCCCCGGCAGCCTTCCTCTCCCACTTCACCGTATTTATCCTGGCCTGTGTGGTCGGTTATTACGTGGTGTGGAACGTCTCTCACGCCCTGCACACGCCGCTGATGTCGGTCACCAATGCCATCTCCGGCATTATCGTGGTCGGTGCCCTGCTGCAGATCGGGCAAGGGTCGACCCTGGTCACCGCGCTGGCGTTCATCGCCGTGCTGATTGCCAGTATCAACATCTTCGGCGGTTTCACCGTCACTCAGCGCATGCTGAAGATGTTCCGTAAGGATTAAGGGGGTTTAACGTGTCTCAAGGACTGGTAACAGCATCCTATATCGTTGCCGCCGTGCTCTTCATCCTCAGTCTCGCGGGACTGTCGAAGCAAGAAACGGCCAAGCATGGCAACCTGTTCGGTATCGCGGGTATGGCTATCGCCCTGCTCGCCACCGTATTCAACCCGGAGACCAGTGGTGTTCACTGGATCATTCTGGCCATGGTGATCGGCGGTGCCATCGGCGTGCGTCTGGCACTCAAGGTCGAAATGACCGAGATGCCCGAGCTGGTGGCCGTGCTGCACAGCTTCGTGGGTATGGCAGCGGTGCTGGTGGGCTTCAACAGCTTCATCGATCTGCACCCCTCTGCACCTGCTGAGGTGGTCGTCTCCGTCGGTTCCAACCTGGATGCCACTCTGGCAGCCGCCCGTGCGGCGTTCGAGCAGGCCAACAGCGTTGCCCAGGTCGAGCACCTGACCGGCGCCATGCTGAACATCCATCTGGTCGAGATCTTCCTGGGCGTCTTCATCGGTGCCGTAACCTTTACCGGTTCCGTGGTTGCCTTCGGCAAACTGCGCGGTCTGATCTCCTCCAAGCCACTGATGCTGCCGCACCGCCACAAGCTGAACCTGCTGGCCGTGGTCGCTTCTCTGGCGCTGATGGTCTACTTCGTCAACGCGGGCGGCTCTACCTTCGCCCTGCTGGTGATGACCCTGATCGCCTTCGCCTTCGGCTGGCATCTGGTTGCCTCCATCGGTGGCGCAGACATGCCGGTGGTAGTCTCCATGCTGAACTCCTACTCCGGTTGGGCGGCGGCGGCGGCGGGCTTCATGCTCTCCAACGACCTGCTGATCGTCACCGGTGCCCTGGTGGGTTCCTCCGGTGCGATCCTCTCTTACATCATGTGCAAGGCGATGAACCGCTCCTTCATCTCCGTGATCGCCGGTGGCTTCGGCTCCGATGGCGTGGCCTCCACGGCTGATCAGGAGATGGGCGAATACCGCGAAACCAGCGCCGAGGAAGTGGCTGACCTGCTGAAAAACTCCAGCTCCGTCATCATCACCCCGGGCTACGGTATGGCGGTGGCGCAGGCACAGTATCCGGTGGCTGAAATCACCCAGAAGCTGCGTGATCGTGGCGTCAAGGTGCGCTTCGGTATCCACCCGGTTGCCGGTCGTCTGCCTGGCCACATGAACGTGCTGCTGGCGGAAGCGAAAGTCCCGTATGACATCGTTCTGGAAATGGACGAGATCAACGACGACTTCGCCGATACCGACACCGTGCTGGTGATTGGTGCCAACGACACCGTCAACCCGGCCGCGATGGAAGATCCGGGCAGCCCGATCGCCGGTATGCCGGTGCTGGAAGTGTGGAAAGCGCAGAACGTCATCGGCTTCAAGCGCTCCATGAACACTGGCTACGCCGGTGTCCAGAACCCGCTGTTCTTCAAAGAGAATACCCAGATGCTGTTTGGCGATGCCAAGGCCAGCGTCGAGGCAATCCTGAAAGCACTGTAAGTGCCATTCAGAGACTGGATATCAAGGAGGCTTCGGCCTCCTTTTTTATTGCTCATCCCTTGTATATCCTCAATCCATACGGACCATGAGGGATCTCCATGATGTGGTGTCAGGGTTGGCGAAGGATCGGGTTGTACGGTTGGCTGCTGGCCTCCCTGTTTGGTGCTGGTTCGGCTGTGGCGACAGACGAGCCGCCGACTCTGACGCTGCTGACCGAGCTGTGGCCCCCTTATGTGATGCGTGGTGACAATGGCGAGCTGGCCGGCGCCGATCTCGATCTGGCCTGTACCGTGTTGCGCCAGATGGGTTATCGCACTGAAATCAGGGTGCTGCCCTGGAAGCGGGTTCTGCAGCAGGCCCGTCTCAAGCAGGGGGATGCGGTAGTCGACGTCTTCTTTGAACCTTCCCGCCAGCACTGGCTTCACTACCCCGAAGAGCCGCTCTCTTACAGCGGCGAAGTGCTCTTCTATCCGGCAGCTCGCCCGGTGGATTTCAGGCAGCTCTCCGATCTCAAAGGTCTGCGGATAGGTATTCAGGAAGACTATGCCTACAGCCCCGATTTTCTGACCGATCCCGAGGTGATACGGGTACCGATGACGGGGGAGGGGAATGCCGTCAAGCAGCTCCACCTGATGATGGCCGGTCGGCTGGACGGGGTAGTGCTCAACGAACGGGTTGGTCACTATCTGCTGCACACTCAGGGGCTGCAGGATCAGGTGGATCATGGCATGCGCCTGCTGACCGACGACAACCGCAATTTCCTCGCGTTTACCCACAAGCCAGGCCACGACCAGCTGGCCATCCGCTTTTCTTCCACCCTCAAGGCATTCAAAAAAACTGCTGCCTACAAGCAACTACTGGCCCGCTACCATCTCTAGGCAGCCCCTCCGTCTGTGCGTTACATCACAATTTGTCGCGCTTTGTTAAAAGATGGGCATAATGGCGCTGAAAAAGCGATGTTGCGCAACTTAATTTGATTTTATTGATATTAAAATCAAATTAAGTTGATTGGTATGGGCTGTCATCAGACGGCCACCTCTCTCGCGACGCCACGGCGACGCGTTCCTGCTTGATGTTGACCCAGTGTCACCCTTTTTTACCATGCTGTTGCCTGTGGCGATGACAGGTATTGCACTACCAAGATGAGAATGCACAGATGAAACCACAATGGACCGACTTTGTTACCCTGCTCAAGCGTGAAGTGGTGCCGGCCCTGGGCTGCACCGAGCCGATGTCGGTGGCGCTGGCGGCAGCCAACTGCCGCAAGCTGCTGGGGGAGACCCCGACCCGCATCAGCGTCTGGGTCAGTGGCAATCTGTTCAAGAACGGCATGGGAGTCGGGGTGCCGGGCACCGGCATGATCGGCCTGCCGGTAGCCGCTGCGGTCGGTATAACAGGGGGCAATCCCGATGCCGGGCTGGAGGTGCTCAAGACCCTCACACCAGAACAGGTGGAAGCGGCCAAGGCGCTGCTGCCCGCCATCAAGGTGGATGTGAAGGATGTACCGGATGTGCTCTACGCCGAGGTGCTGGCCGAAGTTGAAGGCCATAGTGCCCGGGTGGTGATCTGCACCGACCACACCCGTATCATCCTGATGGAGAAGGATGGCGAGGTTCTGATGGAGCAGGCCAGTGCCCCCGGCGTGCAGATCCAGCCAGCCAAATCCGCCAAACCGACCATGACCCTGCGGGAGATCGTCGATTTTGCATTGGAAGTGCCGCTGGCGGAGATCGACTTTATCCGCGAGGCCGCCACCATGAATCAGGCGCTGGCAGATGAAGGGTTGCAGGGTTACGGCCTGAAGATCGGCAAGATCCTCACCGAACAGGTGGAGCGCAAGCTGCTCTCCGATGACCTGATGACCCTGGCGATGCGCCTCTCCTCCGCCGCCTCCGATGCGCGGATGGATGGTGCCATGCTGCCCGCCATGTCCAACTCCGGTTCCGGAAATCAGGGCATTGCCGCCACCATGCCGGTGGTCGCGGCCGCCCGCTTCCTCAAGGCGAGCGACGAGCAGCTGACCCGGGCACTGGTGATGAGCCATCTGGTGGCCATCTACATCAAGACCTATCAGAACAAGCTGTCGGCCCTCTGCGCCGCCAGTACCGCCGCCATGGGTGCCGGTGCCGCCATCACCTGGCTGCTGGGCGGCCAGTATCAGCAGATCAGCCACTGCATCAACAACATGATTGGCGATGTCTCTGGCATCATCTGCGACGGCGCGGGCAGCGCCTGCTCCATGAAGGTCTCCACCTCCACCTCGGCGGCGGTAAAGTCTTCGCTGATGGCCATCAACAACCTGCATGTCCCCCAGAGCGAGGGGATCGTTTCCGATGATGTGGACCAGACCATCGCCAATCTGGGCCGCCTCTCCAAAGAGGGGATGCTGGATACCGACATCGAAATCATCAACATCATGCGAGCGAAACAGCAGAAGCAGTGAATCTGTGACAAGGGGGCGATAGACCCCCTTGTTCTTGTCACGACGGCGCAGACCGTCTGACACGGTTGCCAGGGCAAGCATGGCGCTTGCTCTTGTTTCTCGGGCGCAAGCCCGCTTTTTGGGGAGTCATACCATGACATTTAGCGTTATCGGCAATCTGGCCATCGCCGCCATCTTGCTGTTCTTTCTCTACCGGTTACAGGAAAAACATGTGAGCTTCACCCGCCGGGTATTTGCCGGTCTGGGGCTCGGTATTCTGTTCGGCGCCGCGTTGCAACTGCTTTACGGTGCAGGTTCGCCCGTCATTGTTCAGACCATCGACTATCTGGATATCGTGGGTAGCGGCTATGTGAAGCTGCTGCAGATGATCATCATCCCGCTCATCATGGTCTCCATCATCAGCGCCATCCTCAAGCTCAATGGCGGCACTGCGCTGGGCAAGATCAGCGCCATGACCATAGGCGTGCTGATCTTCACCACCGCCATCGCCGCCGGGGCGGGCATCCTGATGTCCAACCTGTTTGGCCTGACCGCTGAAGGGCTCACCTCCGGTGCCGCCGAGAGCGCCCGGGGCGCCGCGCTGCAGACCACCCTCGGCAGCGTCGAGAGCATGTCTTTCGCCAAGATGATGCTTGAGTTTATTCCGGCCAACCCCTTCCTCGACATGACTGGCGCGCGCAAGACCTCCACCATCGCCGTGGTGATCTTCTCCATCTTCATCGGCCTCTCTGCCACCGGCATCGCCCGCAAGAAGCCGGAGATTTTCGCCAGCTTCAGCCACTTCGTGGCTGTGGCTCATGCCATCGTGATGCGAATGGTGACCCTGGTGCTGCGCTTGACCCCGTTTGGCGTGCTGGCGCTGATGTCCAAGGTGGTCTCCGGTTCCAACTATGCTGACATCCTCAACCTGCTCAGCTTTGTGATGGCCTCTTACGGCGCCATCGCCATCATGTTTGTCGTGCACCTGCTGCTGGTGAGCATGGTCGGCATCAACCCGCTGCGCTTCCTCAAGAAGATCACTCCGGTGCTGGCGTTTGCCTTCACCTCGCGCACCAGTGCGGGCTCCATTCCGATGAACGTGCAGACCCAGACCAAGTCGCTGGGTATTCCGGAGGGGATCGCCAACTTCGCCGCCTCCTTCGGTTCCACCATCGGCCAGAACGGCTGTGCCGGTATCTATCCGGCCATGCTGGCCGTGATGATTGCCCCGACCGTCGGGGTCAACCCGATGGATCCCGGCTTTATCATGACCCTGATCGCCATCATCACCGTCAGCTCCTTCGGGGTGGCCGGCATTGGCGGTGGCGCCACTTTTGCCGCGCTGATCGTGCTCTCCGCGCTGGACTTCCCGGTGGCGCTGGCCGGTCTGCTCATCTCCATCGAGCCGCTGATCGACATGGGCCGTACCGCGCTCAACGTTTCCGGCTCCATCACCGCAGGGACGGTCACCAGCCGCCTGATGGGCGAGACCGACATGCATGTGTTCAACAGCGATCACGAAGTGAGTCTGGACGGCGAAGAGTCCACCGTCTGATTTGCTGTCGGTTGATCTGCCCGTGGAAAGGGGCGACTCTTTCCCGTCATAGACCGCAGGGAGGGCATGCCCTCCCTGCGCCATTGAGAGGAAAAACTATGAGAATTCTGATCATCGGTGGTGAAGCCGCCGGTATGAGTGCGGCGGCCAAGGCGCGCCGTCTGGCCAAAGATGCCGACATCGTGGTGTATGAGGCCTCCGAGGTGATCTCTTTCGGTGCCTGCGGCCTGCCTTACTTCGTCGGTGACGAGTTTCAGGAGCCCGGTTACATGGCCGAGTTCACCCCCGAGCAGTTCGCTGCCAAGGGTATCGAGGTCAAGATTGGCCATCGGGTATTGAGCGTTGACGCAACTGCCCAGACCCTGCAGGTGGAGCACAACGGCGACACCTTCACCGATCGCTACGATCGGCTGATGATCGCCACCGGCGCCCGCGAAGTGATGCCACCCATCCCCGGCTTGCAGCAGGAGGGGGTATTCGGTCTGCGCCGGATGGCCGACGGACTGGCGCTCAAAGCTGCGGTACAAGACAAGAGCAATCGCCGCGCCGTGGTGATCGGTTCCGGCTTTATCGGGTTGGAGGTGGTCGAGGCGCTGGTACATCAGGGCAAGGAGGTGCGTCTTATCGAGCTGGCGGATCGGGTTATTTCCGATGCGTTTGATGGCGAGATCACCCAGCACATCGAAACCGAGCTGCGCGAGCAGGGAGTCTCTCTCCATCTTGGTGAGCGGGTCGAAGCGCTGCTGGGGGATGGCCGGGTGACCGGCGTGCGTACCAGCCAGGGCGAGTACGAGGCCGATATCGTGGTGGTCTGCACCGGGGTCAAGCCCAACACCGAGTTTCTGGCCGATACCGGCATCGAGCGACTCGGCAACGGCGCCATCAAGGTAGATCGGCAGGGGCGCAGCTCGCTGGCCAACGTCTGGTCGGCCGGTGACTGTGCCAGCGTCTGGCACAGCGTGAAGCAGCAGCAGGTCTATGTACCGCTCGCCACCATCGCCAACAAGCTGGGGCGCATGGTGGGCGAGAACCTGGCGGGTGCCGAGCAGGAGTTCCCGGGTACCCTCGGTTCTGCGGCGCTCAAGGTGCTGGGGCTGGAGGCGGGTCGTACCGGCCTCTCCGAGCAGGAAGCCAAGGCGATGGGTATCGACTATCGCACCGTGGTGATCAAGGACAAGTGCCACACCAACTACTGTCCGGGTCAGTCCGACATTCATGTCAAGCTGGTCTATGAGGCGGGCAGCAAGCGGCTGCTGGGTGGTCAGATCCTCGGTCGCAAGGGGGCGGTCCACCGCATCGACGCGCTGGCGGTGGCCATCACCATGGGAGTGACCACCGAGCAGCTCGGCATGCTGGACTTTGCCTATGCGCCGCCCTTCTCCCGCACCTGGGATGCCCTGAACGTGGCGGGTAACGTCGCCAAATAAAGGGGGGCAGGCCAACCTGACAGTGACAAGAGGCGGCACAGGGTGCCGCCTCTTTTTTCGCTTAACCTTGCCCTTTGTCAGGAACCGGCAGGGGGAGTCTGCCGCTCCGGCTTGCTTGCCGCAGGTTTGCTGCCGACCAGCACTGCGCCGAAGAAGATAAGCGCAACGCCTGCCGCCTTGCTCGCCACCAGCGGTTCGGCAAAGGCCGGCATGCTCACCGCCAGCAGATAGACCAGCCCGTAACTGGTGCTGAGCAGCGGGTAGGCGATATTGAGCGGCGTCGAGTGCAGCGCCGCCAGCCAGCAGAGCAGCGACAGCCCGTAGCAGAGGATGCCGATGGCGATGGTGAGGAGCGGCAGGGGGTGAGCCAGCATCACGGCGGGATCGGCTTGCCACTCAGGGAGGCTGATTGCCCCCCACTTCATGCAGAGTTGCGCCACCGTCACCAGCACTATGCTGCCCAGTACGTAGAGATAACCCTTCATAGCAGACCTCCCAACAACAGGGCGCCGACGATGATGGCGGCAGCCCCCAGCCAGTTGCGGCTGCTCACCGGCTCGCGGAAAAAGAGGCGCGAGCCGAGCATCACCAGCACCAGATTGAGGCTGAGCATGGGGTAGGCCATGCTCAGTGGCAGCCGCTGTAGCAGGTAGATCCAGAGCAGCATACCGCTGCCAAGGGCTGCAACGCTCCCCAGAAACCAGGGGGAAGCGAGCTTCTGCCAGTGGTCGTGCGGTGTGCGTTGCCAGCTGATGACCGCCTGCTTTTGCAGCATCTGTCCCGCACTGGTGAGGAGGCTGACCAGCAGGAGGAGCAGGATATCCATCAGCGACTCCCGTGGTAGACGAGCAGAGTGAAGCGGTGACTGCGGATGGTCTGGTCTGCCGGAGGCAGCGCAGCGATCTCCTCGTCATCATTGGTGCGCAGCAACAGGGCTACCTGCCCCTTCTTGCGTGCCTGTGCCAGCCAGTTCGGGAACTCCTCTTGCGTGATGTAGCGCCCCTTGCCATCGGGATAGTCAAGGCCATATCTCAGCTCACCCATGCTATCGAGCAGGTTGACCTCGCTGCGTTTGGTCTCCCAGGCGATGGAGGAGGCGGTACCCACCTCGTTGGCCAGCAGGGTGTGGGACTCCATCAGGATCTCCCGGTTGGCCTTGATGAAGTGCTCGGGCAGTTTGGAGTCCACCAGCGATAACGGCAGCGCCAGCGGCAGGGCGATGGCCAGCACCATGGGACAGAATGCACTCAGCTGCCAGCTACGGGCGGGGGCTACCAGCTGGATAAAGCCAAGCAGCGACCAGCCGACGAAGATGGCCATGGCGATGGCCAGCTTGCCCATCTCGTGGCGGCCGTAGACCGCATGTTGCGGCGAGAAGGCCAGTACCGCCAGCACTCCCACGCAGATCAGGCCAAACAGGCCGTTGATCCAGGCGTTGAGGCGAAATGGCTGATCCCGTCCCTCCTTCAGGGCATTGACCGCGCTGTTGGCGAGCAGGATGGCCAGCGGGGCGAAGCAGGGCAGAATATAGGTGAGCAGCTTGCCCTTGGCGATGCTGAAGAAGATGAAGGGCAGTACCAGCCAGGCCAGCAAATAGAGAGTCTGCGGACCTACCTTGCGCTCCTGCCACCCTTGTCGGAATGCTCCCGGCAGTAGTCCCAGCCAGGGCAGGGTGCCGAGCAGTCCCATCGGCAGGTAGTACCAGAAGGGGGATTTGTGTTGGGCATCTTCCGAGGCGAAACGCTGGATGTGCTCAATCCAGAAGAAGTAGTGCCAGTAGTCCGGCTCCCGCTGATGAATGGCGATGGCCCAGGGGGCGGCCAGCAGGGCGGCGCTCAGGATGGCCAGCGGCCCGAAGCGCACCAGCTCGAGCAGGCGTCCCCGGGTCAGCATATATGGGACCAGCACGATCACCGGTACCGCCAGCGCGATGAACCCCTTGGTGAGAAAGCCCATGCCGCAGGCGAGACCAAATAGCAGATAGCCCGCCATCCTGCGACCGGGTGGCCCCTCCTGCCGGATGAGGTAGAAGCTCACCATGGCGGCGTTGAGCCAGAGGGTCACCATGGCATCCAGCACACTGTAGGTGCCGATGCCGTAGACAATCAGGGTCGAGAGATAGATGAGGCTGGCGAACCACGCCTTGCGCCGGCACTGCCAGAGCTGGAGGGTAAACCAGAAGACCAGCAACGCGCTCAGCCCGGTCGAGGCGGCCGAGGCGAAGCGGACGGCAAAGTTGCTCTCGCCGAACATCAGCTGGCTGAGGCTGTTGAACCAGTAACCGGCGATGGGTTTCTCGAAGTAGCGCAGGCCGAGGAAGTGGGGCACCACCCAGTCACCCGTGGTGACCATCTCCCGGCTGATTTCGGCGTAACGGTTTTCGTCCGGGCTCCACAGCATCCGCTGGTTGAGCGGCAGCAGGTAAAAGAGCAGAAAGAAAAGGGGCAGGGCCCATCGGGTCATCTTCATGAGATCCTCGGTTGCAATCTGGTGAGCGGGTTCATGGGGCTGCCTTGCAGCCGAGCCACCCTTCACGTCCCGGCAGGGTGCCGCGCAGCAGGTGACCGGTCGGTAGTTGAGTCGGGTCGGACGGGAGCAGCTCGCCAAGGGGGACGAAACGGATGCCACGCGCTTTGGCTTCGCCGAGCAGGGCATCGAACTGATCCGCCATGACGATCCCCTCCACCTCGGCGTGGATGGTGTAGACATGGGGGCCCTGTTGCGGTGTGGCGGTCAGCTGCTCCAGCAGGAAGTGGTTGAAACCGTCGACCGTCACCTGATGCCCCACCACCTCGTCGAAGGTGGGCAGGTTGACCGGGATCTGCGGGGTGCCGGGCCGTCCATCCTCCAGAATGGGGCGGAACAGGCCGCAGCCGCGGCAGTCGCTGTTGTAGCGAAAGCCGAACTGCTCCTTGGCCTGGGTGGTGAGCGGATCGGCTCGCCAGCCTGCTGCTGCGGAGCAATCCACTTCGCGCCCCAGGATCTCGCTCAGGGCATCGACTCCGAGCCGGGTCTGGCGGATCAGCTCGGCCTCGTCCCAGCGACCGGTGTTGGCCTGCCAGCCGTGGTGATCCCAGGCGTGCAGCCCCACCTCGTGACGGGCGCTGTCGGTGTCGCGCATCAGGGAGCCCAGCTCTTTGCCGATTGGCTTGCCGGGCCAGGCGGTGCCGGCCAGCAGGATATCGAGCCCATACAGAGATGCTGCGTTGGAACGCAGTATCTTGAGCAGGAAGCGGGGCTTGAGCAGGCGCCACAGGTGGCGCCCCATGTTGTCGGGACCGACCGAAAAGAAGAAACTCCCCTTCACCTGATGCCGGTCGAGCAGCTGCAGCAGGTGGGGAACCCCGTCACGGGTCCCCCTGAAGGTATCGACGTCGATCCGCAGACCCACTTCAGTCATGCTCGACTCCTGTGGTGACCGCCCCTTGCAGGAAGAAGTCCAGCGTCTTGCCGATGGTCTCTTCCATCTCGATGGTCGGTTCCCAGTCGATCAGCTTGCGGGCATTGCGGATGCTCGGACGACGGTGAGAGACATCCTGATAGCCGTCGCCGTAGAAGGACTTGCTCTCCACCAGCTTGAAGCCGGCGAACGGCGGGAAGTGGTCACGCAGCGGGTGGGCATCGAACTTGGCGAGCAGCACCTCCGCCATCTCGCGAATGCTCGCCTCGTTATCCGGGTTGCCGATGTTGATGATCTGGCCGTTGCAGCGATCGCCCTTGTTCTCGACGATGCGGAACAGGGCTTCGATGCCATCCTCGATATCGGTAAAGCAGCGCTTCTGGGCGCCGCCATCCACCAGCTGGATCGGGGTACCGTCCACCAGATTGAGAATGAGCTGGGTAATGGCGCGAGAGCTGCCGATGCGGGCGGAGTCCAGACTGTCGAGGCGCGGCCCCATCCAGTTGAAGGGGCGGAACAGGGTGAAGTTGAGCCCCTCTTTCTTGCCGTAGGCCCAGATGACCCGATCCAGCAGCTGCTTGGAGACGGAGTAGATCCAGCGCTGCTTGTTGATGGGGCCGACGATGAGGCGGGATTCATCCTCGTCGAAGCTGTGATCGTCACACATCCCGTATACCTCGGAGGTGGAGGGGAAGATGATGCGCTTGTTGTACTTGACGCAGTAGCGGACGATCTTGAGGTTCTCCTCGAAATCGAGCTCGAACACCCGCAACGGGTTACGGGTGTACTCGATGGGGGTGGCGATGGCCACCAGTGGCAGGATCACGTCGCACTTCTTGATGTGATACTCGATCCACTCGGTATGAATGCTGATGTCCCCCTCCACGAAGTGGAAGTTGGGGTGGCCGATGAAGCGATCCACGGCGCTGGAGCCGATGTCGAGGCCATACACTTCGTAGCCGCCATCCTTGAGCAGACGCTCGGTGAGGTGGTTGCCGATAAAGCCGTTGACGCCGAGGATCAGCACCCGGGTCAGGCGCGCCTTGCGCAGGGCATTGCTCGCCTTGGCGCCGATCTTCATTCCTTCGACCAGCCCCAGTTCGCGGGCCAGTTGGGCGCCGCGTACATAGAGCCCCCCTTCGGCCTGACCGGCCAGGATCTCCAGCACTCCTTCACCACAGGCCACGCGCAGCGGGTCGTGGGAGAGAATGGTGCCCGGCTGCTGGTTACTCTGGAGCGCCAGCGGCCGCGCCTTCCAGACCGTCAGCTTGCGATCGCCGGCAAAGCTGAAGGCCCCCGGATAGGGCTGGGTGACGGCGCGTACCAGATTGTTGAGCTCGCGGGCCGGGCGGTGCCAGTGCAGTTCGCCATCGGCCGGGGTGCGGCGGCCATAGTAGCTCGCCTTGCTGTCGTCCTGTGGGGTGAAGCGGCTCTCCCCGCGTTTGAGTTTGACCAGTTCACCTTCCAGCAGGGCATGGGCAGCTTGGCGTACCTTGCCATGCAGGGTCAGCGCCGTGTCGTCGTCGGCAATGGCCACCGCCTGCTGGGCGACGATATCGCCGGCATCGGGTTTGGCCGTCATCCGGTGCAGGGTGATGCCGGTCTCGGTCTCGCCGTTGACCAGACACCAGTTGATGGGGGCGCGGCCGCGATAGGCGGGCAGCAGGGAGCCGTGCAGGTTGAAGGCCCCGACGGTCGGGATATCGAGGATCTCCTGCTTGAGCATGTTGCGGTAGTAGAAGGAGAAGATGGCCTCCGGTGCCAGCTCGCGAATGCGCTCAATCCAGAGCGGATGGTTTACGTCTTCGGGGGAGAAGACCGGCAGGTCGTGCTCGGCACAGAGCTGGGCGACCGAGTCGAAGAAGCGGTTCTCGCCCGGATCGTCGGCGTGGGTAAAGACCGCCTGGATCTGATAGCCGGCCTGAAGCAGGGACTCGATACCGGTGCAGCCGATATCGTGATAGGCAAAGACGACAACGTTCATGATTGAGTTTCCTGTTGCGAAGCATCCGGGGTGGAGCGAACGATTTGGTGAATGAAGTAGCGGGGACGGGCGCGCACATCGGTATACATTCGGCCTATGTACTCACCCAGCAGTCCCATCCCGATCAGCTGTACGCCGACAAAGGTGAAGAGAATGGCAAACAGGGTGAAGACGCCATCTGCTGCCCAGTCGGCACCCAGTAACATGCGCAGCAGCAGCAGCAGGATCGAGAAGATGAAGCCGATCCCCGCCACCACGCTGCCAACGATGCTGAGCAGGCGCAGCGGGGCCGTGGTCATGCAGGTGACCAGGTCGTACATCAGGTTGATGAGGTGCATCAGGCCGTATTTGGATTCGCCGTGGGCCCGCTCGGCGTGGCCCACCTCCAGCTCTGTGGTACGGCGGGCAAAGCTGTTGGCCAGGATGGGGATGAAGGTGCTGCGCTCCTGACAGCAGAGCATGGCGTCGATGATGTGGCGGCGATAGGCGCGCAGCATGCAGCCGTAGTCGCTCATCTGGACGCCGGTCGCCTTTTGTACCGACTTGTTGATAAAGCGCGAGGCCGTCTTGCGAAACCATGAATCCTGCCGGTTTCGGCGGATGGTGCCGACCACGTCATACCCTTCCATGGCGGTGGCGACCAGCCGCGGGATCTCTTCCGGCGGGTTCTGCAGATCCGCATCCAGAGTGATCACCAGATCCCCAGTTGCCGTCTCGAAGCCCGCCATGATGGCGGCATGCTGACCATAGTTGCGGTTGAGCAGCACGGCGACCAGCTTGCTCCCTTCGCGATTGGCGGCTTCGCTGATGATGGTGGCGGATCGGTCATTGCTGCCGTCGTCGATCAGGATCACTTCGTAATCCTGGCTCAGCTGCTCGCAGGTGTCGGTCACCCGTTGCAGCAGTTCCGGCAGGCTCGCCTCCTCGTTGTAGATGGGGATGATGACTGAGACCCGTTTGATGTCGTTATGGTTCACGTATTGTTACTCCAGTATGTCGGTCAGGGCTGCCACGACCCGATCCACGTCGGAGAGCGTCATGTCGGGGAAGAGGGGCAGGGTGCAGAGCCGTGACGAGTTCCACTCTGTGTTGGGTAGCGAAAGATCCGGATAGCGCTCCCGGTAGTACTTCTGGGTGTGTGCAGCGCGAAAATGCAGGCCACTGCCGATGCCTCGCTCCTGTAGCGCCTGCATCAGCTGATCGCGATTGAGGCCGCACTGCTCGGGGTTGACCCGCACCATGAAGAGGTGCCAGGCATGCAGATGGGGGTAGGTGGGGATGGCAAGCGGTGCCAGCGGCAGGTTGGCCAGACGTTCATGGTAGCGAGACACCAGCTCGACCCGCTTGGCATTGAGCTCGGGCAGTCGGGCCAGCTGCACCAGAGCGATGGCGGCGTTGATGTCGGCCAGGTTGTATTTGAAGCCCGGCATGAGCACCTCCGCCTGCGGCTTGCGTCCCAGCGTCATGCGGTCGAAGGCATCGACCCCCAGGCCGTGGAATTTCAGCATGCGAGCCTTGTCGGCCAGCACCTGGTCATCGGTCACCAGCATGCCTCCCTCGGCACAGGTAAGATTTTTGATGGCGTGGAAGGAGAAGATGGCGGTGCCGGTTTCCCCGACCCAGCGCGCGCGATAGCGGGTGCCGACTGCATGGGCGGCATCTTCGATAACTGGAATATCGTGCTGGCTACCTAGGGCGAGGATGGGGTCGAGGTCGACCGGTGCCCCTGCGTAGTGGACCGGGATGATGGCCCGGGTGTTGGGGGTGATGAGTGGTTCTATCTGGTCGACGCTGACCATCAGAGTATTCCTGTCCACATCGACAAAGACCGGGGTGGCCCCCAGCAGGGTGATGATGTTGATGGTGGAGACCCAGGTCTGGGAGGGGGTGATCACCTCGTCACCCGGGCCAATCCCCAGCGCCATCAGGGTGACATGCATGCCCGCGGTCGCGGAGCAGAGCGCGACCGCATGCTGGCAGCCAAAGGTCTCGCAGAAACGCTGCTCCAGCTCATGATTTTTCGGACCCGTGGTGATCCATCCCGATTGCAGCACCTCGCTGACGGCACGGATCTCGGCCTCGCCCATGGCAGGCTTTGAGAATGGCAGAAAGTCTTTCATACGACTCCGGTCTTAATGTCGCAAAAAATAAAATGACGATGAAAATCGGCATTACCGATTTTCACTGGAAATATGCCTGGGGAAAGTGTCGAGATTGCTCGATATATTTTGAAAGTAGCTGAATAACGAGTTTTTATTCAAGCGCACAGCAACACTTGGTAACAATTACTGCCGCTTTGGTGATGTAAGTTAATATGGAAATATCTCGTAACAAAAAATTGCTTGGTTTTGTTTTGGGTTGGTGTTTAGCCATTTGCCTGGGTTCACAACCAGAATTATCAGCTGTTGCTGAACGGGTTGGTTGTCGTTCAAATTGACACTGCTTGTTACAAATTGCCCATAGTGCAATTGGGTAAAGGATGTAAAGTTTCCATCATTACGCATTATGGGAAGGTTGTTATGAATATCACAGTATTTGGCAGTGGTTATGTTGGACTGGTACAGGCAATTGTATTGGCTGACGTGGGACATCAAGTTGTCTGTATCGATCTTGATGCAGATAAAATAAATAGATTATCCCATGGCGAATTACCAATATATGAGCCGGGACTGGATGTGTTATTACACCAGACATTGCAAAATGGCTCGCTGACATTCACCACGGATATTCCCATGGCGGTTACCCACGGTGACGTGCAATTTATCGCCGTCGGTACGCCCCCTGATGAGGATGGTTCGGCCGATCTGAGCGCCGTCAGGGCGGTGGCGAGATCGATTGCCCAGCATCGTTCAGATGAGGTGATCATCGTCAACAAATCCACCGTGCCGGTCGGTACGGCAGACAAGGTATTCCACTGGGTCATGGAGCAGCAGGCCGAGCTTGGCAAGCAGTTCGAGTTCGATGTGGTCTCCAATCCCGAGTTTCTCAAAGAGGGGGCGGCCGTCCGTGATTGCCAGCGTCCGGATCGCATCGTCATCGGCACCGGTAAGGAGCGCTCAAGAGCCGTCATGCGTGAGTTGTATGAGCCATTCAATCGCAATCACGACCGCATTCTGTTTATGGATGTTCGCAGTGCCGAGCTGACCAAGTATGCCGCCAACTGCATGCTGGCCACCAAGATCAGCTTTATCAACGAGATGGCTGGACTGGCCGAGCGGGTCGGTGCGGATATCGAGCTGGTGCGGCAGGGGATTGGTGCCGACCAGCGTATCGGCTATCAGTTTATCTATCCCGGTTGTGGTTATGGCGGGTCCTGTTTCCCCAAGGATGTGAGGGCATTTCTGGCGACTGCAGCGGCCCTCGACTACGACACGCCGCTTATTCGTGCGGTGGAGCGGGTCAACGAGCGGCAGAAGTTCAAGCTCTTCGACACCCTGGCCTGCCACTTTCACGAGCAGGGCGAGTCGCTGGTAGGCAAGACCATTGCCATCTGGGGACTCGCCTTCAAGCCCAATACCGATGACATGCGCGAAGCGCCGAGTCGGGTGCTGATGGAGGCGCTGTGGCAGGAGGGGGCGCGGGTGCAGGCCTTCGATCCGGTGGCGATGAAGGAGGCCCAGCGTATCTATGGTTGCCAGCCCGAGCTGTCGCTGATGGGGACCAGGGAGGCGGCGCTGGCGGGGGCGGATGCGTTGGTCATCTGTACCGAGTGGAACGAGTTCAAGGCGCCCGATTTTGCCCAGATCAGGAAGATGCTGGCGCACCCCCTCATCGTCGATGGTCGCAATCTCTACGATCCGCTCAAGATGAAGGGGCTGGGTTTTTCCTACTATGCCATCGGGCGTGGGGAGACCATTGCAGAAGGGATGAGCCATGCAGAGTGCTGATATTTCGCAGCGCACTCTCTGCTGGATGTTGCTGCTGGTTGCACTGGTGCTGCTGTCTGGCCAGTTTGACCATCAGCTCTGGACACCTGATGAACCTCGCGAAGCGGCTATTGCACTCGAGATGTATCGCAGTGGTGACTGGGTGGTACCAACCCTTGGCGGGCGCAGCTTTGTCGAGAAGCCACCACTCTTTTACATGGCCGCTCTGCCGTTTCTTGATGGGTTTGAATCCTGGCTGGGGGTGACCAATAGCCTGCGGTTGGCGGGCGTGGTCTGGGCGGCGGGTATGCTGCTTTTTACCGGCCTGCTGGCCTATCGCCTGCTTGGCAACAGGTCTGCGGCACTCTGGTCGGTCATCGCACTGGGCACCATGGAGGGATTTATTATCAACACGCACTGGATCAGAACGGACAGTGCGCTCGCCTTCTTTGTCATATTTACCCTCTGGGCATTTTCAGAATATTACCTTGCACGCCGTTGGTGGATGGCGATATTGGCTGGAATAGGGCTGGCGGGCTGTTTTATGGCAAAAGGTCCTATCGGGCCGCTGACAGTGTTTTTTGGCTGGCTCCCGCTATTCTTCTTCGCTGCAAGATGTGCCGCCATCGACAAAAAACTGCCCGAATTTATCTGGCAGCATCTGTTGATACTGCTCTGTTTTATATTGCCAGTGGCAGCATGGATCCGTGAATTAATTAATCATGTTGATGGCGATGCCTTATGGGATGAGTGGTTCTGGCAGAATCAGGTTGGCCGCCTGACAGGCACCTCTACCGAACTCGGCCATATCAAGAAAGGGGCCTATCTCTATTATTTATGGGGGATGGCTGAGTATACCATCCCCTGGTTGCCATTCATTTTCTATTGGGGTTGGCAAACCATAAAACAGCGACGCTGGAGTCGTGAGCGAATATTTCTGTTGTGCTGGGCAGTAGGAACACTTGTGCTGTTAACCCTCTCATCCACCAAGCGTACCCTCTACCTTTTTCCGTTGTTGCCGGTATTTGCCATCATGTTGGGTCAGGTCAGCCTGAACTGGCCGGGATGGACGGCTCGCTATGGTCGGGGATGGCTCTGTTTCATGCTGCTGTTTTGTGTCGTGGTTACTGGGACCCCTCTGCTCGGCCCTTCAGTACCAGGTACCAGCCATATTCCGGCAGATGTGCTCCACATCGCCGGCAAGCTGGGGTGGCGTTACATTCCCGCGATTACCCTGTTCGTGATAGCGCTGGAGCTATTGTTGCGGCGCAAGGAAGTACATGGAGCCATTCATGTCGCCAGCTCGGTAGCGATCATCTTTCTGCTCACTTTTACACTGGTTTACCCCTTGATCGATGCCGCCAAGGGGGTATCGGGAAAGATGGCCCTGTTGCTTGATAGGAGCCCGCCCAAGACGCGGGACCGCATTGCTGGCTGGCGATTGGGGGAGACGGAGCTTGGTCTGCTCTCTGCCTATGAAGAGATGCGGGTAGCGAATCTGGACAGGGAGACGGTGAGGAATGTGATTGCCTGTCGTGATACCCGGTTTGATGCCGTGTTGGTCAATGGTACAGCCGGGGAGCGGGGGCAGTTGCTGGAGGGGATTCCCTATCAGTTGCTGGCCCAGACCGCTCTGCGCTCGGACAAGGGGCAACTGCTGACTCTGGTGACAGGATTACAGTGCCATTAAGCCATCTATTCCCATTCAGGGGCACTGTATGAGGCAATATGGCCGTGTGGTGACGGTTCCGCTCTTGCCGGTTTAGTGTCAGGCTGGCAGCGGGTTTGCAGCCTGAGGTGATAAGCAGTACTTCACGATGCTGCCATCACGCAGGTGGCTAATGAATGGGATGGATGGGGTGTGGGGGCTTTTATCGCAGTGGGTTACAGGGCCTTAACCCAGCCAGATTGGTGGATCGTAGAGATAAAAAAACCGATGCCTTGGCATCGGTTTTTTGTTACCGGTTTATCCGTATCACTCAGCTACGGCCGAGGCGGTTCTCCGGGTAGTTCTTGGCCAGCACTTCGCGGGCATGCTTGGCCAACTGCGGCATCTTCAGGGTGTCGTAAGACTCAACCATGATCTCCAGCGCCTTCTCGGTTTCGGCTGTGTCGGGGTAGGTCTCGACGATCAGCTTGGCCCGGTTGGCGGCCGCGACCAGTGCATCACGCTTCACGTAATACTCGGCCACGCTCAGGTCATATCGAGCAAGACGATTCTTCAGGCCAATCATGCGGGCACGGGCATCGGCGGCATAGACGCTATTGGGGTAGTTCTGCAACAGGGTCTTGAAGTCCTGGAATGCCTGGCGGGCATAGGCCGGGTCTTTGTCATCGCGGGAGATGCCAAAGAGGCTCTGGAAGAAGTTGTAATCCGCTGCCATGTTGGTCAGGCCGCGCATGTAGAAGACGTAATCGATGTTCTTGTGCGCCGGATTGAGGCGGATAAAACGGTCGATATTGGCGATCGCCTGAGCGGTATCATCCTGCTTGTAGTAGGCATAGATGAGGTCAAGCTGCACCTGGTTGGAGTAGGCGCCGAACGGGTAGCGAGAGTCCAAAGCCTCAAGCAATTCAGTGGCTTGCACGTAATTGCCAACGTCCAGTTTGAGGCGTGCTTTCTGGTACAGGGTCTCCGGCGGTTCGTCGGGTACCTTGGGTTTGGTGCTGGAACAGCCTGTGATCAAGGTAGCGACCAAGGCGAGCGACATCAGCAGGTGAGACTTCTTTCCCATCAACAACATCCGGTCCATTTCCACGAAATTGGCAAAGTATCCGTTATGCTTGGCTAAAAGAAAAGCTAGAATACCCGGATTATTTCGAATTGATACCCCCCGCTCAAGAGACCATACATGAGCCAGCATATTGAACTGACAGGCGAATTCCAGGATCACCAATTCGGGCAGCGACTCGACCAGGCCCTGGCCGAATTGTTTCCCGACTACTCCCGAACCCGCATCAAGGAGTGGATTTTACAGGACAAAGTGACCCTGGATGGTCAGGTTGCCAACACCCCGCGCGAGAAGGTGATTGCTGGGCAACAGGTGCATGTGGATGTAGAGCTGGAAGATGACACCCGCTTCGATGCGCAGGATATCGAGCTCAACATCGTTTACGAAGATGAACACATTCTGGTGATCGACAAGCCGGCCGGTCTGGTTGTTCACCCAGGCGCCGGTACGCCGGATGGCACCATTCTCAACGCCCTGCTGCACCGCTACCCCGGCATTGCCGAGGTGCCCCGTGCCGGTATCGTGCACCGTCTGGATAAAGACACTACAGGTCTGATGGTGGTTGCCAAGACCGTTCCGGCCCAGACCCATCTGGTAGAGGCGCTGCAGGCGCGCCAGATCACCCGTGAGTACGAAGCGATCGCCATCGGTCACATGACTGCTGGCGGCACCGTTGATGCGCCCATCGGCCGTCACCCGACCCAGCGTACCCACATGGCCGTCGTGCCCAATGGCCGTCCTTCCGTGACCCACTACCGGGTGCACGAGAAGTTCCGTGGCCACACCCGTCTGCGTCTGCGTCTGGAAACCGGTCGTACCCACCAGATCCGTGTCCACATGGCTCACATCAAGCATCCGCTGGTGGGTGACCCTGCCTACGGTGGCCGTCTGCGCCCGCTGCGCAACGCCACGCCGGAACTGACCGAGGCCCTGCGCGGCTTCCGTCGTCAGGCTCTGCACGCCACCATGCTGCAACTGGCTCACCCCATCACGGGTGAAGTGATGCAGTGGCACTCAGCTACACCGCAAGATATGGTGGAGCTGATGGAGGTGTTGCGCGCGGATACCCTCGCCAATCCGGATGAATTAGTCTGGAAATAGTGGTGAATCTGGCAGCGTTGCGACGACTTCTGCCGTAACCCGCCGATATAGCGTGTAGCACAGAGAACTTTGAAACGGGGCGTCTTGACTGGTTGCAGCCAAGGGCCCCGTTTCCATTTGAACGATAGGGCGTGAAGGAGTGAGCAATGAAATGGATTGAACCCGACTGGCCTGCGCCAGCACGCGTCCGGGCTCTTTCGACCACCCGTGATGGTGGTGTCAGCGAAGGGGTCTTTGCCGGTCTCAATCTGGGGGCCCACGTAGGGGACGAACCGGCCAGGGTCGAGGCCAACCGGGCACGGCTGCAGCAGGTGGCCGCCATCCCGGGGCCCCTCAACTGGCTCAATCAGGTGCACGGCACCGTCGTTCATCCGGTCCGCAGCCATTATGAGCTGGCGCCGGATGCCGATGCCGCCTGCGCCCATGAGGTGGATCAGGCCTGCATCGTGATGACCGCCGACTGTCTGCCGGTACTCTTCTGCGATCGGGCCGGTTCTGTGGTGGCTGCCGCTCATGCCGGGTGGCGCGGACTGAAAGAGGGCGTGCTGGAGGCAAGCATCGCCGCCATGGGCTGCGAGCCGGGCGAGATCCTGGCTTGGCTGGGCCCGGCCATTGGCCCCACAGCCTTTGAAGTGGGTGGCGAGGTGCGCGAGGCCTTTATGGCGGAGCAGGCCGAAGCAGAAGCAGCGTTCGTCCCTTCGTCCAATGAGGGGAAATGGCTGGCGGATATCTACCAGCTTGCCCGGCTGCGCCTTGCCCGCGCCGGTGTCACAGCAGTCTATGGTGGCGAATACTGCACCTTCAGCGACAGCGAGCAGTTCTACTCTTATCGTCGCAACGGCCAGACCGGCCGGATGGCCTCCATCATCTGGCTGGCGTCCTGATGAAGCTCCCCGCCCTGCATCTGGCAAGGGCGGGGATCCTGCTCTCGCCCCGTCTTGCAGAAAAAATAACCAGCATCGCCCCTTGAAATAGCCCGTACGGGCCTCATCTTTCATCTCAGAAAGTTATGTTGTTTGCCGCGCAAGCGGCGTCTGCCTGTTTGAAGGGGGAGTGCAATGCGCCTCGATCGCCTTACCAGCAAATTCCAGATTGCTATTTCCGATGCCCAGTCTCTTGCGCTGGGTCGTGACCACCAATTCATCGAACCCGTTCATCTGATGACCGCCCTGGTCAATCAGGATGGCGGCTCCATCCGTCCGTTGCTCACTCTGACCGGGATGGATATCAATGCCCTGCGCTCGCGCCTTGGCGAGGAGCTGGATCGCCTACCGCGCGTCAGCGGTGTGGAAGGGGATGTACAGCTCTCCAACGGCCTCGGCCGCCTGCTCAACGTCTGTGACAAGCTGGCCCAGCAGCGCAAGGATCAGTTCATCTCCTCCGAACTGTTCGTGCTGGCGGCCCTCGACGAGAAGGGCACGCTGGGCGAGCTGCTGCGCGCTCAGGGGCTGACCAAAGAGAAACTCGAAGCGGCCATCGACAAGGTGCGTGGCGGCAAGAAGGTGGAGGATGCCAACGCCGAGGAGAACCGTCAGGCGCTGGAGAAGTACACCATCGATCTGACCGAGCGGGCCGAACTCGGCAAGCTCGACCCGGTTATCGGCCGGGATGACGAGATCCGCCGCACCATTCAGGTGCTGCAACGTCGTACCAAGAACAACCCGGTGCTGATCGGGGCACCCGGTGTCGGTAAAACCGCCATCGTCGAGGGGCTGGCCCAGCGCATCATCAACGGCGAGGTGCCGGAGGGGCTCAAGAACAAGCGGGTGCTGTCGCTGGACATGGGGGCGCTGGTGGCCGGTGCCAAATATCGCGGCGAGTTCGAGGAGCGGCTCAAGGCCGTGCTGAGCGATCTCGCCAAGGAGGAGGGCAACGTCATCCTCTTTATCGACGAGCTGCACACCATGGTCGGCGCCGGCAAGGGCGAGGGGGCCATGGATGCGGGCAACATGCTCAAGCCTGCGCTGGCACGGGGCGAGCTGCACTGCGTCGGTGCCACCACCCTGGACGAGTATCGCCAGTTCATCGAGAAGGATGCTGCGCTGGAGCGCCGTTTCCAGAAGGTGCTGGTGGAGGAGCCGACAGTCGAAGATACCATCGCCATCCTGCGCGGCCTGAAAGAGCGTTACGAGCTGCACCACCATGTGCAGATCACCGACCCCGCCATCGTGGCTGCAGCCCAGCTGTCGCACCGTTACATCGCAGATCGCCAGCTGCCGGACAAGGCCATCGATCTCATCGACGAGGCGGCGGCCAGCATCCGGCTGCAGATCGACTCCAAGCCCGAGGCGCTCGATCGCCTCGAGCGGCGCATCATCCAGCTCAAGCTGGAGCAGCAGGCGCTGATGAAAGAAGACGATGACGCCAGCCGCAAACGGCTGGAGCTGATCAATCAGGAGATTGGCGAAAAAGATCGGGAATACAACGAGCTGGACGAAGTGTGGAAGGCCGAGAAAGCCGCCCTCGCCGGTACCCAGCATATCAAGGCTGCGCTGGAGCAGGCCCGTCAGGATCTCGACGTGGCGCGCCGCGCTGGCGACCTGGGCCGGATGTCCGAGCTGCAGTACGGCCGCATTCCGGAGCTGGAGAAACAGCTGGATCTCGCCACGCAAGCCGAGATGCAGGAGACCAGTCTGCTGCGCAACCGCGTCACTGACGTGGAGATTGCAGACGTCTTGGCCCGCTGGACCGGTATTCCGGTCGCCCGCATGCTGGAAGGGGAGCGCGACAAGCTGCTGCGGATGGAAGATCAGCTGCACAGCCGGGTGATTGGCCAGGAGGAGGCGGTCGAGGCGGTTTCCAACGCCATTCGCCGCTCCCGTGCCGGGCTGTCCGACCCGAACCGCCCCATCGGCTCCTTCCTGTTCCTGGGGCCCACCGGGGTGGGCAAGACCGAGCTGTGCAAGGCGCTGGCCGAGTTCCTGTTCGATACCCAGGACGCCATGGTGCGGATCGACATGTCGGAGTTCATGGAGAAACACAGCGTGGCCCGTCTGGTGGGGGCGCCTCCGGGATACGTGGGTTACGAGGAGGGCGGTTATCTGACCGAGGCGGTACGCCGTCGCCCCTACTCGGTGATCCTGCTGGACGAGGTGGAGAAGGCACACCCGGATGTGTTCAACATCCTGCTGCAGGTGCTGGATGATGGCCGCCTGACCGATGGTCAGGGTCGTACCGTCGATTTTCGCAACTCGGTGGTGATCATGACCTCCAACCTCGGTTCGGATCTGATTCAGGAGCACCACTCTGAGAAGGATTACGACGAGATGAAGGGCATGCTGATGGAGGTGCTGACTCGCAGCTTCCGGCCGGAGTTCATCAACCGGATCGACGAGACGGTGGTGTTCCACCCGCTCGGCGAGGAGCACATCAAGTCCATCGCCCGCATCCAGCTCAAGAGCCTGATGGGCCGTCTCGAGGCTCAGGGTTACGAGGTGGAGGTGAGCGAAGCGCTGCTCAACAAGCTGGTCCATGCCGGGTTCGATCCCGTCTACGGGGCACGTCCCCTCAAGCGGGCGATCCAGCAGAAGGTGGAGAACCCGCTGGCGCAGGCGCTGCTCTCCGGCCGCATCGTGCCGGGCAACAAGCTGGTGCTAGGGGCCGACAGCAATGGCCTCACCATGACCCAGTAACCGATCCGTGTCGATGTTTGCAACGCCAGCCCTCGGGCTGGCGTTGCTATATCTGGGCGATGGAAAATAAAAAAACGGCAATCCGAAGATTGCCGGGAGGAATGTAGTGAAGCGACCTGACGTGGGTTGAGCGGGTCGCAGGGGCAAGCCCCCGATTGCGAAGCGTGGCCACAGCTGGCCTCTCTTCTTACAGCCTGCCGGGGATGCGCTCGCTCAACCCCGATGGCCACCTGCCTGTTGCCATGCCGGCTGCGATGGCGCCGGCATGGCCTTCATTCGTTACAGCATGCCTTGCACGGCAGCTTTCATCTCGGCTGGCCAGACGCCGACCTGGACCTGGCCGATGTGCTCTTTTTGCAGCAACAGCATGGCCAGACGGGATTGGCCGATGCCGCCGCCGATGGTCTGCGGCATCCGTTCGGCCAGCAGATCCTGATGCCAGTCGTACTGCAGGCGATCCTCGTCGCCGGTGATGGCCAGCTGGCGGCGCAGTGCCTCGGCATCGACCCGGATCCCCATGGAGGAGATCTCGAAGCTGTCTTGCAGCACCGGGTTCCACACCAGAATGTCGCCGTTCAGACCCGCCAGACCCAGCTCGCTGTGGCTGCTCCAGTCGTCGTAATCCGGGGCGCGCACATCGTGGCGCTCACCGTGGGAGAGCGCACCGCCGATACCGATCAGGAACACGGCCCCCAGCTCTTTGGCGATGGCGCGCTCGCGCCCCTTGGCATCGAGATCCGGGTAGCGGGCCAGCAACTCTTCGCTGTGCAGGAACTGGATCTCGGCTGGCAGGAAGGGGGTCAGCTCATGCTCGGCACAGACCGCGCGCTCGGTGGCCTTGATGGCGGCCCAGATGCCGCGCACTGTCTCCTGCAGGTAGGCCAGATCGCGGCGCTCGCTCGGCATCACCTTCTCCCAGTCCCACTGATCCACGTAGACCGAGTGAATGGGGGTGAGGCGATCCTCGTCCGGACGCAGTGCCTTCATGTGGGTGTAGATCCCTTCGCCCGGACCGAAGCCGAAGCGACCGAGAGTCTGGCGCTTCCATTTGGCCAGTGAATGGACCACTTCGTAGCTGTGCTCCGGCAGGGTCTTCACTTTGACCTGCACTGCATTCTCGTGGCCAGAGAGGTTGTCTTGAGTGCCATCACCGACCCGGCTCAGAATGGGGGCTTGTACCTCCATCAGACCCAGTTGCTGGGCTAGTTGGCGGGAGAACATCTCTTTGACGAAGCTGATCTGCTGTTGGCTGCGAATGTAGTGCTGTTTCATGCTGAATTCCTGTTTCAAACTCCGTTGGATATGGTGATTCTTCAACAGATCGCCAACTAAATTCAATATTCGATAATAGAAATAGGCTTTGCATGTTTTTTTCTTCAAAATAAATCGTTATTTAATGAGGTTTCGTCAACGGGAGTGCAAAAAAATGCCGGAAAATTACCGAATCGATAATCTCGATCAGGCCATCCTCACCGCCCTGATGGAGAATGCGCGGATCCCTTACGCCGAACTTGCGAAACAACTGGCGGTCAGCCCGGGCACCATCCATGTGCGGGTGGAGAAGATGAAACAGGCGGGGATCATCGAGGGGACACGGGTGCAGGTTAACCCCAAGAAGCTGGGCTATGACGTCTGCTGCTTTATCGGGATCAATCTGAAGAGTGCCAAGGATTACCCCTCGGCATTGGCCAAGCTGCAGGCGCTGGACGAGGTGGTGGAGGCCTACTACACCACCGGCCACTACAGCATCTTCATGAAGGTGATGACCCGCTCCATCGACGAGCTGCAGATAGTGCTGATCAACAAGATCCAGACCATCGACGAGATCCAGTCCACCGAGACGTTAATCTCGCTGCAAAACCCGATCTTGCGGGATGTGAAACCCTGACCTGTTGATCAGGGTTCGATATAGGGGATGCCGTACTTGTCGTAGAGGGCTTTGAGGCTGCCGTTGCGCTTCATGCGCAGCAGCTCGGCATCGTAGGCGGCCATCTGGGCGGGCGTGTTCGCGTCGGCCCGTGCGCGGGTCCAGGTGTTGAAGTAGGGGCTGCTTTTGAGTGGCTTGGGCAGGTAATCGACTTTGCCCGTCAGCCCCTCCTCCTTGATCTGGGCGAAGGCGGTGACCAGCGGCATGGGCACGGTATCGATCCGCCCGGCCAGCAGTTTGCGCAGTTGCAGCTGGTTCATGGTGATCTCCTGAAACTGATAGGCCGGGTCGGTCATCGCCGCCGCCAGTTCTGGGGTATAGGAGAAATCCTTGGTCACGCCGATGCGCCAGGGTTTGAGATCGGCCAGCGTCTCGTAGCGGATCTTCAGCAGGTCGGCCTTGCGCACGAAGAAGTGCCAGCTGTGGCGTAGATGGGCCTGTTGGGGATAGATGAGATAACTCTCCCGCTCCGCCTTGTAGGAGTGGGTCATCACCAGGTCGCAGGCGCCGGTTCCGGCATTGCGGGTGAGGCGGGCTCCCGAATCGGCCAGTTCAATCCGGAAGGGCATCTCCAGCTTGTCGAAGATGGCGGTGACGATATCGATATCGAGCCCACGGGGTTTCTGATCGGCATCGAGAAACTTGAGCGGGGGCTCCATGGTGCCGCAGATCACCAGCTCCTTGGCCGGCAATCCGAGTGGAAACAGCAACCAAAACAGGGGGATCACACGCAAACTACGTCTCCTGAGCCCGTTTGAAGATATTCCAGAACCTGATTCCAGTATATTGGATGGCACCTGATCCGTTAGAAGCGACTGTTTATGGCAAACCCTGAAATCGAAAGTACGCTGGACGGGATCGACAAGTTGACCGTCTCGATCTACCGTCTGGGCCTGAGTGTGGCAGCCCTGTTGCTGCTTTGCCGTGGTGCGGCGCTGCTGAGCGGGTTGGCACTGCTCCCGTCGGCACAATGGTTGATGTCGCTGGCAGTGGCAAGCGCAATCTGCGGCTTCTCGCTGCATATCTACGACAAGCGGATTCGCCTGATTCTGCAGGGGTTTGGTTGGGGCTCGCTGGCGCTGGCTGCGGTGGGGGCACCGGATGCACTGGTGCTGGGAGCCGCGTTGGCAACCCTCTCCGGGCTGGCGTTTAAGGAGCAGTTTTGCTTCGCCATTCCCGGCATCAAGCTGGTGCCCATTTTGCTGCCGGTGTTATGGCTGCTGGAGTGGTTGCGGGTGGAGTGGGCCGCCGCACTGGTGGCGCTGGTCTGCGGGGCCCTGTTGACCTTGCTGGCGCTGGCCAAGTGGCGGATGCCCCTGCACTTCGATATCGGTGACAAGGGGCGTTACCAGATCTAGGTCTGCTGGCACACCTTCATCTGCTGGTTGAGGGCCTGCATCACCTGACGGCGGCTGATGATGCCGATCACCTTGCCCTGTTGCAGCACCGGGTAGATCTTGGGCTTGGCATCGGCCATCTGGCGGGCCAGCTCCAGAATACAGTCATCCGGCCCGACCGAGAGGGGCGAGCGGTTCATCAGATCCTCCACCCGGGTGCGGGTATCGCAGTAGTAGCTGCCAGTTAGCAGGCTGGGAATGCAATCTTGTTCGGAGAGAAAGCCGATCAGCCGTTTCTGCTCATCCAGCACCGGCAAGCCGCCAAGGCCCGATTGATGCAGGCGATCCAGCGCCTCGGCCAGGCCAAGGCCGGCTGTGAGGGAGTGGGTCAGACGACCCATGTGATGGTGTACTTTCAGCATGGTGGTGACTCCGCAAGAGGGGGATGTCGCCACTATGAGGCGGGTGGGTGGTCCGCGACCAATGGCTTGTGCCGCAGAGATTGATAGGCACCGGCCATCGGCGGTGATCCGCTGGCAGGCGGGCTTCGTTCATGCAAGACCATGAAAGGGAAAGGAGATCGTATGCGTGCATTGGTAACGGGCTGTGGCCGTCGACTCGGATTTTATCTCTGTGAACAGCTGGTGGCAGCGGGTTGGCAGGTGACGGGCAGCTATCGCAGCGAGCGGCCGGAGCTGGCCACGTTGGCTGCATTGGGGGTCGAACTGGTGCAGGCGGATTTTGGCCGGGAAGAGGACGTTGGCAAGCTGATCGATGTGCTGGCTGCCCATCAGGATCTGGCGCTGGTGATTCACAACGCTTCGGCCTTCGAGCCGCAGGCAACTGATCCGGCGGCGCAACTGGCCCAGTTCGAGCAGTTCTACCGGGTACACATGGCGGCCCCCTTCCAGCTAAACCGGGCGCTGGCCCCCCAGCTGGCCAGCAATCCCAACGCCAGCATCATTCACATCACCGATATCTATATCCATGCCCCAGCCCCCCGTTTTGCCAGCTATGTGGCGACCAAGGCGGGAGCCCATTCGCTGGCCATGAGCTTTGCCCGGGAGCTGGCGCCTGCGGTTCGGGTCAACACCATAGAGCCGGGTCCCATCCTGTTTCTCGACGAGCATGACGAAAGCTGGCGCCAGCAGGTGTTGGCGAAAACACCGCTGGCGCGGGAGGGGGGGCTTGAGCCCATCTGGCAGGCGGTGCAGTTACTGATGGGGAACAGTTATATGACGGGGGCCAGCATCAAGGTGGATGGCGGGCGCGCGCTGGCCACTCTCTGAGGGGCTGCCGAGCACCAGCGGCTCCAGACCGACCTGTCGGGTCAGCAAGCCCTTGCCAGACAGACCTGGCAGTTCCACCAGCAGCGCGACCTTGGGGTCATGCACTTCGCCATGGCCGTAGAGTTCCGCCAGCAGCTCCGCCAGATAGGAATCGACCTCTGCCGTGGCAAAATCACCGTGCGTGTTGCTGGCCAGAATATCGATGTCGAGCGGCCGATCGTGCACCTTGCAGAGCGGGTCGCTGCGATCCCGGCCGTGAGCCACTTCGAGGGCGACAAAGCGCTGCTTGAGGCGGACGGCATCGAGCGGGCTCTCCACTACCAGCAGGCAGTTGAGAAAGTCGTGGCTGGAGTGCATTCCCACCGGCTTGGTGCGGATCACCGAACTCAGTTGCAGGGGGCCGACGTGCGCAAGCAGCTCGGCCAGCGCACGGCTGACATGGATATGCGGATCAAGATTGGAACCAATGCTACACAGATAGAACATGCTCACCTTCCCGGGGTTGGGCTCATCTGAAATGTATACGCAGCTCACGGTTATCGGATTAACTATGGCTTAACATTGTCTTATCTATTGTGATCTGGCACTGATTGGCAGAAAGGAGGTTTGCATGAGTGTGGAGCTGAAATGGGCGCTGTTGACCGCTTCGGGTGCATTGGCGATGATCCTGACCATCTGTCTGGCCTCTGTCGCGTTAGCGTGAATCATCACAATCCAGATAATCCAAACCGGCCCGTTGGCCGGTTTTGTTTTTCGGGGCGCTGCGGCTATGCTGGCGCACCGGTGAGAAAGCAAGAGAAGAGATGATGACCAAGGTTCGCCCACGCTCCCTGCTGCAAGTGGTATTGATGGGATTCGTGCTGGTGCTGATGCCGCTGGGCGGGATGATCTGGCACAACAGTACTGCCCTTGCCCACCTCAGCCAGCTCACCAGTGACGAGATGGAACGGGCGGTCAAGGATACCCGTCGCGCCACCCTGCTGACGGCGCAGGTTATCGACATTGAACGTACCTTGCGCCGTTTCGCGGTGCTGGGGGATCGCCGCAGCCTCACCAGCTATCAGCAGCAACTCGACGGGTATCGGGTATTGCTGGCAGAGCATCGCAACTCCATCTCCGACGGCCAGCTCTATAGCGGGCTCGACCAGGGGCTGGCCTGGCTCGACAGCTTGCAGGATGCCGCGTTGGCACGAGCGGCAGTGGCTGGCGACAAGCTAGAGCTGTTTAACGATGCCAACAAGCAGCTCGAAATGGTTACCCGCAGCCGGGTTGATGAGCACATGGATCGGGTACGTCTCACCATCGCCGGATTGACCAGGGAGCTCTGGTGGGTGAGCGGTGCCGTGGCAGCCATCAGCTTGCTGCTGGTCTTTATCTTCACTTACCTCATCATCCACCCGGTACGACAGATTGAGTCGCGCATCTTGAGTCTGGGGGCGGGGGTGGAGCCCGATCCTCATCCGGTCGATGGCCCTGCCGAGCTGGTGTTGCTGGGGGAGAGGATCCTCTGGTTGCACGACAAACTCAAGGAGCTGGAGCAGCAGAAATACCAGTTCCTGCGCCATGTCTCCCACGAGCTCAAGACCCCGTTGGCAGTGCTGCGGGAAGGCTCGGATCTGCTCTGCGAGCAGTTGGTCGGGCCGTTGACGCCGGATCAGCTGGAGATCTGTCAGATGCTTGACGAGAGTAGCCGTCGTCTGCAGACCCTGATCGAGCGGTTGCTCGACTTTAATCGCCTCAGCCAGCAGGAAGCCTTCGAGCTGGAGTCCGTTCCCCTGCAGCCCATGCTGTCAGAACTCATCGTGGAATATCGGCTTGCATTGGAGTCCAAGCAGATCCGTGTACACTTGCCGACCGTGCCGGTTACCCTGTGGGCGGAGCCTTACCGGCTGCGACTGATCCTCGATAACCTCTTCTCCAATGCCGTCAGTTACGGCGCCAGCGGGGGCAATATCTGGATCAGGGCAGGACAGGACAAACAGATAAGCTGGCTGGAGGTAGCCAACGAGGGGCCAGAGATCCCCGCTGCCGATCAGCAACGTATTTTTGAACCCTTCGAACAGGGCAGTACAGTGCGGCAAGGTGTATTGAAAGGCTCTGGTATGGGCCTCTCTATCGCCCGTGAGTCTGCCCATAGCCTCGGAGGTGAGTTGGTTCTGGTAAGAGATGAACAGGCAGATGTCTGCTTCAGGTTGACGTTGAAAAGAGAACTATGAAGATACAGCGCGTATTTCCAGCTCTGATGGCAGGGCTGCTCGCGGGTTGCTCCTTGCTGCCGCAACAGGCACAGCGGGACTCCTCCGATATCGCTTTTGCCAAGCGGATGGAGTTTGCCAACAAGGAGATGCAGGTGCGTCTGCAATACTCCGACTGGCTGCTGGCCAGTCACCCCCAGCAACGGGTGCAGGAGCGTCAGCGTCTGAAAGGGGCCGACGATCTGGAGAGCCGGGTCAGTCTGGCCATGGTGGACTCCCACCCCGCCGAATCGGTGGCCAATCGCACCGCCGGTCTGGCGCGCCTGAAGCAGATGCTGCCCGAGCTGGGGCTCGATGCGCAGGCCTTTTTACGTAGCTGGATCGCCCTCGGCGAACAGCTGCTGGCCCGCGACAGCCGTCGCGATGACCAGAGTCAGGAGATCCAGCGGCTGCGCCGCCAGATCGAGCAGCTGACTGCCATTGACGACCAGCTCAACCAGCGCAAGCTGAATGAACATCGCGAGGTAGTACCATGAGCCGGATCCTGTTGGTGGATGACGACGTCAGCCTGCTCAAACTGATGAGCATGCGGCTGCGCAGTCAGGGTTATGAGGTGGATACCGCCGACAGTGCGGAGGGAGCCCTTGATCGGCTTCGTCAGCAGCGGGCCGATCTGGTGTTGAGCGATTTGCGGATGGGGGGGATGGATGGCCTTGCTCTATTCGAGCGGATCCAGGCCCAGTGGTTGGGGCTGCCAGTCATCATCATGACTGCCCACGGCACCATACCGGACGCTATTCAGGCCACCCGCTCCGGCGTCTTCAGCTTTCTGACCAAACCCATCAACAAGGACGAACTACTGGCCACCATCGAACATGCTCTCAGCTTGACCCGGCCGAAACAGCAGCAGGAGTGGCAGTCGTTGATCCTGACCCGCAACCCCCAGCTGGAACAGTTGCTGATTCAGGCCCACAGCATCGCCACTATGGAGGTCCCTGTGCTGATCATGGGGCCATCCGGTTCCGGCAAGGGGGCAATGGCGCAGGCGTTGCACCAGGCCAGCCAGCGGCGCGACAAGCCGCTCTATACCATCAACTGCGCCGCCATTCCCTGGGCTTCCCTCGATCTGCAACTGTTTGGTGAAGATGGCCAATCCGGTCTGTTCGAGCAGGCCAAGGGGGCGACCCTGTTTCTTGACGAGATTGGCAGCTTATCTGAATCCTTGCAGGCCAAGCTGCTGCAGGTGATGGAAGAGTATGGCCAGGGCACGCCTGAGGTACGGGTGCTCAGCTCCAGCCATCAGGATCTGGTCAAGGCGATGGAGGAGGGGCGCTTTCGGGACGATCTCTTTTACCGTCTTAACGTTGCCAACATCACTTTGCCCTCTCTCAGTGCCCGTAGTGAGGACATTCCGCTGCTTGCCAGACAGGCGCTGGATGATTATCGCTACCGCCATAGCGACTGTGCGGCTATGGGCTTCTCACCGGAGGCGCTGGCGATGTTGGCCGCAGCCGCCTGGCCGGGTAATGTGCGTCAACTCTGCAACCTGGTGGAGCAGCTGGCCAGCCTCTGCTGCAGCCCGGTGATCGGGGTATCCATGGTGGAGTCTGCCCTGAGCGGTGGTGGCGGCGGCATCCCCTCGTTCAACGAGGCGCGGGCAGAATTCGAGAAGGAGTATCTGATCCGTTTGCTGCGCACCACAGAGGGCAATGTGACCCTGGCGGCCAACATGGCGGGAAGAAACCGTACCGATTTCTACAAGTTATTGAATCGGCACGGTATTGAAGCAGCAAACTTCAAATCGAAGGGATAAATCAGGCGGGATCAATCGCTGCCGGAGCAGCATCGGCTTTTTGGGTTTTATGGGAGAGCCATAAGCCGCTCGCCTTCATCAGGTAACCGAACAAGGCGCCGATGATGAGGGAGGGGAGGATCAACCGCCACTCGCCAGCCGCCCCGAAGGTGGCACAGCAACCGGCAAAGGTGCCTGGAATGTAGCCGAGCCACTGCTGCTTGGCCTGCACGCACATCAGGGTTGCGACTACCCCCGTCATCACATAACCCGCCACACCCGCCCCCCACAGACTGTCGCCATGGATCAGTAGCAGTGCCCACAGCATGCCGCTGGTGTTGCAGAAAATGGTTTGCAGCAGCGCCTTGTAGCCACCGCTTGACGCGAAATAGCTGGTGCAGCCGAGAAAGCCGACCCAGGAGATAAGGCCGAACGCGACGGCAATCCAGCCCCAGACGGCGGAGAGAATTCCAGTGGTGATGGCGATGGCGATCAGTGGGCTCATTGGGCGACTCTTCAGTTGGCTTCGCAAAAGGGGCAGCCTACCCCCGGCAATCGGGGCGGCAAGCGGGGGCCGAATTGTGTGTGATCTTCATCACCCTTTTCAACTCAGGAATACGCTTGCGCTCGCGAAAAAAATTCATTGGTGACCGGCCTGACACTCGACCATAGTTAGAGGCCCTGTCCTGCTCATGGAGTGAGTCTGATGGCGCCCAATGTGATCGTTCCCCTACTGGTGTTCGTAGTGCTGTTTCTGGTCGGAAATATGGCCAAGGCGCTGCCTCTGCACCACATAATGTAATCTTGTGTGAAATAAAAATCTGCCGGGGCGGGTCTTATCCATAGTGCCTCACTCAGCCCCGGGAGTTTTTCATGTTGATCAAGCGTCGTACCGCCCACCCCCTCACCGAACAGGATGTCACCCCGGAAGCCGTCTATCAGGACCGCCGCCTCATTCTCAAGGGGCTGGGTCTGGGGGCGGCCACCCTGGTGTTTCCCACTCAGGCCGGAGTACTCGATCTGCTGCGCGGTAAAGAGGATGCTCCCCAATTAGCCACCCAGCCGCTCAACTGCAAGCCTGCGGAGCGCCCGGCCAATCTGGTGCTGACACCGGAAGAGAAGGCAACCAGTTACAACAACTTCTATGAGCTCGGCACCGACAAGTCCGACCCGGCTCGCAACGCACATTACCTCAAGCCCGAACCCTGGACCCTCAAGGTGGAGGGGGAGGTGGCCAAGCCCTTTACCCTCGATGTGTGGGATCTCATCAACAAGAGCGAGCTGGAGGAGCGGATCTACCGGCTGCGCTGTGTTGAAGCCTGGTCCATGGTACTGCCCTGGAATGGCATCTCGCTGGCAGAGATCATCCGCCGCGCTGAGCCCACCAGTCGCGCCAAGTTTGTCGCCTTCGAGACCCTGTTTGACCCGAAACAGCTGCCGGGGCAGGACTCCAGTCTGGGGGGCGGCATCGAGTACCCCTATGTGGAGGGGCTGCGTATCGACGAGGCGATGCACCCTCTTTCTTTCCTGGCTATGGGGCTCTATGGCAAGACCCTGCCCGCCCAGAATGGCGCGCCGATCCGGTTGGTGGTGCCGTGGAAGTACGGCTTCAAGAGCATCAAGAGCATCGTCTCGATCCGGCTGGTAGAGGAGATGCCTCCGACCACCTGGAACCTGCTGGCTCCTAACGAATATGGCTTCTACGCCAACGTCAACCCGCAGGTGGATCACCCGCGCTGGAGTCAGGCCAGCGAGCGCTTTATCGGCGAGGGTGGAGTGTTTGGCGCCAAGCGTCAGCCGACCCTGATGTTCAACGGCTATGGTGACGAAGTCGCCTCGCTCTATCAGGGGATGGATCTGCGCCAATGGTACTGAGATTGAAACCGGCCCATGTCAGCGGCTTGCGGGCGCTGGTGCATCTGGGCTCCCTCGGCTTCCTGCTCTGGCTGGTTTTTGCCATTCCGGCAGGTCTGCTGGGGGGCGATCCGGTGCCCGAGCTTATCCACTACCTCGGCAAGGGGGCGCTCAACCTGCTGCTGCTCACCCTGCTGGTGTCACCGCTGGCCAAGCGCTGGCGGCAGGGGCCGCTCATCAAGCTGCGCCGCCCCCTCGGGCTCTGGTGTTTTGCTTGGGCGTTGCTCCACTTCATGGCGTGGCTGGGGCTGGATCTGCAGTTTGACTGGGGCTTGATTGGCGGCGAGCTGGTCAAGCGCAGCTACATAGTGGTGGGGATGGTGGCCCTGCTGCTGCTGGCCGCCCTCAGCATCACCTCGCTGCCCGCATTGCAGCGCAGAATGGGCGCAGCATGGCAGAAGCTACACAACTGGGTCTATGCCATCGCCCTGCTGGTGCCGGTGCACTACTGGTGGTCGCTCAAGAGCGGTTGGGGGGAGCCCCTCATCTACCTGCTGCTGGCCTGCGCTCTGCTCTGGCCGAGGCGGGAGAAGCTGCTGCGCCCCATGCGGGGATGCTGGAACGCAAAAGAGGCTTAATTGGCCTCTTGTTGTTTGATCTCGCCTGTGTAGGCATCAATGATGAGATATACCGTCTGATCCTGGCGATTGAGGGTTTTGACCTCGAATTTGTCCCCTTCCAGCTCCACTTCCCGAATGTCGTGATACCCTTGTGCCAGCAGGAGTTTGACCAGCCCGGCCATGTCGAGACGGCTCTGTGCCGCCCAGCTTGTGGCACTCAACAGGCAAAGGATCAGCAGGAAACTGCGCGGGATCATATTCATTCCGGATTCATGGCTGGCAGACTATAAACGCCATTATGTTAGGTTTTTGGAGATGAATCATCCATGAATAGAGCGCTCCCTCTGCTCGGGTTATTGCTGCCGGTGCTGGCACAGGCGGTCACGCCTGATGAAGCCCAGCTGCAGCAAGCTGTCCATGAGGGACGGGTTCGGCCCTTCCATGAAATGATGGAGGTGGCGGCCAGGTTGCCGGTACGGGTGTTGCGGGTGGATCTGGGAGAAGAGGATGGTACCTGGCTCTATGAACTGCGCGTCATCGATCGGGAAAACAGCGTGATCAAGGTAGCCTATCGGGCCGACAACCTTGAGCTGGTGTGGGCCAAGGGCCACCACCTGGAGCGGCTGTTCGAACCGCCTGTCTCTCCGATCGAGGATGATGAATAACCCCAGAGTGGAAATCTGTTCATGCGAATTCTGATTGTTGAAGATGAAAAAATCCTGGCCGGCCAGCTGGCTGAGCAGTTGCGCCTCTCCGGCTTTGTCACCGACCTCTGCCATGATGGCAACGAGGCCGGTTTTCTCGGCGAGACCGAACCCTACGATGCCATCATTCTCGACCTCGGCCTGCCTGGACGCGATGGCCTGAGCGTGTTGAAGGAGTGGCGCAGCAAGGGGATCGATACGCCGGTGCTGGTGCTGACCGCCCGTGGCCAACTGCACGAGAAGATTGAGGGGCTAAACGCCGGTGCCGATGACTACCTCACCAAGCCGTTCCAGGTGGCCGAGTTGGTGGCGCGGGTCCATGCGCTGGTGCGACGGGCGGCCGGCAATGCCAGCTCCGTTCTGGAGATTGGCGGGGTGCGGCTCGATATGGCGGCCTCCCAGGTGTGGTACGAAGGGACCCCCATCAAGCTGACCGCCCACGAGTTCCGGGTGCTGGGTTATCTGATGCAGCACAGGGGCAAGGTGGTATCGCGCAGCGAGCTGATCGACCACATCTATGCCCAGGATTTCGATCGTGACTCCAACACCGTGGAGGTGTTCATCGGCCGGATCCGCAAGAAGACCCATCCAGACTTGATTGAGACAGTGCGTGGTCTCGGATACCGGATCAACGAATGAGGCTGGTCCGAACCCTGCGGGGGCGGCTGCTTGCCATTGCACTGGTGTGGTGCGGGCTGTTTCTGTTTGCTACAGGTTTCAGCCTGCAGACCATGATGCGCAACTACTGGCAGGAGGCAGAGGCTGACGGCTTGCGCCTGCAACTCTATGATCTGCTCTCCCGGTTGGAGGTGGAGAAGAGTGGTCTGCCTGTGGTGATCGAACCGATGGCCGATCCCCGTTTCAGCCAACCTTACTCCGGCTACTACTGGCAGCTGGAACTGGGGGAAAATGTGGTGGGCCGCTCCCGCTCCCTCTGGGACACCCATCTGGTGAGCCATGGCCTCAAGTCTGCCTTTGGCGATCCTGACCTCTTTTTTGGCAAGGGACCCAACAAGGAGCCGCTGCTGATCATGACCCGTACCGTGCTGTTGCCCGGTTCGGATCGGGTCTTTACCCTGGTGATGGCCAAGGACAGCAGCACCCTGATCCAGACCCTGAAGAAAACCCGCATCAGCCTATTCCTCGGTCTCGGTTTTGCCGCCGCCGGTCTGGTGCTCGGCTTCATGTTCCAGATCGTCTACGGTTTGCGGCCGCTGCACCTGCTGCGCCGTGAACTGGGGCGGGTTCACGAGGGTCATCAGGAGGGATTCCGGCTGCGCTATCCGCTGGAGATCCAGCCGCTGGTGGAGGATATCAACCGGCTGCTGCACCACTACGGCGAGCTGCTGCAGCGGGCCCGTGCCCACACCGGCAATCTTGCTCACGCCCTCAAGACGCCGCTCAGCATCATGCGCAATCAGGTGACACAGTTGCCGCCGGAGGATCAGGCCGCCATCGGCGAGCAACTCGACCAGATCCAGCGCCATATCGACTATCACCTCGGCAAGGCGCGGGTGACCGGCGCCGCCAAGATCCTCGGGGTCTCGACCCCGGTGCGGGCGCGGGTGGAGTATATCTGCCGCGCCTTCTCCCGCCTCTATCCGGGCAAGACGGTGGATCTGCAGGTGCCCGCCAATCTGGCGGTCGGGGTGGAGGAGCAGGATTTCGACGAGATGGTGGGCAATTTGCTGGAGAACGCCTTCAAGTGGTCAGCCAGCGAGCTGCGTATCTCCAGCGCCGAGCTGGGGGGCTGGATCACCCTGCGTATCGAGGATGACGGCCCCGGCATGAGCGAGGATCAGATCGCCAAGGCGGTGCTGCGCGGGGTGCGGCTCGACGAGAAGGTGCCGGGTTCCGGTCTCGGTCTCAACATCGTATCCGATCTGGCGGAAGCCTATCGAGGCAGCTTTATTATGGGCCGCGCCGAACTGGGCGGGCTGGCCGCCTCCCTCTCGTTGCCCAAGGTGGCAAGGGTCGAGAGCTAGGCATAAGATATGGCATTTGTTTTAGCCTGAGGAAGAGAACCATGACCGACGATCCGTGGGCCCTGTGCCATCTTGACGATTCATTCGATGCCTCTGTACTGGGGGTCAAGGGCGCCCAGATCCAGTGGTTTGAAGATCGGGATGGCCTGATTGCCTATCTGCTGGAAGATTATGTCGATCTGCTGGCCGATGTGGGCGAGCTGGACGAGGAGCAGACTGAACAGGCGCGTGAGCGCTTCACCCTGCTGGTGGAGCAGAGCTTTGACGATCGCACCCTGATGGATGCTATCAACGATCTCGCCTCCGGCTTGCGCCGCATCGCCTGGTTGGGGCCACTCTCGGAGCTGGCGGAGATCAGCGACGACTTTGCTTCCGGTCTGCGCCGTTACTTCTGGAGTCAGTACGATGGCGATGAAGATGACCCGGACGCCTGGGTGCCGGAAGAGCTGTGGCCGCAGCTGGTGGAGTGCGCGCAGGAGTATATGGAAGAGGGGGATTTTTAAATCTGTCCGGACTATGTGTGCTCTTTGGCAGACAGATAAAGAAACGGCGCCTTGATGGCGCCGTTTTTATTGGGTGGCAATCGCCTTAGCCGTTGGCCGGTACCGCGTGGGCGGTGTTGGCCAGCACAGGTCCTGTGTACTTCTCGATCTGCAACTGGGCCATGTGGCCGCAGTTGCCCTGTGCCAGACTGGACGAGCCTTCGTCGAAGGTGAGGCAGTTGACGTTGCCGTTTTTGCAGATGCTGCCCGCTTCGCCCGGCTTGGCCGGGTCGTACCAGGCCCCTTCGCAGATCCGCACCACCCCTTGGCGCACATCTTCGGAGAGCAGGGCGCCCACCAGGATCTGGCCGCGCTCGTTGAAGGCACGCACCAGATCCCCCTGGGCGATACCACGAGCCTTGGCATCCAGCGGATGGATCATGATCGCCTCGCGGTCGGCGATGGCGAACTTGTCCCGCAGCGGAGTGTTGTCGAGCTGGGAGTGCAGCCGCTGGGTCGGGTGGGAGGTGTTGAGCGACAGCGGATAGCGCGCCGCCACCTCGCTCTTCACCCACTCTTTGGGCTCATACCACTTGGGATGGCCGGCGCAGTCGGCATAACCCATCCCGGCTACCGTGTTGGAGAAGATCTCGATCTTGCCGGATGGGGTACCGAGCGGGTTGAGCAGCGGGTTCTCGCGAAAATCGGCGTGACGGATCCACTGGCGGTTGGCCTCCGGGATCGGTAAGCGGATGTAGTTGTTGGACTCCCAGAACATGTTGAACGGCGGCAGCGCTACCCGGGCACCACGGGCCTGCGCCGCCATGCCGTCGTACATCTGCTTGAGCCACAGCATCTCGTCCTTCCCTTCGGTGTACTGCTCCTGCACACCCAGCTTGGCGGCGATGGCGCTGAAGATGTCGAAGTCGTTGCGGGACTCGTGCTGGGGCGGCACGCACTGGTGCATCGGGAACACATAGCGCTGGGAGTAGTCGCCCCCCATCTCCAGATCATTGCGCTCGTAGCTGGTGGTGACCGGCAGCACGATATCGGCGTGCTTGGCGGTAGCGGTCCAGTAAGGCTCGTGAACGATCACGGTCTGCGGTTTGCGCCACGCCAGCAGCAGGTTGTTGGTGTCCTGATGGTGGTGGAAGGGGTTGCCGCCCGCCACGTAGACCAGCTTGATGTCCGGATAGGTCACCTTGCGGCCGTTGAAGTCGATGGTCTTGCCCGGATTGGCGAGACAGTCGGCGATGCGGGCCACCGGGATCGGTGCCGGGCTATTCTTCGGTGCGTTGCCGGCGGAGATACCGGCCAGAATGCCGCCTTTGGCGGTGGGGCTGCCACCGGAGGAGTAGTGGTAGCTGAAGCCGTAGCCGCCGCCCGGCAGGCCGATCTGGCCCAGCATGGAAGCCAGGGTCACCAGCATCCAGTTCGGCTGTTCGCCGTGCTGCTGACGCTGCATGCCCCAACCGGCCATGATCATGGTGCGCTTGGCGGCCATGTCGAGGGCCAGCTGGCGAATCACCTTGGCATCGACGCCGCAGACAGTGCTCGCCCACTCGGCACTCTTCGGCTGACCGTCATCCTTGCCGAGCAGGTATGCGAGGAACTTGTCGAAGCCGACGGTGTAGCGATCGAGGAAGGCCTGATCGTGCTTCTTCTCGCTGTAGAGGGTGTGAGCGACACCCAGCATCATGGCCACGTCGGTGTAGGCGTTCGGGGCAATCCACTCGGCGCCGACCAACTTGGCGGTCTCGTTGTAGACGGGATCGATGCTGATGACGCGGGTGCCTTTCTCTTTCAGCGCCATGAAACCGGCCTGACCTTCGTGATCCGGCATGTTCCAGCTGTTCTTCAGGGTCACCTGAGCGTTGACCCCCCACAGAACGACCAGTTCGGCGTTCTCGACCACGTTGGGCCAGGCGGTCTGCTGCTCGTACACCTCGATGGAGCCCATCACGTGGGACATGATCACCTGAGCCGCGCCGGTGGAGTAGTCACCGGCATAACCGGTGAAGCCGCCGGAGAGGTTCATCAGGCGGTGCAGCAGGGTGCGGCTGTTGTGGAACATGCCGACACTCTTCCAGCCGTAGGAACCGGCGTGGATCGCCTGTGGGCCGAAGTCACTCTGCACGCGCTGGATTTCACCGGCCACCAGTTCGATCGCTTTGTCCCAGCTCACTCGCACCCACTCGTCGGCGCCGCGCAGCTCCGGCTTGGCGCCCGGACCATGCTCCAGCCAGCTCTTGCGCACCATGGGGTACTTGATGCGGTTTTTGGCGTGCACCTGGAACGGCGCCATGTCGATGAGATCGTTCGGCGCCGGATCATCGGCCACCGGCTGGACGCGCACCATGCGGCCATCTTCGACGATCGCCTCGAACGCACCCCAGTGGGCACCAGTCAGAATGCCCTTCTGGGCGGGCACCAGAGTCGGGAACTGGCTCAATGCGGTGCTGATGGCTTGCGCCAGCGCACTCTTGGGAAAAATGCCGCCGAGCAGGGGCAGGGCTGCGCAGGCGCCGAGCCCTTTGAGCAGGTTGCGGCGGGACAGATTGGTCTTCTTGTCATTGAAAAAAGTCATAACGGTTTTCCTCTGTGCCAGCCTTAGTGGGCCGCGCTCATGTCACTGGCGTGTTTCTGGACATACTGGGTCAACATGCGAGCCTGTTCCGGGGTCAGGGAGGTACGAGACTCCATCCCCTTGATGACGCCGATCCACTGGTTGGCATTGAAGTGATCCAGCGCGGTGAGGCCGTGGCAGCCGGTACAGTTGTTGGACATCAGGGTGGAGGCGTATTGCCACAGCTTACCCTGATCGCCGATAAGCTGGCTCTGGTCGACCCAGGCGGTCAGCTTGACCTGATGCCAGGTGAGGTTGGTGGCGCTGTCGGTTTCGCTCTGGCCGGTGACCAGCGCTTTCTTGGCGGCATCGCCGACCAGTACGCTGAGGATCCGTTTGCCCGGTGCGGCGTAGAACACTTCGCTCACACCATCCTGTTGCCAGCCTTCGATCTGCACCTTGGCGCGGCCGTTTTCGTTGGCCAGCACTTCCACCTTGGTGGAGGGCATCAGGGTGCCTTCGTCGGTCTTGGCTGCGGCATCGAGGAACAGCGGGGTGGTAGCGATGGCGTAACGGGTGGTGATGTTGGCCGGGGTCTGGGCCGCAGCCTGCGCCAGCTCACTGGCACCGGCGGCAGCCAGGCCGCTCATGTCTGGCATGATGTGGGCGACACCGCGGTGGCAGTCGATACAGGTCTGGCCCTCCTTGATGGCGACCGGGTGTTCGGCACGGGCATTGGGGCGCTGGGCCAGAATGTCCATCGCCTCGTAGCTGTGGCAGCTGCGGCAGGTGGCGGAGTCGTTGGCTTTCAGCTCGTCCCAGACCGACTGGGCCATACGCAACTTGTGGGCCTCGTATTTCTCAGGGGTGTCGAGGGTGCCGATCGCCTCGTGATAGATATCCTTCACTGCACGGATCTTGGTCCACAGGTAGGAGGCTGGCTCATTGGGAATGTGGCAGTCGGCGCACTCGGCACGGATCCCCTTGGTGTTCTGGAAGTGGACACTGCCCTGATACTCGGCCAGCGGTGTCTGCATGGAGTGGCAGGAGACGCAGAATTCGGTGGAGCTGGTCTTGTGCAGCACGGTCACGGTGACACCCAGTGCCGCGACACCCAGCAGGGCCCCGAGCAGCAGGAGCCAGAACCAGGTTTTTCTTATCAGTTTTCCAATCATGGCGGCGTTTTCCTACGGTCAATAATTACCTACATAGTACTAGTCCAATAGTAGTAGTAATGATAGGGATAAGGCGTTGACCTCCATCATGGTTTATATTTTTTGATGGAAGTCACACTCAATTCATAGTTCTGTTATTGACAATAATATCGAATTAAATTCTGTTTTATTGTATTTATCCGCTTTTGATACTTTCCTTGGCAGCTGTTAGCCCCCTCGCAAAACCCCACAAGATTCGTTGATATAGTGAACAGTGAGCCACAACGGAGTGTCGCCGATGAGCCCTTTCTCACTGCTGTGTGTCGCCGCCAACGTGCAGCTGCTGACCGAATTCGAACAGGAGCTGGACCCGCTGCTCGGCCATTTTGCGCTGGTGGTGGTGGTCGGGCAGGAGTCGGCGGAGCTGGCCCTCGACGAGCTGGACCGCAAGGGGCAGCCGCCCGCCGTGGTGGTGTGTGACAGCGAGCTGGGGGATGGGCGAGGGGCCGATTTTCTAATCCGCCTCGGCAGCCGCCACGAGGCGTGCCGCAAGATCCTGTTGGGCAGCCAGCCGGAGATGAAATCGATCATCGAGGCGGTCAACCTCGGTCGTCTCGACTACTACCTGCAACGCCCCTGGCGCGATGGCAGCCTGCGCCGGGCGGTGATCGAGCAGGCCAGCCACTTTGTATTGCAGCGTCCCGAGGCTGACCTGCTGAGCTATGCCGCCGTGCTCGACAACCAGAAGTTGCTGCGGGTCCACGTCGATCGCCAGTTGGCGGCCTATCGGCAGGGTTTTATGGATTACACCCACTGCAGTGATGAAGAGCTGTCGCGGGTGGTGATCGACGGCCTCTACCAGTTTTTCGAGGGCAATGACGAGGAGCGGGTCTGCCGCCACTACAGTCCGGGCCATGTGCTGACCCGCGAGGGGGAGCCCAACAGCTTTCTCTGGTTTATCGCCAAGGGGGAGGTGGTGCTGCGCAAGCGGGACGAGCAGGGGATCGATCAGGAGGTGGTGCACTACCGTACCGGCTCGCTGGTGGGGGGCATGTCCTTTGTGACTGGCGAACCCGCCTTCACCACCGGCGTGACTCTGACCGGTGCCGAGGTGATCAAGCTCGACAAGCTGCAATTCTCCCGGGTGATGCAGGCGCGCAGCGAACTGCTCCCCTCCTTTACCAACCTGCTGCTGCGCCACTTCAACCGCCGTCTGCAAAACAGCATCCGCACCGAGATGCGGCTGCAACAGACCCTCAACTCCCTCGATGCCGCTCACGCCCAGCTAGTGGAGAGCGAAAAAATGGCGATGCTGGGTCAGTTGGTAGCCGGTGTCGCCCACGAGCTGAACAATCCGGTGGCGGCCATTATCCGTGGCAGCGAGACCCTGCGGGCCGCCATCCCCGATCTGGTCAATCTCGAGCTGCCAGCACCCATCAAGGGGCTGGGCAACCAGACCCTCTGTCAGGCGCTCTCCTCCCAGCCGCTCTCGACCAGCGAGATCCGTGACAAGACCCGGCAGGCGGAGGGGCGCTTTGGCGATCGTCAGCAGGCACGACTGGCGGTGCAGATGAATCTGGATGACGAGCTGAACTGGCAGCGCTGGTTTGCCAGCCGCACCGCCGCTGAGCGGGAGGCGCTGCTCTCCCGGCTGGAGCTGTTCCAGCAGACCGGTAGCTTCCTGCGCAATATAGAGGTGTGCGCCCGTCGCATCGGCGATCTGGTCAAAAGCCTCAAGCAGTATGCGCGGCAGGATCGGGCCGAACCCTCGCTGGTAGATCTGCACGAGGGGCTGGAAGATACCCTGATGATTTTCGAAAACCGCCTCAAGCATCATGAGCTCTGCAAGGAGTACCAGCCGCTGCCGCTGGTACGCTGTCACCCTATCGCCCTGCAACAGGTGTGGACCAACCTGATCGCCAACAGTCTGGATGCCATGAGCGGCCCGGGGCGACTCACCATCCGCACCGGGTTGCTGGATCCCGAGTGGATCATGGTAGAGATCGAGGATAACGGCTGCGGCATCGAGCCCGAGCTGTGGGAGCGGATCTTCGATCTCAACTTCACCACCAAGCGGGAGGGGCACTTCGGTCTCGGCATTGGCCTGAGCGTCTCGCTGCAGATAGTGCAGCAGCACCACGGCCGGATTGAGGTGGCCTCCGAACCGGGCCATTACACCCGGATGCGGGTCTGTCTGCCGCTGGATGGCATGGGGCAGGCCGGTTACGGGGGCGAACCTCATCACAACAAGGAGCATGCGGCCTGAGCCGTCGCCAGCATCAATCGCGCGGCGTGCCAAACCATGTCGCCAAGGAGGAGCAATGAACAAACACTATCTGATCCTGTGTGTGGACGATGAGCGGGAGGTGCTGGATGCGGTGATCCACGATCTCGCCCCGTTCCGTTCCCACTTCGAACTGGAAGCCGCCGAGAGCGTCGATGAGGCGCGAGCGGTGGTGGAGGAGTGGGAGCGCGACGGCAACAAGCTGGCGCTGATCCTCTGTGACCACATCATGCCGGGAACCCTGGGGGTCGATTTTCTGGTGGAGCTGAACCGGCGTGCCACCACCCGTGCCAGCCGCAAATTGCTGCTGACCGGACAAGCGGGGCTGGAGGCCACCGTCGAAGCGGTCAATCGCGGCGGGTTGCACTACTACCTCGCCAAGCCGTGGAAGCTGGAGACCCTGCAAGAGGCGGTGCGCGAACAGTTGACCGACTACCTGCTGGCGGAAGATGGCGAGAATGCCTTCCACTATGCACCGCTGCTCAATCAGGCGCGGCTGTTTGCCGCCATCCACGATCATCCGTTCGACGAGTAGGGGCAGTTGGGCTTTCGCAGTGGCGGTTGTATACTGTCTGCATATACAGTATTGCAGGTAGCCACCGATGCGACTCTTTATCGCCGAGAAGCCCACGCTGGGCCGCGCCATTGCCGATGCCCTGCCCAAGCCCCACAAGAAGGGCGACGGTTTTATCGAAACAGCCCAGGGGGATGTGGTCACCTGGTGCATCGGCCATCTGCTGGAGCAGGCCGAGCCCGATGCCTATGACGCCGCCTTCAAGCAGTGGCGGATGGAGCATCTCCCCATCGTCCCCGCCCAGTGGCAGCTGGTGGCCAAGCCCAAGACCAAAACCCAGCTCACCGTCATCAAGCGGCTGATCAAACAGGCGGATTGCGTGGTCAACGCCGGTGACCCGGACCGGGAAGGGCAGTTGCTGGTGGATGAGGTGATCGACTTTCTCGGCTACCCGAAGACCAAGCCGGTGCAGCGCTGCCTCATCAGCGATCTCAACCCGCCCGCGGTGCGCCGCGCCCTCGAGAAGCTGAGGGATAACAAGGAGTTCGTGCCGCTGGCGGTCTCGGCGCTGGCCCGCAGTCGGGCCGACTGGCTCTATGGCATCAACATGACCCGCGCCTACACCCTGCTCGGGCGCAAGGCCGGTTGCAGCGAGCTGCTCTCGGTCGGTCGGGTGCAGACCCCGCTGCTGGGGCTGGTGGTGCGGCGGGATCTCGAGATCGAGGCCTTCGTGCCCAAACCCTTCTACGAGGTGCTGGCCCATCTGCTGACCGACGGCAACGAGCTCTTCACCGCCAAGTGGCTGCCATCGGAAGCCTGTCTGCCATGGCAAGATGAGGAGGGGCGGGTGCTCAACTGGGCGCTGGCCGGCAAGGTGGTGAGCCGGATCAACGGCCAGCCCGCTCAGGTCGAATCGGTGGAGGAGCAGGCCCGCAAGCAGGCGGCGCCGCTGCCCTACAACCTCTCCAGCCTGCAGATCGATGCCGCCAAGCGCTTCGGCATGGATGCCAAGCGAGTGCTCGACATCTGCCAGAGCCTCTACGAGCGCCACAAGCTCATCACCTACCCGCGCTCCGACAGCCGCTATCTGCCGACCGACCATTTCAAGCGGGCCGAGCAGGTGCGCGGTGCCATCGCCGCCACAGCGCCTACGCTGGCCAAGGCGGTGAGCGAGGCAGACGGCAAGATCCGCAGCAAGGCGTGGAACGACAGCAAGGTGGATGCCCACCACGCCATCATCCCCACCGAGAAGCAGGGCAACCCCGGTACGCTGGGGGCCGACGAGGCGAAGCTCTATGGCCTGATTGCCCGCCAGTACTTGCTGCAGTTTTATCCTCCGTTCGAATACAACGACAGCAAGGTGCTGCTGCGCATCGCCGGTGGTCTGTTTCAGGCCAAGGCACGGCGCATTCTCAAAGCGGGCTGGAAGGCGCTGCTCGGGGTGGAGGAGGATGACGACGAAGAGAAGGCGGGCACGCTACCCGCGCTGAAGGAGGGAGAGCAACTGCTCTGTGAGCGGGGCGAACTGCAAGAGAAGATGACCCAGCCGCCCAAGTCGTTCACCGATGCCACCCTGCTGGCGGCCATGACCGGCATCGCCCGCTATGTGCAGGATCCCGAGATCCGCAAGACCCTGCGCGACACCGATGGCCTCGGCACCGAAGCGACCCGAGCAGGCATTATCGACCTGTTGTTCAAGCGCCGCTTTCTGGTGCGTCAGGGCAAGAGCATCAAGGCGACCCCGACCGGGCGGGCGCTGGTTCAGGCGTTGCCTTCCACCGCCACCACGCCGGATATGACTGCGCTGTGGGAGCAGAGCCTAGGCCAGATCGCCGAGCGTCACGGCAGCTACCAGCAGTTTATGGGGCCGCTCACCGAGCAGCTCAACGGCCTGATCGAGGGGGCGCGGCAGGACTCCGGCGCCAGCTTCAGCGCCCTGCCCAAGGAGGCGCCGGGTGCCGGCAAGCGGCGTTTTACCAGGCGCAAGAGTCCGGCGGCCAGCACGACTGGCGGGCCCCGACCGCGCAAGACGGCCAGCAAGCGCCAGACCAGGGCGGCATAACGAAAAAAGGCGCCCATCCTGGGCGCCAAAGGCATTGTTGTCAGGCTGCCTGAGTGGACAAGCTGGCACGGATCCTGTGCTGGTAGTGCAGAACCACACCGAGAAACACCAGATCCTTGAACAGGAAGAACTCGGTGACTGGCACGCCATCAACCACTTTCCAGACACCTGTCAGGGTCAGCAGGAAGCTCAGCGTCGCCAGGAAGGTGACGATAGCCCCCATGCTGCACCAGTAACCGATGCGAGGTTGCCACAGACCCACGACCAGCCCGATGGCGATCACTATCTCGACCACCCCGATCAGGTTCGATGCGCTCTGTTCCGACAGGGGGCCATAGAGCCAGCTCATCAAGGGGTGGCTGGCTACCAGTGGTTTGATGGCGGCTGCCTCGGTCGGGGTAAACTTGAAGACGCCGATCCAGAGCAGGGTCAATACCACGCCCGCCAGGGCGACCAGAAAGCCTTTGTCATGTTGCTGCATGGGGGGGCTCCTTGTTTAAGGGGTCAGAGTGACGGGCGGGAAGTCGATCTCGGTCGCTGCCAGGTGGTTGCCATAGTTGGTCAGGGTATTGACCACCACCTGGCCGAGCACCTCCAGCAGCAGCTCGTCATCTACGCCTGCGGCCCGGGCGCTAGCAAGCTGCTCGTCACTGATGACCCCGCGTTGGTTGACCAGTGCCGTTGCCAGTTGCAGCAGGGCGTGATCAAGGGGAGCTGAGGCCTGGCCGAGTCGGGCTGCCCGGATCTCCTGGGCCGAGAATCCGGCCTTGCCCGCCAGTAGTGTGTGGGCAGACAAACAGTATTGGCAGGCGTTGGCTTGACCTATGGCCAGTGCCAGCAACTCCCGTTGTGAGGCAGTGAGGCGCCCTTTGCCAAGCGCCTCGGCAAAGCCCAGGAAGCCATTGAGCAGGGCTGGCGAGTGGGCCAGGGTAGCGTAGAGGTTGGGCACCATGCCCAGATTGCGTTGCAGGGTGACCAGGGTCTGGGCGGCTGCGGGTTGCGGCTGGGATACGGGTTGGATACGGCTCATGATCTTCTCCTGTGGTAGTGAAGGTAAGGGAGACAGTGTGCCGTCATTCGTGATACGGTTTATCACTCATCGTCTGCAAATAAATACTATTCGTCTCAAATATGGATCCGCTCTCTGCCTTGTTGGTTCATGCCTCCCCCGAAGCCAAGATCTTCTTCGCCGGCAACCTGTGCCAGAACTCCTCCAGTGATGATTACCCGAGCGGCGGACATCTTCATCTGCTGCGTAGCGGCGCCGTCATGCTGCGTGAAGAGGGGGGCGCCAGCTTGCTGCTCGAGGAGCCGACTCTGATCCTGTTCCCTCGGGGACGTCCTCACAAGCTTGAACCCAGAACGTTGGGGGGTTGTGATTTGGTGTGTGCCAATGTCGCATTCGGCAAGGGGGGCGCATCGCCGTTGCAGCTGGCATTACCGGGCTCGCTGGTGCTGCCGCTACGTGAGTTGCCTGCCCTGACGCCGGTGCTGAGTCAGCTGTTTGACGAGGCGTTTCACCCCCGCTACGGGCAGGATCCGCTGATCTCCCGCTTGCTGGAGGTACTGTTGATCCTGCTGCTGCGTCATCTGGTCGAGCAAGGGGTGTGTCAGCAGGGGATGCTGGCAGGTATTTCCGATCCCCAGTTGGCCAAGGCGATCTCGGTGATGCATCAGCGTGGGGATGAACCCTGGACGGTGGCCACGCTGGCGCGGGAGGCCGGCATGTCGCGGGCCCGCTTTGCCGCGAAGTTTCAGGAGCGGGTCGGTCAAGCGCCGCTTGGTTATCTGACCCACTGGCGCATGGCGCGCGCCTGCCAGCAACTGTTGACGGGGGAGCCCATGGTGCAGGTGGCGCTGGGGGCGGGGTACAGCAGCAGTGTTGCCTTTGGTCGGGCATTCGAGCGGGAGCTGGGGGTGAGCCCGGGGCGCTGGCTCAAGGCGCAGCAACAAGCCGAATAAAAAACGGGGCAGCCAGTGGCTGCCCCGTTTTCATAACCGGTCAGCCGGTATAGACGTTCTCTTCCGGATAACGGATGCGGGTCTCGACCGGGCGGGCCAGCATAAAGGCCAGGGTCAGGGGGCCGAGACGGCCGCAGATCATCACCAGCACCAGGATCAGCTTGCCCGGCTCGCTCAGGGAGGCGGTGATGCCGGTGGAGAGGCCGACAGTGGCAAATGCCGAGATGGTCTCGAACATGATTTTGTCGAACGGCAGATCCTCGGTCACCATCAGCAGGAACATCGCCAGCATCAGCACCATGGTGCTGACGATGATGATGGCCAGCGAGCGGGTCACGATCTGGGGCGACAGGGTGCGGCCAAAAGCTGTGACATGGGGCCGTTTGGTCAGAAATGCTTTGGTCGCCAGCAGCACGACTGCGAAGGTGGTGACTTTGATACCACCACCGGTGGAGGTGGCACCGGCACCGATAAACATCAGCATCATCAGGAACAGCAGCGCCGCCGGGGTCATCAGCCCGATATCTATGGTATTGAAACCGGCGGTACGGGCGCTGGCAGACTGGAAGAAGGCAGCCAGCAGCTGGCCACCGACACCGGCCTTGCCGAGGGTGCCGGGGTTGTTGTGTTCCAGCAGCCAGAACATCAGGGTACCGGCCAGCAGCAGCGCCGGGGTCATCAGCAGCATCAACTTGCTGTGCAGCTTCAGCTTGCGCCAGCGGCGGTTGCGCACCAGATCGACGATGACGGTAAAGCCGATCCCCCCCAGGATCAGCAGACCGGCGATGGTCAGGCTGATGATGGGGTCGTCTCTATAGTCCATGAGATTGTTGGCAAACAGCGAAAACCCGGCGTTGTTGAAGGCCGATACTGCGTGGAAGAAGCTGACATAGAGGCCGTGCACCCACCCCATCTCGGGCACCCAGCGGATCGCCATGATGCCGGTACCGATCAGTTGGGCGATAAAGGCGAACAGCACGATACGTTTGACCAGTTGAATGATGTTGACCGAGCCCTCCTGTCCCAGCGCCTCCTTGGCCAGTACCTGCTGGCGCAGACCGACCCGCTTGCTGAAGATGGCGATCAGCAGCAGGGTCATGGTCATCTGGCCCAGACCGCCGATCTCCATCAGCATCAACAGAAAAATCTGCCCCTGCAGGGTGAAGGCGGTGCCTGTATCCACCACGCCAAGACCTGTCACGCTGATGGCCGAGGTGGCGGTAAACAGGGCGTTGACGAAGGTAACCTCGCCATTGTGGCTGGAGGGTTGCACCAGAAAGATGGTGCCAATCAGCAGAATGATCAGAAAGCTGCCGAGGATCAGCCGGGCTTCGCTCCAGCGAGAGTCCTGCTCCCGATGGAGGGCGAAGGCGTAGCTGCTGCGCCAGTTGATCATAGGGTTTCGAGCCAGTGGTCGATGGCGTGCTTGTTGCCCGCCAGGATCAGGATGTCGCCCAGTTGCAGCTCCATCTTGCCGGTCAGCACGTTGTGCAGCACGTCACCACGCTTGATGGCGAGCAGCTGGAAATCGCTCTGTTGCAGCAGATGGAAGTCGCCTAGTTCCCGGCCGTTCTGTTGCAGGCCAATCACGAACTCGGTCAGCACCATGTCGTGGCCCAGCTCCAGATAGTCGAACAGCCGGTTGTCCAGCATGCTCTGGGCGACCCGGCGGCCCATGTCCCACTCCGGGTTGATCACCTTGTCGGCGCCCACTTTCTGCAGGATCTTGGCGTGGAACTTGTCGCGCGCCTTGACCCACACCTTCTTCACGCCCGCCTCTTTCAAGACGAGGGTGGTGAGGATGCTGGTCTCCAGGTTGTCACCGATGGCAACGAAGACGATATCGAAATTGGCCAGTCCCAGTTCGGCCACGGTGGCCTCGTCGGTGGCGTCGGCCACGATGACGTGATTGCAGAGGGCGGCGATTTGCCGGGTCTTGCTCTCGTCGATATCGATGGCCAGTACTTCGGCATCTTGCCGTTGCAGCTCTTCGCACAGCGCGCTGCCAAACAGGCCCAGGCCGATGACGGCAAACTGGTTGTTCATGAGTTATTCCTCAGCAGTTGAAGTCGCCTACTCTAAACCACTGCTATTCCCCCGAAAAGGGCTCGGGTTTTTCGTCATGGGGTAACTTGAGGTAGACTGCGCCCTTGCACCAAGCCGGGATAGACCGATGAAACTGAATGCCAACGCCTCCTTGTTGAAGCTCAACACCCTTGCCCTCGATGCGTACTGCCTCTGGCTGGCCGAGGTGGAGCAGGTTGCCGATCTGGCGACCCTGCGTGCCGATCCGCAGCTCAACCAGCTGCCGCGCCTCAATCTGGGCGGCGGCAGCAACATGCTCTTCACCACCGATTTTCTCGGTCTGGTGGTGCTCAACCGGCTCAAGGGGATTACCGCTGAAGATGGTGGCGATCACTGGTTGCTCCATGTGGCGGCCGGTGAAGATTGGCATCAGCTGGTGCGCCATACCTTGCAACAGGGCTGGTTCGGGCTGGAGAATCTGGCGCTCATTCCCGGTACGGTCGGTGCAGCGCCGGTGCAGAACATCGGTGCGTATGGCGTTGAGCTGGCCGACTTCTGCGCCTATGTCGAGGCGTTCAACTGGCAGAGTGGCGAGATTGAACGGATCGCGGCGGCAGAGTGCCGTTTCGGTTATCGCGACAGCATCTTCAAGCACGAGTATCAGGATTCCCACCTGATCACCGCCGTCGGGCTCAAACTGCCCAAGGCGTGGCAGCCGGTGCTGGGCTATGGCCCGCTGGCAGCGCTCGGTGACACACCTTCTGCGCAGGCCATCTTCGATACCGTCTGTGCCACCCGCATGGCCAAACTGCCGGATCCCGCCGTGCTCGGCAATGCGGGCAGTTTCTTCAAAAATCCGGTGGTGCCTGCGGCGCTGGCGGAGTCGCTCAAGGAGCGCTATCCGCAGATGCCCTGCTATCCGGCTGGAGAAGGGCAGGCCAAGCTGGCGGCGGGCTGGCTCATCGATCAGTGCGGTTTGAAAGGTTTCGCCATTGGCCGTGCCGCTGTTCATCAGGAGCAGGCGCTGGTGCTGGTCAATCTGGGGGGCGCCAGTGCCATGGAGCTGATCGCGCTGGCGGCTCATGTCCGCGACAGCGTGGAGCAGACGTTTGGCGTGGTGCTGGAGCACGAGGTGCGCTTTATGGGGGCGCATGGTGAAACCTGGCTCGACGAGGTGCTCTCATGACGTTGACTCCCATCAGACAGACCCTGATCACCCTGCTTAGCGACGGCCAGTTTCACTCCGGCGAACAGCTGGGTGAGCAGCTCGGCATCAGCCGGGCGGCGGTGAGCAAACACATGGCGGCGCTCAAGGAGCTGGGGTTGGATCTCTTTAGCCTGACCGGCAAGGGCTACCGGTTGGCGGTGCCGATGGCGCTCTATGATCAGGCTACCTTGCAGGCACTGGCCCCGATGGCACCGGTGCACTGTTTTCCGGTCATTGGCTCGACCAATCAACACCTGCTGGATCGGGTCAATGAGCTGCGCTCTGGCGAGAGCTGTCTGGCCGAGTGTCAGACAGCCGGGCGCGGTCGTCGTGGCAAACCCTGGATTTCGCCGTTTGGTTGCCAGCTGATCCTCAGCATGTACTGGCGACTCGAACAAGGCATGGCGGCGGCCATGGGGCTGAGTCTGGCGGTCGGCGTGGCAGTGGTTGAAGCGCTGGAGTCCCTTGGTTATCAGGGGGTCGAGCTCAAGTGGCCGAATGACCTCTACTATCAGGGCCGCAAGCTGGCGGGCATTCTGGTAGAGATGAGTGGTAGCGCCGGGGCCAGCTGTCATCTGGTGATCGGCATCGGTCTCAATCTGGCGATGCCTGCCCGCGAAGGTGAGAAGATCGATCAGGCCTGGGCCGAGTTGCGCCACATCAATCCCGAGCTAGTCGATCGCAATCAGTTGGCGGCCCGGATGATCGTCCATCTGCAGCGGGCGCTGCACACCTTTGAGCAACAGGGGTTGGCAAGCTTTGTCGATGAGTGGAATCGGCTCGATCACTTTGCCGGTCGCCCGGTGCGCCTGCTGATGGGAGATCAGGAGATCCGCGGCATCGCCCGTGGCATCGACGATCGCGGCGCCCTGCGACTGGAGACAGCTGAAGGGATCAAATTCTATCTCGGGGGCGAACTCTCCCTGCGCCGGGGCGACTGAGGGTCAGCAAGGCCGCTCATGATGCCAAACAAGAAGAGGGGGCCCGCGGGCCCCCTCTTCGTTATCCGGCAACTGCAGTCATCATTTACGCAGCTTGATCTGTTCGATGGCGTGCTCATGGCCCTTGGTCATGATCAGGTTGGCACGCTCACGCGTTGGCAGGATATTTTCTTGCAAATTCAGATAGTTGATATCTTGCCAGATGTTGTTGGCGATCTGGGTCGCCTCACTCTCCGCCAGCTTGGCGTAGTTATGGAAGTAGGAGTCGGGATCCGAGAAGGCGCCGCTGCGGAATTTCAGGAAGCGTTCGATATACCAGGTACGCAGCAGTTCGGCATCGGCATCCACATAGATGGAGAAGTCGACGAAGTCCGACACGAAGACCCGATGGGGCTCCTGAGGGTAGTCCATGCCGCTTTGCAGCACATTGAGCCCTTCCAGGATCAGGATGTCCGGCTGCTCCACCACCTTCTTCTCATCGGGAATGATGTCGTAGATAAGGTGGGAGTAAACCGGCGCTTCGACCTTCTCGTGACCGGCGCGGATATTGGCGACAAACTCCACCAGATGGCGGATGTCGTAGGATTCCGGGAACCCCTTGCGGCGCATCAGGCCGCGCTCTTCCAGTACCTTGTTGGGATAGAGGAAGCCGTCGGTGGTGACCAGCTCCACCCGCGGATGTTCCGGCCAGCGCTCCAGCAAGGCCTGCAGAATACGGGCCGTGGTACTTTTGCCCCCCGCCACGCTGCCGGCAATGCTGATGATATAAGTGCCCTTGCCGCGGGACTGGCCGAGGAACTGCTCCAGCACCCGGCTGCGACGCTGTTTGGCTTTGACATAGAGATTGAGCAGGCGGGAGAGAGGCAGATAGATCTCTTCCACTTCCCGCAATGACACCTTCTCGTTGATCCCGCGCAGGGTCTGCAGATCGTGTTCGGTCAGGGTCAGGGGGACCGAATCGCGCAATAACGCCCATTGTTCGCGGGTGAATTGCAGATAGGGGTTATGCTCTGTCGTCATGGTGTCATCACTGTTTCTTGGGCACGGCGACCATACACCAAGGGTGGGGGAGCGACAAGGGACGCAGCAGGATTGGCTGATTTCCAGCCGCTTTTTTTGCAAACTTCCCAGCAATAAAGCGTATTTTGCCAGGTTCAATGGTTGCATCCCCCAAATCCTTACAATAAAATGCGCGACGCTTGGATGTCTGTCGTCTATTTGCCGTGCAAAAGCGATAAAAACAGTGGGTGCAAGCAGAATTACCGCTGTGACAATCTGGCATCTGGAGGGGTTCCCGAGCGGCCAAAGGGATCAGACTGTAAATCTGACGGCTCTGCCTTCGAAGGTTCGAATCCTTCTCCCTCCACCATATTTCTCTGCGGTTTGAGTTCTTTGGGTTAGAGAAATGCGGGCATCGTATAATGGCTATTACCTCAGCCTTCCAAGCTGATGATGCGGGTTCGATTCCCGCTGCCCGCTCCAAGATGCTGATATGGCTCAGGCGTTAGCAGAGCCGCACCCTAGGGTGAGTTCGGCAAGCGAACCAGCCATCAGTACCTCTCTCTTTCCCACCAGATTCAAATCCATCATATAAACTGTTCTGTGGTTAGCTTGCCACCGCGTACTCAGCGTTAGTTTAGAGGGACGATCATGTCTAAAGAAAAATTTGAGCGTAATAAACCGCACGTTAACGTGGGTACCATCGGCCACGTTGACCACGGTAAAACCACCCTGACTGCAGCTATCACCAACGTGCTGGCCAAGCACTTCGGTGGTAAAGCTTTCGCCTTCGACCAGATCGACAAGGCACCGGAAGAGCGTGAGCGTGGTATCACCATCAACACCTCCCACGTAGAATACGACACCGCTACCCGTCACTACGCACACGTAGACTGCCCGGGTCACGCCGACTACGTTAAAAACATGATCACCGGTGCTGCCCAGATGGACGGCGCGATCCTGGTGGTAGCAGCGACTGACGGCCCGATGCCGCAGACTCGTGAGCACATCCTGCTGGGTCGTCAGGTAGGCGTTCCGTACATCATCGTGTTCATGAACAAGTGTGACATGGTAGATGACGAAGAGCTGCTGGAACTGGTCGAGATGGAAGTTCGTGAACTGCTGTCCGAGTACGACTTCCCGGGTGATGACCTGCCGGTAGTCCGTGGTTCTGCACTGAAAGCGCTGGAAGGCGAAGCTCAGTGGGAAGAGAAGATCCTGGAACTGGCTGGCCACCTGGACAGCTACATTCCGGAGCCGGAGCGTGCGATTGACCAGCCGTTCCTGATGCCTATCGAAGACGTATTCTCTATCGCTGGCCGTGGTACTGTAGTAACCGGTCGTGTAGAGCGCGGTATCGTTAAAGTTGGTGAAGAAGTGGAAATCGTTGGTAT
>NZ_JAAKMV010000009.1:0-177878 GCF_049170575.1 Aeromonas sp. 604282 | reverse complement strand
CAGAGGCAGAGGCAGAGGCAGAGGCAGAGGCAGAGGCAGAGGCAGAGGCAGAGGCAGAGGCAGAGGCAGAGGCAGAGGCAGAGAATGATTCCATAGTCACAGGCTTATGGGTATTGCTTGATACCCGCGATGGCGCCTCTGTTCACCCCTTAAACCTGATCAGCTGTTCCACGAGCCATAGCAACACTGATGCAATGGCAGGCAGAGCAACCGCCTATCCCCTTAGAGCGCGAATAAAGCATAATCGCATTACAGACGGGGCCCAGGTCAATCCTGGTGAGCCCCTCCCCTTGATCCTCTTCAAATCCCCAGTAACAACTGTTGTGGTTGCGATGGAACTGGGGGCGATTCACAGGGGATGATTACTCCCCCTGAATCGCACGCATAAAAAAACCGGCGCCTTGGCGCCGGTTTTTGCTCACTATGTCTCGATTACAGAGAAGCAGTGAAGGTACGGGTGATGACGTCTTGCTGTTGCTCTTTGGTCAAAGAGTTGAAGCGAACGGCATAACCGGATACGCGGATGGTCAACTGCGGATATTTCTCCGGGTTTTCCATGGCGTCCAGCAGCATTTCACGGTTCATCACGTTAACGTTCAGGTGCTGACCACCCTCTACGTTGGATTCGTGGTGGAAGTAACCGTCCATCAGGCCAGCCAGGTTGGCTTTCTGGGCTTCCATATCTTTACCCAGTGCGTTCGGAACGATGGAGAAGGTATAGGAGATACCATCTTTGGCGTAAGCGAACGGCAGCTTGGCTACGGAAGTCAGGGAAGCAACAGCACCTTTCTGGTCACGACCGTGCATCGGGTTTGCACCCGGGCCGAACGGAGCACCAGCACGACGGCCATCCGGGGTGTTACCGGTCTTCTTGCCATATACCACGTTGGAGGTGATGGTCAGAACAGACTGGGTAGCAACAGCACCACGGTAGGTGTTCAGCTTCTGAATCTTCTTCATGAAGCGCTCAACCAGGTCACAGGCGATATCATCGACGCGAGCGTCGTTGTTACCGAACTGCGGGTATTCGCCTTCGATTTCGAAGTCGATGGCAACGCCATCTTCGTCACGAATCGGCTTGACCTTGGCGTACTTGATGGCAGACAGGGAGTCAGCGGCAACGGACAGACCAGCGATACCACACGCCATGGTGCGATATACGTCACGGTCGTGCAGCGCCATCAGAGAGGCTTCGTAGCTGTACTTGTCGTGCATGTAGTGGATGATGTTCAGCGCAGCAACGTATTGCTTGGCCAGCCAATCCATGAAGTGGTCCAGACGATCCATTACGTCGTTGTAGTCGAGGTACTCGGACTTGACCATTTCGGTTTTCGGACCGACCTGGATCTTGAGCTTCTCGTCCATACCACCGTTGATTGCATACAGCATGGTCTTGGCCAGGTTGGCACGAGCCCCGAAGAACTGCATCTGCTTACCAACGATCATCGGGGATACACAGCAAGCGATGGCGTAGTCATCGTTGTTGAAATCCGGACGCATCAGATCGTCGTTCTCGTACTGAACAGAAGAGGTCTCGATAGATACCTTGGCACAGTACTTCTTGAAACCGACCGGCAGCTTCTCGGACCACAGGATAGTCAGGTTCGGCTCAGGGGACGGGCCCATGGTGTACAGAGTGTTCAGCATACGGAAGCTGTTCTTGGTGACCAGGGTACGGCCATCAACGCCCATACCAGCCAGGGTCTCGGTAGCCCACATCGGGTCGCCGGAGAACAGTGAATCGTATTCCGGGGTACGCAGGAAGCGAACCATACGCAGCTTCATGACCATGTGGTCCATCAGCTCCTGGGCTTCTTGCTCGGTGATCAAACCTTTCTGCAGGTCACGCTCGATGTAGATATCCAGGAAGCTGGAAGTACGACCGAAGGACATGGCCGCGCCGTTCTGGGACTTGACTGCCGCCAGGTAAGCGAAGTAGGTCCACTGAACTGCTTCACGGGCATTGGTAGCCGGTACGGAGATATCGCAACCGTACTTGGCAGCCATCACCTTCATCTGAGCCAGGGCACGGTGCTGCTCGGAGATCTCTTCGCGCAGACGGATAGTGGCTTCCAGGTTGACGCCGTTTTCCAGGTCAGCTTGCAGGGACTTGAACTGGGCCAGTTTGTCGGCCATCAGGAAGTCAACACCGTACAGGGCAACACGACGGTAGTCACCGATGATACGGCCACGGCCGTAGGCATCCGGCAGACCGGTGATAACACCAGACTTGCGGCAGTTCAGGATGTCTTTGGTGTAAACGTCAAACACACCCTGGTTGTGAGTCTTGCGGTACTCGGTGAAGATCTTCTCGACCATCGGGTCCAGTTGACGACCGTACACTTCGCAAGAAGTTTTAACCATCTTGATACCGCCGTTGGCGATGATGGCGCGCTTCAGCGGCTTGTCGGTCTGCAGACCTACGATCTTCTCGAGGCTCTGATCGATGTAACCGGCATCGTGTGCGGTAATGGTGGAGGGCAGGTCAGTATCAAAATCGACCGGCGCGTGAGTGCGGTTCTCGATCTTGATCCCTTCCATGACCTTGTCCCACAGCTTGGTGGTCGCTTCGGTCGCGCCAGCCAGGAAGGACTCGTCACCTTCATACGGGGTGTAGTTCTTCTGGATGAAGTCACGGGTGTTGACAGAGGTCTGCCATTCACCGGCCGCGAAGCCTTCCCATGCTTTTTGGAACTGTTCGTTAAGTTCTGCCATTTTTCATTACCTCACACGGTATTGATGTAGTATCCCGCAATCATCCTTAATGATGACGACGGAAGATAAACCAGTAAGTCAGACCAACCATCACGCCACCACCGATGATATTGCCGATGGTCACGGGGATGAGGTTGTGTAGGACGAAGTTGGATACGGTCAGGTCAGCAAAGGTTGCCGGATCCTGGCCGATGGCCTGCCAAAATTCCGGACTAGCCACGCTGTGGATAGCGATACCAACCGGAATCATAAACATGTTTGCGATGCTGTGCTCGAAACCTGATGCAACGAACATGGCAACCGGCAGCAGCATAACCACTACCTTGTCAGTCGCGCTGCGGGCACCAAAGGCCATCCAGGCAGCAAGACATACCATCAGGTTACAGAGGATACCCAGCGCCACCGCTTCGAAGAAGGTGTGGTGAATTTTGTGTTGGGCCACTTTGAGGGCGTTAAGGCCCCACTGACCGTCTGCTGCCGTGTACTCTGCAGAAACGATGATCAGCGCCACCATCAGCAGACCGCCAATCAGGTTACCGAAGTAGACCAGACCCCAATTCTTGAGCAGCTGAGCCCAGCTGATGCGATTGGCAGCCTTGGCCACCAGTGTCAGGGTGGTGGAGGTGAACAGCTCGGCACCGAGCAGCACACAGAGAATAAGTCCGAGAGAGAAGCAGAGACCGCCCACCAACTTGGCCATACCCCAAGGCATGGAGCCGGTTCCGGTCGTCACTGTGATGTAGAAGATAAATGCGATGGCGATGAAAGCGCCTGCGGTAATGGCCAGTGGAATGACCTTGTATGCCGGCTTGGTAGCCTTGGCATAGGTGATGTCTTCAGCCAGTGCAGCGATGGCTTCGGGCTTGAGACAATCGAATGGAGATTCAGCTTTCAATTATTTTCTACCTGAATGTTTTGCCTGTTGAAATCATAACAAAGGGCCAAATAGCCAAAATTGACATTGATCAAGTTTATCAGTGTGCGAATGTAATTTTACTACAAATATTTTAGTGCGATGGCTACGCCACTTTACACCAGGTATCAGCTGAAACAGAAATGTCACATTTTTAATGCAATGATTTTAAAGAATTTATTTCCAATCACGGAAATATGGTATTGGCAAGATATCTTTGCAGATCGACAGCACATCCCCTGCCCTGCCATCAACCCCCTTAGGGGTATTTTTTGTTTTTTATTTCATCTTTGAATAACAATCCCGTGCCTTGCTGCACGATAAACAGAAGGGGCCACTCGGCCCCTTCCTTTACAGCAACGATTAGGCCCAGTGATGGGCTCGCTTGGCCTTCTGCAGCTTCTCGTAAGCTGCCAGCAGCTTCTGGTGCAGCGGGAACTGGGAGAGCGACAGGTCGGCCGCTTCCAGACCGTGGAAGCGTGCTTCGCCACTGGCGTTGGCCCATGCCTGTGCCAGCGTCTCTTCACCATACATGCGAGTGAAGACGGCGCGATACTGCTCCGGATCCCGCTCCTCGTCGAGGAACAACTCGACACAGGCACGCAGGGCACGGTAGTAGCTGGCACGCTCGGCAGTAAACACCGACTGGTTGAACTCCATGGTCCAGTCGATGAGATCCAGTGCGGTCTCCAGCTCACCGGCGGCCAGCGCCAGCATGGCTTTCAGCTCGCCAACGCGCAGGGTATGCAGCGCGGTACCCTTGGCGGCAGCGATGCCCAGCAGCTCGCGTACACGGGTACGCTCGTCGTGCCCCTCTTCATCCAGCTGGTCGAACAACGCCATGTACTGCTCGGCATCCCAATCCAGTGATGGCAGCGCCAGGATCACTTCGCGCAGGTTGGCGCCCATGTTGTTGTTGGCCAGCAGCAGATCTTCAGCCGGATAGATGTCGGACATGCCCGGCACCAGGATGCGGCAGGCGTAGACACCCAGATGCTCATAGTCGGCGATATAGACCGGCTGCTCCAGCTCATGGAAGATGCCGATCAGGTGATCGAACTCCTCCTGCGAGGTGCCACGGAAGTCCCAGTCGGCAAACTCGAAGTCCGCATCCTGCTTGAACAGATCCCAGCTGATAAGGCCCGAGGAGTCGATGAAGTGAGTCTCGAGGTTATGGTGATCCGCTACCTGCTCGTTATCGAATGACGGCGGCACGAACACGTCGAGATCTTTGAGACCACGGCCCTGCAGCAGCTCGGTCACGGTGCGTTCGAAGGCCACTTCGAAGCGCGGGTGGGCGCCGAAGGAGGCAAAGCAGGTGCCGTTGCTCGGGTTGAGCAGCACAACACAGATGACCGGATAACGGCCACCGAGGGAGGCATCGAAGCTGTAAATGGGGAAGCCTTCCGCTTCGAGGGCGGCGATGGAGGCAGCAATTCCCGGATAACGGGCAATCACCTCGTCCGGGATCAGCGGCAAGCTGATGGCCTCGGCGATGATCTTGTTCTTCACGTGGCGCTCGAACACCTCGGAGAGCGCTTGAGTGCGCGCTTCGGTCTTGGTGTTGCCAGCGCTCATGCCGTTGGAGACATAGAGGTTGCCGATGATGTTCATCGGGATGTAGACGGTCTCGTGATCGGACTGGCGTTCGAACGGCAGCGCGACGATACCGCGCTCTTCGTTGTTTGACTGCAGATCCACCAGCATGTCGGCGGTCACTTCACCATCCGGGTTGTAAAACTTGCGGGTGAAGCTGTCGAGCAGACCGGCCGGGAACTGGTCACCCTCGATAGGGAACCACTTCTCGTTCGGGTAGTGAACGAAATCGCCGTTGGCGACCTGCTCGCCCAGATAGAAGTCAGCAAAGAAGTAGTTGGTGGAGAGACGCTCGAAATATTCGCCAAGGGCAGACGCGAGGGCCGCCTTCTTGCTGGCGCCCTTGCCGTTGGTGAAGCAGAGGGCGCACTCTTTGTCGCGAATATGCACCGACCAGACGTTCGGCACGGGGTTGAGCCAGGAGGCCTCTTCGATATCAAAGCCCAAGGCTTGCAGCTTGGTCTGGAAGCGTTCGATGGAGTCTTCCAGCGCCGCATCCTTGCCGGGAATAAAAGTGTGGTCAGTCATCACGATATCCTGATTTTTATTGGCTCATGTTCGGCCGCAGATAATAGCAGGGGTCGCCGACTTTGGCAGGACAAAAATCAGCAAACAGGGGGGTGAGTTGCACGGTGAGAAACAGGCTTATCCCCTTTACCCCGCCACAAACAGCGCGGGCCCGGGGATTACCCGGGCCCGCTGGTTACGCGACGCGGTAAACCATCAGAGCTGCTTGCCCTGGCTCGCAATCACCTGGCTGTACCAGTGGAAGCTCGCTTTCTTGATCCGGCGAAGGGAGCCCCCCTGCTCGTCACGCTCCACATAGACGAAGCCGTAGCGCTTCTGATAGCCATTGAGCCAGCTCAGGATGTCGGTGAACGACCAGGCGCAGTAGCCGAGCAATTCCACCCCATCCTGCATCGCCTCCTGGCACGCCTTTACGTGGCTGCGCAGGTAATCGATGCGGTACGCATCGTTCACCTTGTCGCCCGCCTCCAGCTTGTCGAACTCGCCAAGGCCATTCTCGGTGATCATCAGCGGCAGACCATAGCGGGAAGAGAGGCGACGCAGGGCGATGCGCATCCCGGTCGGGTCGATGGCCCAGTCCCAGTTGCTGGTCTCAAGGTGCGGATTGGGCGCCGTCTTGTAGAGGCCGGGAATACCGCTGGACGGCGTAGTGCCCTTCTTGCCGGTGGTGTTGATCCGCTGCAGGGTCTGACCGCCCAAGGGGTTATCGGTGTAGGTCAGGGTGTAGTAGTAGTTGACGCCGATGTAGTCGGGCGTCCCCTCTCGCAGCAACTCCATATCGCCCGGCAGGATCTCCGGCGCCTCGCCGTTTTCTCGCAAGTAAGCGAGCGCCGCCTGCGGATAGCGGCCAAAGCAGTAGGCATCCAGCCACCAGAGGTTGTTGAACTCCTCGGCGTTCTCATAGGCCAGCATATCTTTCGGATCGCACGACGCCGGATAGGCAGGAGAGTAGGCAAAGCTCGGGCCGATGAGGCCATTTGGCACATGCTGGCGAAACGCCTTGATCACCCGGGCATTGGCCAGAAACGCGATGTGGTTGGCGGCAAAGAAGCGCTTGCGATCCTGCACAGCGGGCGGATGGGTGCCGAGCTGATAGGCGTTAGTCAGGTTGTAGTTCTGCTCGTTAAGCGACACCCAGTACTTCACCTTGCCGGCAAAGCGCTGATAGAGGGTCACGCAGTAGCGCTCGAAATCCTCGATAATGCGTCGGTCTTCCCAGCCGCCGTACTCATCTTGCAGCGCCTGCGGCAGATCCCAGTGATAAAGGGTCAGCACCGGCTCGATCTTGTGGGCCAAGAGGGTGTCGATCAGCTTCTCGTAGAAAGCCAGACCCGCCTCGTTCACCTCCCCCCGACCGGTAGGATAAATGCGCGGCCAGCTCACCGAGAAGCGGTAAGCCTTGAGCCCCATCTCGGCCATCAGCGCCACGTCCTCTTCCATACGGTGGTAGTGATCCACTGCCACATCGCCGTTGCTCCCCTCAAAGGTCTTGCCCGGCAGCTTGGTGAAGAGATCCCACACCGAGGGCCCCTTGCCATCGGCATTCCAGCCCCCCTCCACCTGATAGGCGGCGGAGGCGGCGCCCCACAGAAAATCGCTCGGGAAGTCGTTGAACTTGTGGTGATGCATCTGGTGTTGCTCCTTCTGCGCTGATGGTGTCAGCCATCTCTGATAACTCGGCGCCCCCGTGCCGGGGTACCCGAAATGAATTGGCATAAGCATCCATCACTTCTAAAATTCCGTCCAATGACAAATTTGACCACTCAACATTCCCAACAGGAATGAAAGGAGCCCTAATGGAGCTACGAGATCTGAAAGCCTTCGTCACTCTGGGGGAGGTGCTGCACTTCGGCCAAGCGGCGGTACGTCAGCACGTTACCCAGTCGGCCCTGAGCAAACAGATCAGGCGGCTGGAGGAGGAGCTGGGCGGCGAGCTGTTCGAGCGCAATGCCAGCACCACTCGCCTCACCGGACTGGGCAGGGCGCTTTATGAAGATGCCCGCGCAGTGGTCATCCAGAGCGAGCAGCTCTCGCGCACCGCCCGCGATGTGCTGGCGGGCAATGTCGGCACCCTGCGCATCGGCTTTGGCGTGGCCACCAAGATCCTGGTGCCCGCCGCTATCGCCCGCTTTCGCGCCGAGCGGCCGCAGGTGACCATAGAGCTCAACGATCTCTCTACCCACCACCAGCTGCTGGCGCTCAGTGAAGGCAAGCTGGATCTCGGTTTTTGCCGCCTGCCCGCCCCCAAGGGGTGGCACGCCCTGCCGGTAGTCGAAGCCCACTTTGTCGCCGTGCTGCCCGCCAGCTACCGCGATGTGAGGGAATTGGCGGATCTGGTGGACAAGCCGCTGGCGATCCTGCGTCGGGACAAGGCCCCGTCCTTTTACGATCACCTGATGAACTATCTGGCCCAGAGCGGGCTGCGTTTTCGCGATATCCAGTACGTCAACGACTTCGCCGCAGGCGTCGCCACCGCGGCGGCAGAGATCGCCTGGACCCTGGTCCCCTCCTCCACCACCATAGAGCACCCGGATGTACTCACCCTCCCCCTTAGAGATGGGGAAGCCTGCTGGACCATTGGCCTTATCCGTCCGCCCCACAGCAAGGGGCCCTTGATCGATGCCTTCTGCGCAACCGTCGCCGATATGCCGCCAAGATAGACACGCCGTTGGCAAACAGCAGATGGCGGCAACGCATCAACGATAGCGTTCGACGATACGCGCCAACTCGCCGCTTTGTCGCAGCTGTTGCAGGGCACGGTTGAACTCGGTTATCCGGGTATTGAAGCGGGAGTGCTTGCCGATGCAGAGATTGAACGGGGTAGAGGCAAGCTGCAGCGGCACCTCGACCACCTGCCCGGACAATCCCAGCTGGTTGAGTTTGAAGCGGGCCACCAGTGGGTCGGTCACCATCAGATCCCCCCGCCCCGCCGCCAGCATTTTGAAGACATTATCGACATTGATGGTGTGATGAACGGTGAAGCCCGCCAGGTTCTCCTTGCCCCAGCCGTTACCGAAATAGTCGAGAAAGGTAAGCGATTTGAAGTCGCTCAAGCGGCTGGCTCGCTGAAACTCCGCCATGCGGGGATGGGCGCGCTGGGTAAAAATGGTTAGCACAGTGGTAGTGACCGGCTCTTCCACAATCAGGGTATAGCTGCGCCGCTCCCGAGTTGCGATGGTCACGAAGCCATCGGCCTGCGCCATCCGCACCAGTTTTTGCGCCCGTTGCCACGGATAGCCTTCGTGGCGCACCCGCAGCCCCAACTGCGCAGCCACCCGATCCATCACGTCGATCATCAGCCCGCGCATCCTGCCCTGTTCGTCACGCCACGAATATGGGGCAAAGTCGTCAAAGTAGACCATCTTCAACTCGGCCGCTGGCGCCGCCCATGCACTCTGCCACATCAGCAATCCCCACAGGATTGCACTCCCCAAACTGACTCTCATGGCCGCGACTCCATCCACTTCTGCCAACTCTGAGCCTAGTGCAAAGCGTGCTGCGGCAAGGATCAGAAGCCAGTGAAACAAGTGGCCAGCAAAAAGAGAGGGGAAGCAGTGGCTTCCCCTCTCTCGTTCGTTTTTCAGCACACCACCTTATCGATGGCGGTCACGGCTTGCCGGTTACGCCAGCTCGGCCCGCAGCGCCTTGGTGGCATCGACCATCACCTTGAGGGCGGCCTCTGTCTCTTCCCAGCCGCGGGTCTTGAGGCCGCAATCCGGGTTGACCCAGAGCCGCTCGGCCGGGATCTGTTTGGCGGCCTTGCGCAGCAACCCCTCAATCCAGCTCTGGCTCGGCACGTTCGGCGAGTGGATGTCGTAGACGCCCGGGCCAATCTCGTTGGGGTAGTTGAAGCGTTCGAACGCTTCGAGCAGCTGCATCTGGCTGCGGCTGGTCTCTATGGTGATCACGTCCGCATCCAGCGCCGCCACCGCCTCGATGATGAGGTTGAAGTCGCTGTAGCACATGTGAGTGTGGATCTGGGTGCTGTCCGCCACCGGGCTTGCGCTCAGACGGAAGGCCCGCACCGCCCAGTCAAGATAGGCCTGATGATCCTGCTTGCGCAGGGGTAAACCTTCGCGGATCGCCGGTTCGTCGATCTGGATGATCTTGATGCCGGCGGCTTCCAGATCTGCCACCTCGTCGCGAATGGCGAGGCCAATCTGCAGGGCGGATTGCTCGCGGCTCACATCTTCCCGCGGGAAGGACCAGCAGAGGATGGTCACAGGGCCAGTCAGCATCCCCTTGACCGGCTTGTCGGTCAGGCTCTGGGCAAATCGGGTCCATTCGAGCGTCATGGGGGTCGGGCGGTCGATGTCGCGGGTGATCACCGGCGGCTTGACGCAGCGGGAGCCATAGCTCTGTACCCAGCCGAAACGGGTGATGGCAAAGCCATCCAGCAGCTCACCGAAATACTCCACCATGTCATTGCGCTCGGCCTCGCCATGTACCAGCACGTCCAGCCCGATGGCCTCCTGACGCGCGATGGCATCGCGGATCTCGGCCTTAATGCCCGCCTCGTAGGCGCTGTCATCGATGCGACCGGCGCGCCAATCCTGCCGCAAAACCCGGATCTGAGAGGTCTGCGGGAAGGAGCCGATGGTGGTAGTGGGCAGCAGCGGCAGCTTGAGATCCGAGCGCTGCAGCTCGGCCCTGACCGGATAGGGGCTGTGGCGATCAAAATCGCTGTTGGTGAGGCTGGCGAGCCGTGACTGCACCGCTTTTTTGTGCACCCGGCTGTCGGACTCCCGATCCACGATGGGCTGGCTGTAGGCGGCGATTTTGTCTAGCTCGCCCCCACCCAGATACTCTTTGAGCAGCCCCAGCTCGAAACATTTTTGCAGGGCGAAGGCGAACCAGCTGCGGGTCTGGGGATCCAGCTCCGGCTCCAGGGTCAAATCCACCGGGCTGTGCAGCAACGAGCAGGATGAGGCCACCCAGAGCCGCTCGCCGAGTTTGGCTTTCAGTGCCTTCAGAGTCGGCACCAGCTTGGCCAGATTGGCGCGCCAGACGTTGCGGCCGTTGATCACCCCGGCGGAGATGACCCACTGGGCGGGCAGATGCGGCACCAGGGTCTCCAGCTGCTCGGGGGCGGCCACCAGATCCAGATGCAGGCCATCCACTTTCAGGCTGGTGATGATGTCGCGCTGATGGGCAACCGAACCGAAATAGGTGGTGAGCAACAGCTTGCAGGGGCCCGCAAGGCGCTCGTAGGCGTTGAGATAGGCGAGTCGCCACTCGTCCGGCAGGTCCAGCGTCAGCGCAGGTTCATCGATCTGTACCCACTCCACTCCCTGGGCGGCCAACTTGGCCAGGATCTCCTGATAGACAATCAGCAGACGATCGAGCAGTTCAAGGCGGGAGAAGCCGCTCTCTTTCTCCTTGCCGAGCCACAGATAAGAGACCGGCCCCAGCAGCACCGCCTTGACCGGCAGCCCCAGCGCCTTGGCCTCTTCGACCTCGTCAAACAGCTGGCTCCAGCCCAGCTTGAAGCGCTGATCACGGCTGAATTCCGGCACCAGATAGTGATAGTTGGTGTTGAACCATTTGGTCATCTCGGCGGCGGCCGCCGCCGGGCCGGTCGGCGCACGGCCGCGGGCCACCCGGAACAGGGTGTCGAGATCGGTCTCGCCATGACGGTGACGGGCAGGCACTGCATCCACCAGCAGGCTGGTGCCGAGTACCTGATCGTACCAGGCGAAGTCGCCCACCGGCAGCAGATTGACCCCGGCGCCGTGCTGGGCCTGCCAATGGCGCTCACGCAGCGTTTTGCCCACGGCAACAAGTTCGGCCTGAGTGGTCTCGCCACGCCAGTAGGATTCGAGGGCAAATTTCAGCTCGCGCTTGGCGCCGATACGGGGGAAGCCCAGGGTGTGTGCTCGTGTCATAGGTTCATTTCCTTATGCTCATTCATCTGATGGGAAACTGGATGATTTAGCCATCCAGATGTTTACACATCCAAAATGACAAGATAAGGTGACGCTGGCTATTGAATCCTCTTCAAGTGGCTCTCAAATAATCCTCAACTGACCGCCGAACAGGTTCACCGCGCGGATACAGAGGCCGATTTTGCATGTGTTAAGAAGTGCAGGAGCAAGCAAGAAGGCAGGATAAAGAGGCGCAGGAGGCTAAAGGCCAAGCCACCGCCGACAGCATTATCAGCGCCATACGCAATCTCACAAGGAGCCATCTTATGGCAGTGCCAAGCAATGCAGGGATAGAGATCAAACACTTGAAAACATTAACCGCGCTGGCCGAGCAGGGCTCGCTGGCCGGTGCGGCGCTGACCCTCAACCTCACCCAGTCCGCCCTCTCCCACCAGCTCAAAGAGCTGGAGACCCGCCTCAATCTGGAGCTTTACCTGCGCAAAAGCCGCCCGCTGGTGCTGACCGCAGCCGGCAGCCAGCTGCTCGCCCTCGCCCGTCAGGTACTGCCCGCCCTGGCCCAGACCGAGAAGCAGTTGCAGGCCCTGCAGAGCGGCGATGCGGGCAGGCTGCATCTGGCGCTTGATTGCCACAGTTGCATCCAGTGGCTGCTGCCGCTGTTGCCCGATTTTCGCCGCCAGTGGCCTGGGGTGGATCTGGAGGTGGAGTCAGTGCCGGGCTTTGATGCCATCAATGCCCTGCTAGGCGGCCAGCTCGACCTGCTGCTCACCTCGGACGTGCAGGCCCGCGGCGATCTCCACTTCGAGCCGCTGTTTGCCTTCGATCTGACTCTGGTGATGGCGCCGGATCATCCTCTCTGCCACCAGAGCCGCATCGAGCCGGGCGATCTGGGGGCGGAGGTGCTGCTGGTCTATCCGGTGGAGCGCAGCCGCATGGATATCTTCAGCCGCTTTTTGCAACCCGCCGGGGTGGAGCCCGCCCGTTGCAAGTCGGTGGACAATACCTCGGTGATGCTGCAGATGGCCGCTGCTGGCCTCGGCGTCGCCGCTCTGCCGCGCTGGGCCAGCGACGAGTTTGTCAGACAGGGGATGCTCTGCGCTCGCCCCCTCGGGAGTGGTATTCGTCGCCATATGTACGGCGCGGTGCGGGCCGCCGATCGGGATCAAGCCTGCCTGCAGAGCCTCTTTGCTCGCATCCGGGCTACCATGGCTTGATGATGGCTCAGAGCGTTCCGAAGTAGCTGCGCAGCGCCTCCACCACCCGTCGCACCTTCTCCGGGATCTCCCGCTGCGGCGTGATGGCGTGGATCTCCATCGGCGCCACCCGAAAACCGGGCAACAGTTCGAGCAGACGCCCCTGCGCCAGATCCTCGCCAATCTCCCCCTCCGGTTGCAGCGAGATCCCCTGCCCTGCCAGCGCAAACTGGCGCAGGGGCAGCACGTTGTTGCATAGCACCTTGGCCTTGAACCTCACCCTGTGTTCGCCCCCCTTCTCGTCAAGCAGCAGCAAACCGTTGCCCAGCATGTCGCCGCAGAGCCAGTCGTGGTTGGCCAGATCGGCGGGCGTGCGCGGCGTCCCCTTGCGCGCCAGATAGGCGGGGGCGGCGCAGAGCAGCATCCGGGTCTGCCCCAGTTTGCGGGCTACCAGAGTCGAGTCGGGCAAGGTGCCGACCCGCAGTGCCACGTCGATCCGCTCGGCTATCAGATCCCGTTTCTCGTCGTCGGCGATGATCTGGATAGTGAGGCCGGGGTGGGCCTGCAACAGCGGGGACAATGCCAGTGCCAGCGGCTGACCCGCCATCCCCACCGGGGCAGTGATCCGCACTTCACCGAGCAGGGCGTCGCGCACCTCGGAGAGGCGCAGCTCGGTCTCGCTCAGGGTCTGCTGCAACGCCCGGCACCCTTGCCACACCACCTCTCCCGCCTCGGTCAGACTGAGACGACGGGTGGAGCGATGGAGCAGAGGCAGCCCGAGCAGGCTCTCCAGCTGGCTGATATGCTGACTGACGGCAGAGGGGGTCATGCCGAGGGATTTGGCCGCCCCTGTCATGCTGCCCGCGTCTACCACGGCAGCGAAGATGGCGTAACGTCTGAGCTGTTCCATTATTAAATCCAGCTTACAAGTGAATGCATTTTAGAGGTGATTATTAAATCATAACTGGCGGCGTAGGATAGCCCCATTCCAACAGTGAAGGAGAGTTCCCCATGAAGATTGCCCTGATCGGTGCCAGCGGTTTTGTCGGTTCAGCCATCCTGAACGAGGCCGTCAGCCGCGGCCATCATGTCACCGCCATCGTCCGCGATGTCAGCAAGGTGGCCGCCCATCCGCAGGTCACCGCCGTGGCGGTGGATGCCCAAAACCCGCAGGCATTGGCCGAGGTGCTCAAGGGGCACGATCGGGTGATCAGCGCCTACAACCCGGGCTGGAGCACACCGGATATCTACGACCAGTACCTCAAGGGCGCCAACGCGATCGTCGCAGCAGCCAAAGCGGCCAACAGCTGGCTGCTGGTAGTAGGTGGCGCCGGCAGTCTGGAGGTTGCCCCCGGCGTGCAACTGGTGGATACCCCTGAGTTTCCGGCCGAGTGGAAACAGGGGGCGCTGGCGGCCCGCGACGGTCTCACCGCCCTGCGTCGTGAAACCACCCTCGACTGGCGCTTTGTCTCTCCCCCGGTGTTCCTCGAACCAGGCGAGAAGCGCGGCGGCTATCGGATTGGTGGCGATCAGGTGCTCTTTAGCGGCGAACAGCCTGCCGGGATCACCGCCGGAGATCTGGCCGACGGCGTGCTGAACGAGGTGGAAAAACCGGCTCACCAGCGCCAGCGCTTTACCCTGGGTTACTGAGAGCCCACAGTCGGTTAAGGCCAGAATGCGCGGTCACTCGCCTACGCACCCGGTCAGGTGAACACCCGCTCAACCAGAAGGGAGGCATCCGCCTCCCTTCTGTTTTGGTCATTTTCTGGTTTGGCCATTTTCTGTTTTGGTGATTTTGCCACTGGCTGCTTGCCTCTGGTTATCACTCTCCCTCCCATCATTTCCCATTCCGTCCTTAATGGCTGCGCAAAAAACCGTCACCCCATCAGGCGCCGAATTCCATTTCGAATTTTGTATATAACTAAGAATAATTTGTTGTTTCCGTCTTATAACACCGAACAGTAGCATCCCCTTAATTCCAGATGGCGCCACACCGCAGCGCACACCGCCACACTGTCGCGCCATCCCGTTTACCGCTCATCAAGCCTGTCCGCACCAAAGGCAGCAGAGGAGATGGCGCCAGAGATAACGAAAGAGTGAGGAGGTGCACATGGAACATTCACCACTGCCGATCATCGATCTGGCTGCCCTCAACGGGGCACCCGACCTGCGTCGCCCTATGTTGGCCAAGCTGGCCGCGGCCGCCCGCGACGTCGGCTTTTTCTATCTGACAGGGCATGGCCTGAGTGACGCCGAGCAACGAGAGACTCTGGCGCTGGCAGAGAGCTTCTTTGCCCTGCCGGAGCAGGAGAAGCTGGCGGTGCAGATGGTCAACAGCCCCCACTTTCGCGGCTACAACCGGGTCGGTGCCGAGCTGACCCGAGCGCGGCCGGATCTGCGAGAGCAGTTCGATATCATGAACGAGGCGCAAGCCCTGCCTGCGGCCCTGATCCGTGAACCCTGGCAGCGGCTGATCGGCCCCAACCAGTGGCCGACCGCCCTACCCGAGATGAAAGCCCATTTGCTGGCGTGGCAGGATCGGCTGAGCGACATCACCCTCACCCTGCTGGCCGCTTTTGCCGAGGTGCTGGAGCAACCGGCCAACGTGTTTGACGACAGCATCCGCGGCGCCCCCTACCAGCACATGAAGCTGATTCACTACCCGGGGCAAGAGGCGGGTGGCAGCAGTCAGGGGGTCGGCGCCCACAAGGATCCCGGCTACCTGACGCTGGTGATGCAGGATAATCACTCGGGGCTTGAGGTCGAGACGGCCGACGGCTGGATCTCCGCACCACCTTTGCCGGGAGCGCTGGTGGTCAATATCGGCGAGCTGTTGGAGCTGGCCTCCAACGGTTATCTCAAGGCGACCCTGCATCGGGTGGTGAGCCCGCCGCCCGGCGTCTCGCGCCTCTCCTGCGCCTTCTTTATGGCGGCGCGGCTCGATGCCACCGTGCCACTGCTCAGCCTCTCCCCCGAGCTGGCAGCACAGGCGCAAGGGCCGGAGAGTGACCCGACCAACCCGCTCTTCTATCAGGTGGGGGAGAATGTGCTGAAAGGGCGGCTGCGCTCCCACCCGGATGTGGCGGCGCGTCACTATGGGCCGGTGGAACCCGCTCGCCTCCCGCGCACAGAGAGCGAAGCGATACCGGCCTAAGCAGCGCAGAGATCCGCAGCCGGGTATATGCACAAGCCACAAGCCGCATGGATATACCCGCGCTGACAAAAACAACAAGCAACGAACAACAAAACAAGTCATGGCCAGAGCCTGGCCATCACGGAGCAACACGATGAAATTCAAGACCATGAGCGTACACAGCGGCCAGCGGATCGATCCCCAGACCGGCGCCCTCACTACCCCGCTCTACCAGAGCAGCACCTTCAGCTACTTCAACGCCCAGGCGGGCAAGGAGCGCTTTGCAGGTCAGGCCCCCGGCTTTATCTACAGCCGCTTTGGCAACCCCACCACCGCCGAGCTTGAACAGAAACTGGCAGCCCTCGAAGGTGCCGATGAAGCGCTGGTGGTGGCGAGCGGTATGGCAGCGGTGAGCGCCATCATGTATGCGCTGGCCGACAGCGGTGATGAAGTGGCCTATATCGGCCCGCTCTACGGCGGCACCGATGCCTTCCTCAAGCAAACCTTCAGCCGCGCAGGCATCAAGGTCACCGCCTACGAGAGCGACCGGGATCTGCTGGTCAATATCCGCCCCGCTACCAAGGTGGTACTGTTCGAAACCCTGACCAACCCCACCCTCAAGGTGGTGGATCCGCGGCTGGTGGTGGAAGCGGCCCGCAAGGTGGGCGCCATTACGGTATGTGACAACACCTTCCTCACCCCCTACCTGCTGCGTCCGCTGGAACTCGGGGTCGATGTAGTGATGCACAGCGGCACCAAATATCTGGGCGGCCACGGCGACATCATCGCCGGGGTGGTGGCGGGCTCTCACGCCCTGATGAAGTCGATCCGCACCGTGGCCCTCAAGCATATCGGCTCCCCCATCGGCCCGCAGGAGGCCTACCTGCTGCAACGCGGGGTCAAGACCCTGCCGCTGCGGATGGATGCCCACCTGCACAATGCCCAGAAGGTGGCCGAGTTTCTGGCCGCCCACCCGGCGGTGAAGAAGGTGATCTACCCGGGCCTTGCCAGCCATCCGGGCCACGATGCCCTCGGCGCCTTCGCCAGCGGCTTTGGCGGCATGGTGAGTATTGAGCTGGAAGGCGGGTTTGAGCGCTGCGCCACCCTGCTCGATAACCTGCAACTGTTCGTGCAGGCGGTGAGTCTGGGGGATCTCGAGAGTCTCGCTTGCCATCCGGCCAGTACCACCCACGCCGCCATGGACGAGGCGAGCCGCCTCGCTGCCGGAGTCAACGACGACCTCATCCGCTTCAGCATCGGGGTGGAAGATGCGGACGATCTGATCGCCGATCTGGCCGCCGCACTGGCGCAGATCTAACCGGGCGCGCTTTTACTCGCCGACAAAACAGCGGCGAGTAAAATGCCCCAAACACAACAACGGCCCATCAAAGGCCGTTGTTGTTTGTTGCGCTATGGAAAGACGGGATTTACTCCTCCCACACCACCACCTGGGATGAGGGCCAGCGATCCCCGACCTGAGCGTACTTTTGCTCCAGCAGGTGACGCTTGATCTTCATGGTGGGAGTCAGCACGCCGTTCTCGATATTCCAGGGGGTTTTCACCACCAGAATGCCGCGAATTTTGGCATGAGATTCCAGCTGATCGTTGACCCGTACCCGCGCCGCTTCCAGTCTGGCGTTGACCTCCTCCCGATTGCCCTTCATGGCGCTCTCGGCCAGTTGCACCAGCGCAATGGGCTGCGGCATACCGTAACCAATCACGCAGAGCTGTTCGATGATAGGCTCCTGACCCAGCAGCCCCTCGATGGGCACCGGCGCCACATACTTGCCCTTGGCGGTCTTGAACACATCCTTCATCCGGCCGGTGATGGTGAGATAACCCTCCTTGTCCAGCTTGCCCATGTCGCCGGTGTGGAGCCACCCCTCGGCATCGATGGCCTCGGCGCTGTGCTCGGGATCCTTGTAGTAACCCAGCATCATCCCTTCGCAGCGGCAAAGGATCTCCCCCTCATCGGAGATCTTGATGGTCACTCCGATCCCCGCCTTGCCGACGGTGCCGATCTTGTCGGCGCGGAACGGGTAGTTGATGGTGGAGTAGGCGTGGTTCTCGGTCATGCCCCAGGCTTCCGTCACCTTGAGGCCAATGCTCAGATACCACTCAAGCAGCGCAGGGGAGACAGGCGCGGAGCCGCAGCCGAGTACCCGGGCCTGATCCAGTCCCAACCCCTTTTGCAGCTTGCGTTTGATAAGGCCGGAGATAAGCGGGATCTTGAGCAGCAACGCCAGTTTGTTCTGGGGCAGCTTCTCGTGGATCTTGATGCGGAACATGGCCCACAGCCGCGGCACCGAGATAAAGACGGTGGGACGGCAGCGTTTTACATCTTCGATAAAGGTGTCGAGGGATTCAGGGAAGGCTATGGTAGCACCGCCATAGAGGCTGCCGCCGTAGATGTAGACCCGCTCGGTAATGTGGGCCAGCGGCAGGTAGGAGAAGCCCCGATCGGCCTGGCTCAGGCTCACCGTCTCAACCAGCTTCTCACACGACCAGGCGTAGCGCTCGACGCTCAGCATGGCACCTTTCGGCTTGCCGGTGCTGCCGGAGGTGTAGACCAGACTCAGCAGGGAGTCAGGGGCCTGCACCGGGCTGTCAGGGATCGGCTCATGCGCCTCCAGCAGATCGTCCCACTGGTGGCTGGCTGGCATGGTGTCATAGGGGAAGGCGATGCGCAGCAGATCGGCGGGTACGCCCGCCTCCTGACTCTTCCAGTCATCCAGCTTGCCGACGAAGATCGCTTTGGCCTCGCTATGGCGCAGCACATATTCGATGGTATCGACGTTGGCAGTCGGGTAGATGGGCACGCTCACATACTGCCCCATCTGCATCGCCAGATCGGCGATAAACCACTGGGCGCAGTTCTTGGAGAGCAGCGCCACCTTGTCACCGGTCACCAGACCGAGGTGACGCAAGGCCGTCACCATCCGCCGCGCTTCATCGGCCACTTCACCCCAGGTGAAATCGACATATTCGCGGTTGATGGTTTGACGCAGGTAGGTTCGATCAGGACACTGCCGCTCCCAGTGATAGAGCATCTCGAGCGGCAGTTTATTGGCAATACGTGAGGAGGAGGCCATAGTTTAATCCCTGAAACAAAAGGCGAAACTTATTATTAACCTTTCACTAACTTCAGGGGAAGGATAAACTCAAACTTCAGTTTGAATTGTGTATCCGATCAAGCTTCTGCATCTTGTTGCAAACGACTCCACATCGCCTGCACCAGTTTTTCATCCTCTTCAGATAGCTCACCTTGCAAGATCGCCTCGTTGAGGCTGCGCAGCACATAGCTCTTTACGTCCCGCACCAGGGTCTTGCCTTCCAGCTCGGCCCGGGCAACGGCCAATGAGATATGACCTCGCAGGTAACCCCCCGCAAACAGCTCATCGTCGGTCGCGGTGGCAACCATGCTGTCGATCAGTCCCAACAACTTGTGCTCAAAATCGTGAATCGTCATGTAACGCAGCCTCATTTGCGGCAAAAAATTCGGGGGTATGGAACCGCAATCCGGTTGATTGCAGCTCTCTGGCGCCAGGCCAGCAGCGTCCTTGGCGTCCTATTCCGGGTTGGCCACCGGGTAGATGACCTGATCCTTGTATCCCGTGGTTATTCGCAGATAACCACGCAACGCCCGGTTTAATTGCGGATCATCGGTATCCACCAGCAGCGGCCTGCCCGCAAGGGCGGCAAGCTTGGCTTTGGTTGCCAGCACCTGGATATTCTCCAGCCCGACACACCGAATCACCTCAGGACTCAATTGCTGATTTCCGCGCCCGAACAGATGTCCCTGTCCGCCGATCAGGGTAATGATCAGTCGGCAGCGACGGCCGCGGATCCGGGTCAGGATCTCGGCGGCGCTGAGATCCTGCCCGATAAGTCGGCCATTTTCCACCAGATCCACACCGAGCAAAGTATTTTCCAGACCGAGCTCTGCCATACAGGCTGCCACCGTGCTGCCGGAGCCCATCAGATAGAGGGTATCGGGCTCCATCTGCTCCACCACACCGGCGGCGAGATCCGCCAACACCAGCTCTTCGGACTCCTTGCCCCCCTGTTTTACCGCCTGTACATAACGCAGATCACCGGGCACCTTCAGCTGGCCGTAGTGGCGGGCCCGCACCTTGCCCGCGCGAAACGCCTCCTCGTCGATGTCGCGCACCTCGGCATCGATCAGGCTGAGCAGTTCTCCTGCGATCATCCGCGCCACCACCCGCCCGCTGGCAGCGGGCGTCACCCCGTAGACGCCGGAGTGGATCTTGCACCCCGCGGGAATGCCGAGCACATGGCAGGACTCCCCCACCGCGGCGCAGATATCCCGCGCCGTGCCATCGCCACCGGCAAACAGCAGCAGATCGACCCCGGCTTCGCGCATCAGCCCGGCAGCATGGCGGGTGTCATCGGCCGAGGTGCTCTCCCCGGCCGGTTGATAGATCACCCGACAGGGCAATCCCAGAGAGCGGGCCACCGTCTCCCCCATATCTCCGGCCACCGTCAGCAGTTCGAACGGGACGCTCAGCTCGCATAGTGGCAACAGCGCTTGCCGCGCCCGCTCCTGCGCTTTGGGCACAGCGCCACGAGCAATCGCCTCATCCACCACGCCGTCACTCCCCTTGAGCCCCACTGCGCCGCCAATCCCGGCGAGCGGATTAATGATGAACCCTAATCGAAACATGCCTGCCTCCCTTGCAATGGGCACCATTTTTATCTTTTCGTCCCTCTGGGACAAGCGGTGATACCCCTGCTAGAATTCGCACCTTCATTTTTCCAACCAATGTTCAATCAAGGTTCAATCATGCTGGAATGGGTTCTTGATCCCTCCGCCTGGGTTGCTCTCGCGACCCTTACCCTGCTCGAAATCGTGCTGGGCATCGACAACATCATCTTTATCTCCATCCTGGTCGGCCGCCTGCCGGAGGCTCAGCGCCAAAAAGCGCGCATTCTGGGGCTGGGGCTCGCCATGGGCACCCGCATCCTGCTGCTGCTCTCGCTGGCCTGGGTGATGCGTCTCACCGAGCCGCTCTTCACCGTGCTGAACGAGGCTATCTCGGGCCGAGACCTGATCCTGCTGCTGGGGGGGCTGTTCCTTATCGCCAAAAGTACCCACGAGATCCACGCCACCCTGGAAGGAGCCGCCGAGCCGGAGAGCGTCAGCAAAACGGCCTCGGGATTTGTCAGCACCCTGATCCAGATTGCCATTCTGGACATAGTGTTCAGCCTCGACTCGGTGATCACAGCAGTCGGCATGGCCGATCACGTGCCGGTGATGGTGCTGGCCATCATGATCGCCGTCTTCATCATGATGTTCGCCGCCAAATCCATTGGCGATTTCGTCGATGACCATCCCACCATCAAGATGCTGGCCCTCTCCTTCCTCACCCTGGTGGGGTTTGCCCTGATGGCGGAGGGGATGGATCTGCACATACCGAAGGGCTACATCTACTTCGCCATGGCCTTCTCGCTGGTGGTGGAGATGATCAATATCCGCTTGCGCAAGCACAGCGAGGCCGACACAGGAAAGTAGTGTCGCCGGATCAAAAAGAGCGCCTCTCGGGGCGCTCTTTTGCTATGCACACGGCGTACTGCCGGGTAGAAATCACTGGTTGGCAATCACAATGGCAACCCGGCGGTTTTCTGCTCGTCCGGCGGCGCTCTTGTTGTCCGCCACCGGGGCCGTCTCACCACGGCCACGGATCTCAAGATTGGCGGGCTTCATCCCCACCGAGATCAGCACATCGGCCACCGATTGAGCCCGTTTCAGAGAGAGCTGCTGGTTATAGCTGCTCTCGCCGGTATTGTCGGTATGGCCGTCAACCCTCGCCTTGTCGAGCCCGACCCCAAGCAGGGCCTTGCCCAGTTTTTCCACTATCTGCCGGGTCTGCGGATTGAGTTCACCCACATTGTTGGCAAACAGCACCCGGTTGGCCAGATCCAGTGTCCAGCCCTCATCGGTCAGATAGAAACCTTGCTCCTTCAATACTGCCAGCTGTTCCGGGGTCAACCCCCTGGGGGTGCTCTGACAACCCGCCAGCAGAGAGAACAACAGGCCCAGCACGACAGCCTTGATGGAGAGGGATAGTTTCATTGTTATGACTCCTTTACACCTTGACTCACGCCGATTTGGCGGCCTCAACCTCCTCACGGCGTGTACGTTTTGCCAAATACATGGCTTTGTCTGCCAGCTCGCACAGCTCGCTGGCGCGGGTCCCGGGTTGATGGATGGCAAAACCGATGCTGATCCCTGCCACCAGTTGCTGTCCATCCCGCAATACCACAGGATCACTCATCGCCTGCTGAATGCGGTCGATCACCTCTTCCACATCCTGCCCCAGATGCACAGGTGTCAGCAGTATGGCGAACTCATCCCCCCCCAGCCGGCAAACCAGATCTCCGGGGCGCAGCTGATGCTCTACCCGCCGGGAGAGGGTCACCAGCACATCGTCACCGGCGTTGTGCCCCAGGGTGTCGTTAATCTGTTTGAAACGATCGCAATCGAGATAAAGCAGGGCGAACGGGGCCCCCCCCTCGCTTACCTCGCCAATGGCATGCTCGAGGCGAGCTTCGAATAACGCCCGGTTGGGCAACCCGGTCAACGCATCATGGGTCGCCTGGTGGAGCAGACTGGCGTTCTCCCGCGCCTGATGAGCCTGCCAGGCTTGCAGCTCATCCAGCAGGGCGTTGAAATCCTCTCCCAGTTCATTGAGCTCGACGATATCGGCCGGTGGCGCCCGCATCCCCAGAGTGCGTTGTCGACGCACCGAGTGGGCGACCTGTGCCAGTTGTCGCAGTGGCGAGGTGATCGCGACCTGCATCCGCCCGGCGACATAGAAGGCGCCCATCACACTCAACACCAGGCAAATCACCATCACCAGCAGCACCGAGAGCAAGAACAGCAACAGATACTCGCCATGACCGCGCAGCTCTATGGTGGCAATCTGATCACCTCCCCGCAGCATGGGATAGGTGACCGGCCCCGGTAACAGCAGGCGGGCAAGATAATCTTCGACTGTGGCTAGTGGATTGCTGACGGGACGAACCCATTTAGCGAGCTGTTGACCATTGGCCAGCACGATACTGGCTTCGGCCACCTCCTCATGGGCGACAATACCGCCAAGCGCCTCGCTCGCTGCCTCTTCATCGTGGAACACCACCGCCGCCTCGGCGCTGTAGCTGATTGCGCGGGCCACCAGCTCCAGATTGTGATCGGCGTAGAAGCGTACTACCAGCAAGGCAATCAGAGTAAAAAAGAGTCCCGCCACGCTGACGGCCGTGATGGCGGCCACCAGATGGGTTCGCCCCAAGCTCTGACGCAGGGTCGGAAGACGGGGATCCGCGCTGACCTGTCGCCTCATGGGACCCCCTTATCGGCACGGGCCAGCTTGAGCACAGCGGGATGTACTCGTACGCCGCTCAGGGCCAGGGCATCGAGGTTCACTTTAAACCGCACTCGCACACTCTGTGGCTCGGTCTGCAGACAGAACACCGAGCTGGTGGAACAGTCGTGGTTGTATTCGCTGATGCTGAGCACTGAATGACCCTGCAAGCGCGCAAACAACGCAATCCGGGTCGGCTCGTCGACGACGCCGAGATAGAGCACATCGCAATTATCACTGATGGCCGGATCACTCGCGTCGTAACGATTGACCTGCACGGCACGGCCATTGGCCTGACGATCGATGGTAAAGAGGGCTCCGGCATACTCCGTTGGCGCCGCCACACACATGCGCAGCACCGCAGGCTCGGTGGGCCAGCGAGTGTAACTCAGGATATCGAGCACCAACTCTCTGACCGCCGTCGCGCGGATCTCCGCGGCCGTTTCCGCCAGCGCGCGAGGCAACAACAGACCAAACGCTAACAGCAAGAGCACCAGGCGAGCGATGAAACGGGGAGAAAAGAGTAACAGCATGATCGGGAGGTGACCGCCTTGACAACACCGCTGCAGTGGCATAGCGGTTCGGGTACATGTATCCAGATAGTAAGTTGGTGGACACTGGCCTGACAAGTCTCCCGAAGCCCTCCCGCCCGGAAGCCGTGTAAAGAAAACAGAGAGCCCGTCTGGTGACGGGCTCTCTGTTGGCTAGCATCCGGAACAACTTACTTCTTGCTGATGCCATATTCCCGCAGCTTGTTGGCGATGGCGGTATGCGACACGCCCAGGCGTTTGGCCAACTGACGGGTCGACGGGAAGGCGGGATAGAGCCGGGCCAGCAGCTGGCTCTCGAAGCGCTTCACCGCATCGTCGAGATTCCCCTCAAACCACTCGTCGATCAGCGGCATGGTATCGGCCGCCACCGGCAGGTCGATCTGCTCGGGCCCCAGCTCATCCCCTTCCAGCAGTGTCATGGCGCGGTAGAGACAGTTGCGCAGCTGACGCACGTTGCCCGGCCAGCGGTAGGCGGTCAGGTAGTCGGCCATGTTGCGGGTAAAGCGCGGACGGGGTCGCTGCAACTCGCTGGCAAAGCGGGAGACAAACTGCTGGGCCAGCACCATGATGTCTGCCTTGCGCTCGCGCAGGGGTGGCAGCGCCAGACTGAGCACGTTGAGGCGATAGTAGAGATCCTCGCGGAAGGTTCCTTCGTGCACCAGATCCAGCAACTGCTTCTGGGTGGTGCAGATGAAACGCACGTTGACCTTCACCTCCTGCTCGTCACCGACCCGGCGGAATACCCCATCCTGCAACACCCGCAAAAACTTGGTCTGCAGATGGGGAGACATGTCGCCGATCTCGTCTAGCATCAGGGTGCCGCCGCTCGCCAGCTCCAGCACGCCGCGCTTGCCCTCGGTGTTGTTGCCAAAGGCACCGGGGGCATAACCAAACAGCTCGCTCTCGGCCACGTTATCGGGCATGGCAGCGCAGTTGAGGGCCATAAAGGGGTGGCTGGAGCGCAGGCTGGCCCCGTGACAGGCACGGGCCAGCAGCTCCTTGCCGGTACCGGTCTCACCGACAATCAACAGCGGCGCGTCCTGCATCGCCAGTTTGCGCGCTTGCGACAGCACCTCTTTCATCTTGGGGCTCTCAGCCTGCAGATGCTCGAAGCCCCCCACTTCCACCGCATGAAGCGCGCTGAAGTGCAGGCCGACCCGACGGGCAGATTTGAGCACCACCACGGCCCCAGCCAGCGCCTGCTTGCCGCGGGCTTCTGCCACGAACAGCGGCATCAGATCTGCCAGATACTCTTCGCCATTGAAACTGAGCTTGCAGGTCTGTGGCTTGATCTCGCTCGCCTCCAGCCAGCGGGTGAAGGAGAAGCCCTTGACCAGCGAACCGAGCGCCACGCCGCGCACCTCCTCCACCGGCAAGCCGAGGGTGGTGAGGGCCGACTGGTTGGCCTGGGTCACCTTGCCCTTGCTGTCGAGGGAGAAGACCAGGTCCGGCAGCGCCTTGAGCAGCGCCTCGATCTCGTGATGCTCTCGCTCGGAAGGCATGTAGGGGATGGTCTTGACGTCGTAGACGCCGGGAATGCGGCGGATCTCCGGCATCAGGTGCTGAAAATCACTGAACTCCAGCTCGGGAAAGTTGAGATAGATGATGCCTGAGGTATCGATTTCGATGCCGCGCAGATCGATATTGTGCTCCACCAGGCGGTCGAGCAGTTCCCGGGTCAGGCCCAGGCGGTCTTCACAGCTGACTTCAAGACGCATTCGGGACACACTTCCTAGCTAACTCTATGAATGAGCGGATAATACAGTCTCGATCCCCCCAGTGCGAGCGCCAGCCCATAAAAATGCGGGCCCGCCCCGCTTTCGCAGGCAGGCCCGGGTCAACCGATGACGCTGGTGTGGGGTGCGATTACCGGAGCAACTGATCGGTGCGCGCCGCCATGATGAAGTCGTTGCGATGCAAGCCGCCGATCTTATGCATCCACCAGCTGACGGTCACCTCCCCCATTCGGTCAGAAATGCAGGAAGGGGGATACTCCGCCTCAACCTGTTCTCAGATTATCTGGGCAATTGGTCTGTACGCGCAGCCATGATGAAGTCGTTGCGATGCAAACCGCCGATCTTGTGGGTCCACCAGCTGACGGTCACCTTGCCCCACTCGGTCAGGATGGCCGGATGATGGAACTCTGCCTCCGCCAGCTCGCCCAGGCGGTTGGTAAACGCCAGCGCCTCCTTGAAGTTGCGAAACGTAAATTCCCGCCGCAGTTGCAGCGCCCCCCCCTCCACCAGCGGCTGCCAGTCGGGAATAAGCTGCATCAGCTCACGCAGCTCCTCATCGCTCACCTTGGGGGCATCGGCGCGACACGCTTCACACTGTTGGCTGGCCAGTTCGGACATGGGTTACTCCTGCTTGAATTAATGAAAAATTAATGAAAATGAAATAGGGTTGTTTGCTTTTGGTCAGCTCGCCTGTTTGCCAGCGGGAACCTCAAAACGTGGCGGATAGAGGCCAAGACGACTGGCCTCGGCCAGAGCAGCCATGATCTCCTCCCCAGTCAGTTGGTAGAGATGCTCGAGACTCGGCAGCACAAAATAGGTGGGCTGCATGATGTCGATGCGATACGGGGTGCGCAGCACGGTCAACAGATCGAAAGGTTGCAGCAGCGGCTGGCCGGAGAGGGCATAGGCGGTCTCGCCGATGGAGGAGAGAATGCCGCCACCGTAGATACGCAGCCCGTCAGGCGTGGCCAGCAGGCCAAACTCCACGGTGAACCAGTAGAGCCGCGCCAGAAAAACCCGCTGCTCCTTGCTCGCCTGCTGCCCCAACTGACCGTATAGGTGGGTGAAGTGGGCAAAGGCCGGATTAGTCAGCATGGCGCAGTGGCCAAAGATCTCGTGAAAGATATCGGGCTCTTGCAGGTAGTCGAGCTCGTCCCGGCGCCGGATAAAGGTCGCTACCGGAAACTGGCGGTTGGCCAGCAGGGCGAAGAAGCGATCGAACGAGATAAGCGCAGGCACCGCCGCCACCGACCAGCCGGTCGCAGGCTGCAAGACGGCGTTGATCTCGGCCAGCTGGGGGATGCGCTCACGGGGCAGCCCCAGTCTGTCGAGACCGGCCAGATACTCGTCACACCCCTTGCCATCGAGAGCGGCGAACTGACGTTCGATCAGGACCTGCCAGGTACCATGCTCCTCGTTGCTGTAGTGGATCACCCCGTCAGCATCCGGCTGGTGGGCGGTGTAAAAGGTTGCCATAGCGGTTCCATCCTCTGGCGCCACATCAGGCGCCTTGCCGTTTCATCACGGTTTCACTGTAACGAAATGGCAACAAAAAAAGCAGCCGACCCATGAGCCGGCTGCCGGGAACAGTTGTAAATAAATTGTGACAACCCGCTAACCAGTCCCCACTACAGCTTGACCATGATATGGCGCGGCACCGTGTAATCCTCCAGCGCATAGAGGGAGAGATCCTTGCCGTAGCCCGACATCTTCATGCCGCCGTGGGGCATCTCGGAGGTGAGCATGAAGTGGGTGTTGATCCAGGTGCAGCCATATTGCAGGTGGCTGGCCACCTTGCTGGCGAGGCTCAGATCTTTGGTCCAGACCGACGAGGCGAGGCCATAGTCCGAGTCGTTGGCCCACTGCACCACCTGCTCGGCATCATTGAAACGGGTCACCGACACCACAGGGCCAAACACCTCGCGGCGCACGATCTCATCCTCCTGACGGGCCCCGACAATCAGGGTCGGCTCGAAGAAGAAGCCGTTGCCTGGGCGGATCTTGCCCCCCGCCGTCACCTCCACATGACCGCTGCTCTGGGCCCGCTCGACAAAGCTGGCGACCCGGTTGCGCTGTCTGTCCGAAATAAGCGGCCCCATCTCCACCCCCTCCTCGTACTGGCTTCCCACCTTGATGGAGGCCACCGCATCGGTCATGGCGGCGACGAACTTGTCGTAGATCTTACCCTGGGCATAGATACGGCAGGCGGCGGTGCAATCCTGGCCTGCGTTGTAGAAACCGAAAGTGCGAATGCCCGCCACCACCGCCTCCAGATCCGCATCGTCGAAAATGATGACCGGCGCCTTGCCTCCCAGCTCAAGGTGGGTGCGCTTCATGGTGCGGGCGGCGCTCTGCAGGATCTTCTGGCCGGTGGCGATATCGCCGGTGAGCGACACCATCCGCACCAGCGGGTGCTCCACCAGCGGCGCCCCCACGCTTTCCCCCCGCCCGCAGATGACGTTGATGACGCCGCGGGGGAAGATCTCGCTGGCCAGTTCGGCAAGCCGCAAAGCGGTGAGCGGGGTCTGCTCGGAGGGTTTGAGCACCACCGTATTGCCCGCCGCCAGCACCGGCGCCATCTTCCAGGCCGCCATCATCAGCGGGTAGTTCCAGGGGGCGATACTGCCCACAACACCAATGGGGTCGCGGCGGATCATGCTGGTGTGCCCCTCGAGATACTCCCCCGCCAGCGGCCCTTGCAGGCAGCGGGCCGCCCCGGCAAAGAAGCGGAAGCAGTCCACCACCGCGGGCAGCTCGTCGTTGAGCACCGCCAGATAAGGTTTGCCGCAGTTGAGGGATTCCAGCGCCGCAAACTCCTCGGCGTGGCGCTCGACGAGATCCGCCAGACGCAGCAGCAGGTTGCTGCGGCTTGCTGGGGTGGTGCGGCTCCACTGGGCGAAGGCGCGCTGGGCACCGTTCACAGCCCGGTTCACCTGTTCGAACGAGGCTTCGGGCACGGCGGCGATCTGTTCGCCGTTAGCCGGGTTGAGAATGGGTTCGGCCTGCCCCTCGCCGGTCACAAACTGGCCATCAATCAAGAGTTGGGTAGAGAGTTTCATAGTTGCATCCTTGCGCACACGTTGAGTCATCATTTGCCACTGCCAGCGACATCATGGGTGTCGCGAGTGAGGTAGTAGGCAAGCAAAATAGGGATAGTGGTGAAGGCCACTATGATGAGGGCCACCACGTTGGTGACCGGCCTGTCTCGGGGACGGATCAGCTCCTGATACATCCAGATGGGCAGCGTGGTCTGCTGGCCTGCCGTGAAGGTAGTGACAATCACTTCGTCAAAGCTCAGGGCAAAGGCCAGCATGCCCCCCGCCAGCAGCGCCGTGGCCAGATTGGGCAGGATCACGTAGCGCAGGGTCTGGAAGCCGTCGGCCCCGAGATCCATCGACGCCTCGATGAGGCTCTGGTTGGTGCGGCGAAAACGGGCCAGCGCATTGTTGTAGACCACCACCACACAGAAGGTGGCGTGGCCGATAACGATGGTCCAGAAGCTGAACGGGATCTCCATCAAGCCGTAGGCAGAGCGCAGCGCGATACCGGTGACGATACCGGGCAGCGCGATGGGCAGCACCAGCAGCAGTGACACCACCTCCTGACCGAAGAAGCGGCTGCGAGCAATGGCCCCTGCTGCCAAGGTGCCGAGGATCATGGCCGCCAGTGTCGCCAGCCCCGCGACCTCCAGTGACAGCTGGATGGCACGCCACACATCGGGGCGATTGAGGGTCACCTCGAACCACTTGAGGGTGAGCCCGGGGGGCGGAAACTGGTAACTCTTGCTCTCGCTGGTGAAGGCGTAGAGGAAGATAAACAGAATGGGAAAGTGCAGGAACAAGAGCCCGCCGATGGCGGCGTACTTGAGCAGGCCCGAAGGGCGCTCTCCCTGACGGCTCACTGAGCTAGCTGACATGACGGCCTCCTTGCTGCCGGATCAAAGCGATTGATTCAAAGCGCATCAAAAGCCCCCAGTCGTTTCGCAATCGCCAGATAGATGGCGATGATAAGGATCGGCACCAGCGAGAAGGCGGCGGCGAAGGGCAAGTTGCCCGCAGTCCCCTGCTGCATATAGACCACCTGACCGATATACATGGTCGAGTTGCCGATGATGCCGGGGATGATGTAATCACCGAGGGTCAGCGAGAAGGTGAAAATGGAGCCCGCCACCACACCAGGCAACGCCAGCGGCAGGATCAGGTTGCGAAAGGTCTGGGCGGTTGTCGCCCCCAGATCGCTGCTCGCCTCCAGCAGGGATCGCGGTATACGCTCCACCGCTGCCTGAATGGGCAGGATCATGAAGGGCAGCCAGACATAGACGAACACGATAAAGGTGCCGAGCCGCGAAAAAGAGAGCGACGGGCCACCTATCACCGGCAGGGAGAGGATGGCATCGAGCAGCCACTCCAGCCCCATGCTGTCCGCCAGCCAGCTCACAACCCCCTCCTTGGCCAAAATCAACTTCCAGGCATAGACCCGCACCAGATAGCTGGACCAGAGCGGCAGCATGATCCCTACATAGAACAGCGCCCGGGTCTTGCCACTGGTGTAGCGTGCCATGTAGTAAGCAACCGGAAAACCGAGCAGGGCGCAGGCCAGGGTTACCAGCAACGACATGCCGACGGTGCGGCCGATCACATCCAGATTCTCCGGCCGCAGCAGGGCGACGAAGTTTTGCAGCCCCAGCTCGTGGCGCACCTGACCGCTGAACTCGTCCAGCCCGAACAGAGAGTTGGAGAGCAGCATCAGCAAGGAGCCGACATAGATGATGCCGAGCCACAGCAGCGGCGGCCCCAGCAGGATCGCCAGCAGCAGGCCGGGCCGACCATAGAGCAGGGTCGAGAGGCGCCGCAGCGGCCTGAAACGGGCAGGTTCGGGCTGATGGTTCATGGCAAGACTCGCACTGTGAGGGGCACTCATGGCTGCGCCCCCTGATGGGCGCAGCTCAGGCGATGGATAGCCTGCTCCGGCCAGCTGAGGCTGACCCTGCTGCCACGGGCCAGACGGGCCTGCCCCTCATTGGGGTGGTTGACGATGATCTCGAGCTGCTCCCCGAGATCAACCCGATAACGGACGAAGGGACCCAGATACTCCACCTCGCGGATCTCCCCCGACCAGCCCGGCGCGCCCGCCTCAGCGAGCCGGATCCGCTCCGGGCGCACCATCATCTGGCTGCCGTCGCCGCACAGCCGTCTGGCCTGCTCCCCTTCGAACAGATTGACGGTGCCAACGAAGCGGGCCACAAACGGCGTCGCCGGAGCGTCGTAGATAGTATCGGGCGCAGCGATCTGCTCGATCTTGCCCTGGCTGAAGATGCAGATCCGGTCGCTCATGGAGAGCGCCTCCTGCTGATCGTGGGTGACGAAGATAAAGGTGATGCCCAGCTGGCGTTGCAACGCCTTGAGCTCAAGCTGCATCTGCTCGCGCAGTTTAAGATCGAGGGCCCCCAGCGGCTCATCCAGCAGCAGGATGCGTGGCTGGTTGATGAGGGCTCTGGCGATGGCGATGCGCTGGCGCTGGCCGCCGGAGAGCTGGCTCGGGCGGCGCTTGCCGACCCCGGGCAGTCGCACCAGCTCCAGCATCTCGTCCACCTTGCGGTAACGCTGTGCCTTGGCGACCCCCTTGAGCATCAGGCCATAGCCGATGTTGTCGCGCACATCCATGTTGGGAAACAGGGCATAGTCCTGAAACACGGTATTGAGGTTGCGATCGTAGGGGGGCACGGTGGAGCAGGGCTCGCCGAACAGGCGGATCTCCCCGTCGCTCGGGTACTCGAAGCCCGCGATCATCCGCAGGCAAGTGGTCTTGCCGGAACCGCTCGGCCCCAGCAGGGTAAAGAATTCCCCGGAGGGGATCTGGAAAGAGATGTCGTCGACCGCCTTCACCTCGCCATAGTGGCGACTGACCCGGTCAAATTGTACGGCGTTCATGGGGCGTCCTTGTCTGTGCTGGGATGGGCCGGACTCCTGTCCGGCCCGCTTGATTATCCGCTCTCGGCAGTCGTGCAGAGGAGGCGCAGCGCCCCTGCCGTTGGCAAGGTGGCAGCGGTTCAGACCACCTTGCTCACCCCCGCCTTAGCGGCCGCCCAGAATGGCGATATAGTCGGAAACCCAGCGGTAATAGGGCACGCAAGTTCCCTGGCTCTTGCACTGGGAGACCGGAGTGCGCCAGAAGCGAACCCGATCGAAGTTGTCGATACCGTTGGTTTTGCACCCGGTCGGGCCCAGCAGGGCATTGCCCTCACAGGCGGCGGGCACCACCGGCACGGAGCCGAACCAGGAGGCGAGATCCCCTTGCAGCTTGTTGCTCAGGGAGTGCTCCAGCCACTTGTAGGCACAGGTGAGGTTCTTCGCCTCGCTGTGTACCATGCTGGTGTCGGCCCAGCCGGTGACGCCCTCCTTGGGCACCGTCGTGGCGATGGGCTGCTTGTCGGCGATCAGGGTATTGGCCTGGAACGGCCAGGAGCCGGAGGCCACCACCCCCTCGTTCTTGAAGTCGTCGATCTGGACGAAGGCGTCGTGCCAGTAGCGTCCCACCAGCTGACGCTGCTGGCGCAAGAGGTCGAGGGCGGCCTTGTACTGATCCTCGTTCAGCTCGTAAGGATCCTTGATGCCCAGGGCAGGCTGATGGGTCATCAGATAGAGGGCGGCATCGGCGATGTGGATCGGGCCGTCAAAGGCCTGCACCCGCCCCTTGTTGGACTTGCCATCCGCCAGGGTCTGTTCCTCGAATACCACGTTCCAGGAGTCCGGTGCCTTGGGAAATACCTTGGTGTTGTACATCAGGATATTGCCGCCCCACTGGTAGGGCACGCCGTAGTGCTTGCCATCCACAGTGTGCCAGGGGGCATTTTGCAGCCGGGGATCAATCTTGCTGTAGCTCGGGATGAGCGCCAGATTGAGCGCCTGCACCTTGCCACCGGCAATCAGACGCAGACTGGCATCGCCGGAGGCGGTCACCAGATCGAAGCCCCCCTCGTTCATCAACGCCACCATCTCGTCCGAGGTGGCCGCCGTCTTGACGCTCACCTTGCAACCGGTCTCTTTCTCGAATCCGGTCACCCAGTCGTAGTTCTTGTCGGTCTCGCCACGCTCAACGTAGCCAGCCCAAGCCACGATATTGAGCTGGCCTTCACCCTTGCCGAGCTCGGTCGGGGCAGCCTGGGTCTGGCCTGCCAGCAGCGCCGGAACAAGAGCCAGCATCAGAGGGGTCAATTTCATCATGCACTCCTTGCATTGTGTTGACTTGCATCAGGTGAAGGAACGCCACCATAGGCGTTAACATCCTGTTAACCAGCAATGAGCTTAGGGGAGTGGCAATACGATGAATATTTCAATTTTTGGTGGCTCAGGTATCAGCTAAATCGATATCGAGTGCAGATGAATCTGATTTTTGGTGGCTACCCCGCAAGATATGGCTAGCGAGGGAGCGCCTGACGGGCCCGCAACCGGCTCTGATCCCGCGCAATATCGATAAATTCCCGCGCCGTCCAATCCAGCCGAGAACCACGGCGCCACACCAGCCCGATATCGATGGCGGGAATGGGCTCCTTGATGGGGCGCGCCTCGACCCGCTCCTGCTCCAGCGACCAGGGGCGATAGGCAAAATCGGGCAACAAGGCGACCCCGAGCTGGCTCGCCACCAGACTGCGCACTGCCTCCACCGACGCGGTGCGCAGCACGATACGGGGGGAGATGCCGTAGCGGCGCAGGCCGCCACCGATGATCTGATCGAGCTGATCGGCGGTCAGCGAGATCATCGGCTCCTCCCCCAGCGCGGTGAGCGAGAGGGTCGACTCGGCGCAGAGCGGGTGGTTGGCGGCCAGCCAGAGCCGCAGCGGCGAACGGGTCAGCAATTCGGTATCAAACGCCTCTTGCCGGATGGTGCGGTTGGTCATCAGGATCCCCACATCCACCTCGCCGTTGACGATCTGGTGCTCCAGAAAAGGCTGTTCATCCTCCTTCACCTCGATCTGTACCGCCGGAAAGGCACGGCGAAAGCGGCCAAGCGCCTCTGAGAGGTAGTAACCCGCCACCAAGGTGGTCACGCCGATGGTGAGTCGCCCCTGATCCTGCTGGGCCACCGCTTTGAGGGAGTGGCTCGCCTCGGTCATGGCGCCGAGAATGCGGCGGGCGTGGAGCAAAAACTGGTGGCCCTGGGTGGTGAGGGTGACGCCGCGCGGATTGCGCTCGAATAGCGGGGCGCCGAGCTCGGTCTCCAGCTCGCGAATGGCGCTGGTGACCGCCGACTGGGAGATATGCAGCTCGGCTGCGGCACGACTCACTGAGAAGCTGTCGGCCACGGCCACAAAATAACGGATCTGGCGAAAGGTAAAGTTCATCGGGCATCCTTGCCGATTGGTACTATTGGTGTGATTGATACGATTGACTGCCAGCTTAACCGTAAACGGGCGCCTCGCCAAAACCGGGCACTGCTGCCAACTCAATGATCTGCCGATTAAAACCATGCCCCTGCGGCTTGGCGAGCACGACAGGGGCATGGGTCATCGCAGCAAGGTGCAGACAGGGCTATCAGGATTTGTTGAGATACCCCGCCAGCTGGCCGATCAGCCGCTTGCGCAGCTCACCGAGTTTGGGCTTCTCGTCCGCACACCAGGGCAGCGGGCGGCACGCCTCTATGGTGCGCAGGCCAAGGCGAGCGGTGAGCAGCCCGGCCCCCACCCCTTGCGCCGCGCGAGCAGAGAGCTTGGCGGCAAACTCGGCGCCCAGCAAGTCCATCCCCACCTCGGTCACCAGCTCGGTGGCACCGGCGTAGAGCATGTTGCGAAACACCTGACGGATGAGGCGTATGCGGCTCCAGTAGCCGAGCTCGATGGCATAGACATCGGCGATATCCTCGATCATCCGCAGGTTGCGCCACAGCATCAGCATCATGTCGACGGTGGCGAGCGGGCTCAGCGCCACCAGCACGGCGGCCTCCCCCGACCATTTGGCCACCCGCGCCTGCGCCAGTTTGTCGCGCTCGCCGAGCACCAGCTGGCTATAGAGGGTCAGCACCTCCCGATCGCTGTGGCTCTCGTCGAGCTGGGCCAGCCAGGTTTGATACCCCTCGCGCCCCTTGTCACCACTTTTGACCGCCAACCCTTCGCAAAAGGCCTGCCCCTGCCCGACTCCCTGATGGGCCAGCAGATCTTCGGCACGCGAGCGCACATCCTGACGCCGCTTGAGGGTGCGCAGTCGCAGCCACTCGCGCCCCACCACGCTGGCGGTACCCGCCGCCACCAGCGCCGAGGCCGCCAGCCAGGCGCTGCCCCAGAGCGGGGTGGTGAGGAATTGATCGTAAAGAAAGGCGCAATACTGGCCCAACGAGAGCAGACCGACCGCCCCCAGCCCCCACGCCAGCAGCCGATGACGGCGACGCGGTTTGCTGACGAGGGCGCTCTCCACCTCGGTGAACTCGTCCAGCTCGTCGAGGCGCTCGAAGCTCGCATCCTCCAGCCGCTGGGCCGGTGCGGGCGGTCGCTCGTCACTGGCCACCGTCAAGGCAGGCTCAAGGATCACCTTGCCCTGCAGCGGTGGCCGCTCTTTTATCTGATCGTTCATCGCATTGTTCTCCTGAGTGCGGCGCCGGAAACAACCCCGGGCCGCGCACCGTTATTCGAGGTGATCCCCGAGCAGAAAGTCCAGCGCCGCATCAAGCCGGATATGGGGCAGCGCCTGATGGGGGCTCATGGGCATGGGGCGAAACGCCTGAAAATCAAAGCCCTGACTGTTCCACCACTGCGCGGGCGGAATATGGGGCGGCACCTCCCCCGGGAACAGCAGCAGCGATTCACCGCTCAGACTGGTGCCACGGATGGCGGGGAACTCGCGGCCATTGGCCACCCCCTTGCCCACTTCCGTCGCCTTGATGGCGGCGAGCGCCAGACACTCTGTGGTGATCCCCTCAAAACGGGCCTGCCCGCGGCCGCTGCGCACCAGATGCTGGAGCAGGGAGACCATGGGCCCATGTTGTTCAGGGGTGACGTGATCGGCCTTGCTCGCCACAAACAGCAGTTTGTCGATACGGGGCGAGAAGAGTCGCCTCCACCAGTTGCTCTTGCCGTAGGCAAAGCTCTCCATGATGCGGGCGATGGCCTGCTGCATATCGCCAAAGCTGGCAGCCCCTGCATTGAGGGGCTGCAGGCAATCCACCAGCACGATCTGGCGATCAAAACCGGCAAAGTGCTGCTCATAAAAACCCTGCACCAGATGCTGTTTGTACTGCTCGAAGCGCTGCTTGAGAGTGGCGTAAAGAGTGCCATCAGCGGGCTCGCCGACAGGCATCTCCCACACCCAGGGGACAAATTGCAGCATGGGGGCACCGGCATACTCCCCCGGCAACACGAAGCGACCGGGTTGAATAAGGTGCAATCCCAACTCCTGTTTGCAGGCATGCAGATAGGCGGTGTAGCGCTCGGCCAGCTCAGCTACCGGCCGCTCTTCGAAGCGCTGACCGGCATGCCACCCGGGGGTCAGCCAGCTGGCGGAGAGCGCTTGCAGCTCGGGGCGACGCAACTGCTCGCGTACCTGTTCGCTCCACTGCTCGTAGCTCATCTCAAGGAGCGGCAAGTCGAGCAGCCACTCCCCGGGGTAGTCCACCAGATCCACGTAGAGGGTGGAGATCTCCCCCAGATGCTTGCGCAGAGGGTGACGGGTGCGATAGCGGATTTCGAGACGCACTTCGGCCACGCCGCGGGTGGGCTCGGGCCAGGCAGGTGGATCGCCAAACAGGGAGTCGAGGCCACGCTCGTAGGCAAAGGTGGGGATGTGGGCATTGAGCTGCGGCACCCGGCGGGCGCCGAGGATGCGCCCTTGACGCAGGGCATCCCACAACGGCAAACGGCCATCGATGGCCGCGTGTTCCAGCTGGTTGACCAGCGCCGTGATAAAGGCGGTTTTGCCGCTGCGAGAGAGGCCGGTCACCGCCAGCCGAATATGGCGATCCCGCACCCGGTTCACCACGTCGTTCGCCTTGTGTTGCAGGCGAGTCAACTTCTGTTCCAGTTTATTGAGTATCAAGGCTTGACCCGTTCTCCCTTGGTGGTTGCATCTGGATAGCTGGTGTCGATGGTGGCGCATCACGGGAGGCGCTGCCATCGACATGGGGGCTTCAGCAAGCACTACAGCTTGCGAAATTCCCGCTGCAGGGTGAACTCCCTTGAGGTCACCAGCTTCTCGATCCGCTGAACTCTGGGCTCCAGCGCGTCAAGTTCCTGCGCGATGCGGCCCAGCGCCTGATGAGGGGTGATCCCCGCCTGCCAGCTGCGCGCCTTCATCCGCACCTCGGCAAAGTCGGCATCCTCTTGCGAATAGAGGGTAACCGGCTTTTTGTCGAGCAAGAACCAGGCAGCGATATAGGCGGTGAAGGTAATGAAACCGGCGAAGATGAGGCCACTGATGGCGAGCAGCCGCACGATCCAGATCTCCACCCCGAAATACTCAGCCAAACCGGCACAGATCCCGGCTATCTTGCCACGCTGGGGATCACGATAGAGGTTACGCCCTTCACGACTGACACTGCTCATACCTTGTTCCTCCAACCGGGTACTTCCGCATCCAGAATCGATTCCAGCGCGCCCACTCGCTCCTGCATCTTCTCGGTACGAGCCAGCAGCCCTTGCAGCTGTTCCCGCTCGCTATCGGCAAGACCGGCGCCAATCCGCCCCTTGGCACGATAGTGCAGCACCAGCCAGATGGGGGCTACCACCACCATGAAGACCACCATGGGAACCATCAATACGCCCAGCAGATCTTCCATCTGTTACTCCCCCTGTTTGCCTTCGCTTTTGCTGTCGCCCTGGCCCAGCTTCTGGCGCATCGCCTCCAGCTCGCGGCTTATCTGATCGTCCACTTCCAGCTCGGCAAACTGCTGCGCCAGCGCCTTGTCGGACTGTCCCAGATCGGCGCGCGCTTCCATTTCGTCGATGCGACGCTCCATCCGCTCAAACTTGCTCACCACCGCCAGGCTCTCGCCACGGGCTACCTGGCTCTGCACATTGAGACGGCTGCTGGCAGCTTCGGTGCGAATGGCCATCGCCTTTTGACGGGCGCGGGCATCTTCCAGCTTGGCTTCGAGCTGACGGATCTCTTCACCCAGCTTCTCGATGCCGCTATCGACCGCCTGCTGCTCACGCTGCAACGCCTCACCCAGCTCGCTCTGCTTCTTCTTCTCGATCAGGGCAGCGCGTGCCAGATCTTCACGCCCTTTGGTCAGGGCCAGCTCGGCCTTGGCTTGCCACTCGTCGACCCGCTCCTGATGACGGGCGACCTGACGACCAATCTCTTTCTGGCTGGCGAGGAAGCGGGCCAGATTGGAGCGCTCCTTGACCAGCTCGTCCTCCATCTCCTGGATGATCAGGCGCACCATCTTCTGGGGATCTTCTGCCTTGTCGAGCAGGGCCGTCAGGTTGGAATTGATGATGTCGGCCAGACGGGAAAAAATACTCATGATTGCACTCCTGTTATTGGCATGGCGTTGTTTCTCCATTGACAATGGCAACTTGTGTGCCAATCTGGAACAAAATTTAACTTGTTGATTTATATGGGGCAGAATAGCCGGATTGCAAGATGCCTCGCGCAAGAGATGATTAAAATCACCAACTTTTGGTAAGATTGACCAGCTTTTACAACTGACAGGGATCACTATGACCACGGCCACGGAAAGCCTGCTGGGGGAATCCAACGCATTTCTCGAGATCATTGAGCAGGCCTCACGGCTCGCCCCGCTGCGCAAACCCGTGCTGATCATCGGTGAGCGGGGGACGGGCAAGGAGCTGATCGCCCACCGCCTACATTATCTCTCGGCGCGCTGGGATCAAAGCTTTGTCACCATCAACTGCGCCACCCTGAGTGAGAGCCTGCTGGAGACCGAGCTGTTCGGTCACGAAGCGGGGTCGTTTACTGGCGCCGCCAAGCGCCATCAGGGCCGCTTCGAGCGGGCCGATGGCGGCACCCTCTTCCTCGACGAGCTGGCCACCACCAGCGCCCGGGTGCAGGAGAAGTTGCTGCGGGTCATCGAGTATGGCGAGTTCGAGCGGGTGGGCGGGGCCAAGCCCCTCAAGGTGGATGTGCGGCTGGTCTGCGCCACCAACGAGGATCTCCCTGCGCTGGCCGACAAGGGGCAGTTTCGCCACGATCTGCTCGACCGGCTCGCGTTTGATGTGATCACCCTCCCCCCCTTGCGGGAGCGGCGGGAAGATATCCTGATGCTGGCGGAACACTTCGCCCACAGCATGACCCGGGAGCTTGGGTATCCGCTCTTTGCCGGTTTCTCGCGCAAGGCAACCCAGCTGCTGCTAGATTACCACTGGCCGGGCAATGTGCGGGAGCTGAAGAACGTGGTGGAGCGCAGTATCTATCGTCAGGGCAATCCCCAACTGCCGCTCTCGACCCTGGTGCTCAACCCGTTTGATTCCCCCTGGCGACCACAGGTCACGCAACCTGCGCAAGAGGCCCGAAGCGAGGTACAATCTGCATCCCCCCTTGCCTTGCCACTCGATCTCAAGCAGGCGGTGGCGGAATACGAGATTAATTTACTCAAGCAAGCGATGCAGCAATCCCAGTATAATCAGCGCAAAGCCGCTCAACTGCTGGCCTTAAGCTATCACCAGTTCCGTGGCATGCTACGCAAATATCAGCTGCTGGATGGCGATAACGATGCAGAACAAGAGTGAAGGAGCGCGGTTGATGCCGACGCCAGCAACACGCCAGCCTCCGCGCTGGCACATTTGTATCAAAGCGTGCGTACAAACCCCTTATAAGAACATGGTTCAACAATGAGAATGCTCACCCCCTTGCTGCTGGGTCTGCTGGTGCTGGTCACCGGCTGCCAGAAGCAACCCGAGGCCTCCAAAACCGGGCTTATCTATTGCGCTGAGGGCTCCCCCCTCTCCTTCAATCCCCATGTTTCCAACTCAGGGGTGACGCTGGATGCCAGTGCCCGTCCGCTCTACGACCGCTTGCTGGAAGTTAACCCCAACACCCTGGCGCTGGAGCCGGCGCTCGCCACCAACTGGCAGATCAGTGAGGATGGCCTCACCTACACCCTGACCCTGCGCGAAGGGGTAAGCTTTCACCATACCGCCTGGTTCACACCTAGCCGTCCCTTCAATGCCGACGATGTGGTTTTCACCTATGCCCGCCAGCTTGACGAGCAGCACCCCTATCATCTGGTTTCCGGCGGCGACTACCCCTACTTCTTCAGTCTGGGGCAGGATCAGCTGATCAAGAAGGTCTACAAAAAAGGGCCACACACCGTCGTCTTTGAGTTGAATCAGCCCAACGCCTCTTTCCTTGCTACCCTAGCGAGCGACTATGCAGTGATCCTCTCGGCCGAATATGCCGACCAGTTGCTCAACGCGGGCACACCGACCCTGCTGGATAGCCGCCCCATCGGTACCGGCCCGTTCAGCTTCAAGGAGTATCGTCACAACGAGTTCATTCGCTATCAGCGCCATCCCGCTTACTGGAACGGGCCAGCAAAAATTGAACAACTGGTTTACGACATCACCCCAAAATCCGCCAAACGGCTGGCCAAGCTGCTGACCGGCGAGTGTGACGTAATGAGCACGCCGGCTGCCAGCCAGCTCTCGGTGATCAAAGAGCACCCCGACTTGAGCCTCTCGGTCCAGTCAGGAATGAATGTCGCGTTTTTAGCCCTCAATACCCGTAAACCACCGTTCAACAACGTCAAGGTTCGCCAGGCCATTGCCAGCGCCATCAATGTCGACAACCTGCTACAGGCGGTCTATTTCGATACCGGCCTGCCAGCCAACAGTCTGCTGCCCCCCCTCTCCTGGGGCTACAACCCCAGCCTGCCCGAGCGCAAGCCCGACCTGAAACGGGCACGCCAACTGCTCAAGGAGGCCGGGCTCGAACAGGGACTGGAAATGCAGGTACTGGTGCAACCGGACGCGCGCCCCTACAACCCGGATGCGGTCAAGACAGCCCAACTGATCCGCAGTGACCTGGCCAAGGTGGGGATCAAACTCAAGATTGTGCAGCAAGAGTGGCCCGTCATTGAGAGACGCCTGCTCAATGGGCAATACGACAGTCTGCTCTCCGGCTGGATCGCCGACAATGCCGACCCGGACAACTTCTTTCGCCAGTTGCTGAGCTGCTCTGCGGTGGAGCGGGGCAACAACTACAGCCGCTGGTGCAGTCCGGCCTTCGACCAGTTGCTGGATGATGCGGTCACCACACCCCAGCTCTCATTCCGGCTGCGCAACTACTATTACGCGCAAACCCTGCTCAATGAACAGTTGCCGCTCATTCCGCTGGCCCATGCCCTGCGTACCCAGGTCACTCGCAGCGATATCGAGGGGCTGACACTGATGCCCTTTGGCGGCACCTCCTTCAATCAGGCCTACAGGGAGTAAGCATGCTTCTATACATCTTGCGCCGCATCAACCTGCTGCTCATCACCCTGCTGGCGCTGACGCTGGTCGCCTATCTGCTGGAGTATCGGTTGCTCGGTCACGAACTGAGTTTCTGGCGCGGTTATCCCGACTTTCTGCGCCGTATTTTTGCAGGCGACCTGGGGATCTCCAGCGTCTCCGGGCTGCCGGTGCTGGACGAGATCCGCCACTATTTTCCCGCCACCCTGATCCTCTGCCTGGCGGCATTTGCCATCTCGCTGCTGGTGGGTATTCCCCTCGGCACTCTGGCTGCCCTGTCACAAGGCAAGACGCTGGATCTCTCCATCATGACCGCAGGTCTTATCGGCTATGCGGTACCGGTATTCTGGTTGGCACTGCTGGTGGTAATGCTCTTTTCGCTGGATCTTGGGTGGCTACCGTCATCAGGACAGATCAGCCTGCTCTACGATGTACCACACATTACCGGTATTGCCCTGATCGATGTATTGTTGAGCCACGAGCCCTGGCGACAAGCAGCACTACATGATGCCCTGCGCCACCTTATTCTCCCGTCACTGGTGCTGGCGGTGGTGCCCACCACCGAGGTGATCCGTCATGTGCGCAGCTCCCTCATCGACGTGATGAAGCAGAACTACATCAAGGCGGCGGCGAGCCGGGGCCTGTCCAAGGCGCAGATCGTCTGGCGCCATGGTCTGAAGAACGCCCTGCCGCCGGTACTCCCGCTGCTGGGCTTGCAACTGGGCAGCGTGCTCACCTCCGCCATGATCACCGAGGTGGTGTTCGAGTGGCACGGGATCGGCCGCTGGCTCATCAGCAGCATCGCCCTGCAGGATTACGCCGCCATTCGTGGTGCGACTCTGGTGGTGGCCAGTTTCGTTATTCTGATCAGCGTCAGCACAGAGTTGCTGACCACCCTTATCTATCCGGCACGGCGCAAAGAGCTCTATGCCAAACAGGATTGAACGCGCTCATGGCGTGACCAGGAGCCAGGTACCCTATGCAAGATAAATCGAACATTTACCCCGAACTCAAGATCCTTTCGCCCCTTGAGCAGACGTGGGCATCCTATCGCCGTAACCCGCTGGCGATGGCGGGTCTCTGGTGTTTTTTACTGTTGCTGCTTGTCACTCTGGTGGGGCCACTGGTCGTTCCCTACAGCATTGATGAACAACACACCGACAAGCTGCTGCTGGCCCCCTCCTGGGCGGCAACCGGCAATATCGACTACTTCCTGGGCACCGATGATTTGGGGCGCGACATGCTCTCCCGGCTGGTGGTAGGAGCACGTCTCACCTTCGGCTGTGCCCTGGTCGTGGTGGCGATCGCCATGGTGGTCGGCTCTGCCATTGGTATCCTCGGTGGCATGAGCAAGGGGCTCAAATCGAGTGTGCTGCACCATCTGCTCGATACTCTGCTCTCCATCCCCTCCCTGTTAATGGCCATCATCATGGTTGCCATTCTGGGCCCGGGCCTTGGCAACACCCTGATCGCCATTACCCTGGCATTGATCCCCCCCTTTATACGGGCCACTTACAACGCGGTGCATGCCGAGATGCAGAAGGAGTACATCATTGCCAGTCGGCTCGATGGCTCGCCCCCCTTCAGGATCATGCGTCTGGCTATTTTGCCCAATATCGTCGAAACCCTGGTGGCCCAGACTACTCGCACCTTGTCGGCAGCCATCCTCGATATCTCGGCAGTCGGTTTTCTCGGCCTCGGCGCCCAGTCTCCCCAACCGGAGTGGGGCACCATGCTGGCTGATTCGAGCGATCTCATCTATCTCGCCCCCTGGACCGTCACTTTGCCGGGCATGGCTATCCTGTTCAGCGTGCTGGTCACCAACCTGGTTGGCGAAGGCATCCGCGAAGCGCTCAAAGAGGGGAATGACTGATGCAATGCTCTGTGCCCAAGATAGACATGCTCACCCTTGTCCCCCACTCATTCCTGTACGGCGTGCAGGTCAACCCATCGCTGGTTGGTGAAGGCATTCGTGAAGCACTCAAAGAGGGGAATGACTGATGCCTCTGCTCGACATACGCAACCTCACCATCGAGATCGACACCCCGCAGGGCAAGGTCAAGGCGGTGGACAAGGTGAGCCTGACCCTGACCGAGGGGGAGATCCGCGGTCTGGTGGGTGAATCCGGCTCCGGCAAGAGTCTGATCGCCAAGGTGATCGTCGGCATCGAGAAGGACAACTGGACGGTACGTGCCGACCGGATGCGCTTCAACGACATGGATCTGCTGACCATGGCCCCCAAGGAGCGCCGTCGCATCATGGGTCGCGAGATCGCCATGATCTTCCAGGACCCCATCAGCTGTCTCGACCCCTCCGAGGAGATCGGCACCCAGCTGGAAGAGGCGATCCCGACCGATTCGTTCGAGGGGCAGTTCTGGCAGCGCTTCCAGTGGCGCAAGAAGAAGGCCATCGCCCTGCTGCACCGGGTAGGCGTCAAGGATCACCGCAAGGTGATGCGCGCCTATCCCCATGAGCTGTCGGATGGCATGTGCCAGAAAGTGATGATCGCCATGGCCATTGCCAACCAGCCGCGTCTGCTGGTAGCCGACGAGCCCACCAGCGCCATGGAGTCCACCACCCACTCCCAGATCCTGCGACTGCTGGACAAGATGAACAAGCTGGGCAATACCACCATCCTGATCATCAGTAACGATATCGCCGCCATCGCCAACCTGACCGATACCATCAACGTGATGTATTGCGGCCAGATGGTGGAGGTGGGCACCCGGGAGCAGATCCTCGAAACCCCGCATCACCCCTATACCGATGCCCTGCTCAAATCGATCCCCGACTTTGACAAGCTGGTGCGCCACAAGTCGCGCCTCGAGACCCTGCCCGGCGTCATACCGCCGCTGCAACACCTGCCCATCGGCTGCCGTCTGGGGCCGCGCTGCCCCTACGCCCAGAAGCAGTGCGTGCAGACTCCGTTGATGAACAAGATCAAGGGCCATCAGTTCAGCTGTCACTTCCCGCTGAACATGGAGGAGCCGAAAAAGTGATGATCGTTAACGCCCCCATGAAGGAGCCCCGCTTGTGATCGAGCCATCCCTGTTGCAGGTCAGAGGCCTTAGCAAAACCTATCAAAACCGCACCGGTCTGTTCCGTCGTCAGGCGGTGGAGGCGATCAAGCCCCTCTCGTTTGATCTGGAGGTAGGCCAGACCTTGGCCATTCTGGGAGAAGCAGGCTCCGGCAAGAGCACCCTGGCCCGTATACTGGCTGGCATGATCGAGCCCACCAGCGGTGACATCGCCATCGACGGTCAACTGATGGTGCACGGCGATTATCAAACCCGCTGCAAGCTGCTGCGGATGATCTTTCAGGACCCCAACACCTCGCTAAACCGCAAGATCCGGGTCGGCCAGATCCTGGAAACCCCGCTGCGACTCAACACCGAGATGAGTGAGGAGGAGCGTCACGAGAAGGTGATCCAGACCCTGCGCATGGTGGGGATGCTGCCGGACCACGCCCTCTTCTACACGCAGATGCTCTCTGCCGGTCAGCAGCAGCGTGTGGCGCTGGCGCGGGCATTGATCCTCAACCCCAAAATCGTGGTGGCCGATGAAGCGCTCTCCACCCTGGATATCTCGGTACGCTCCCAGATCATCAACCTGCTGCTGGAGATGCAGGAGACCATGGGGCTGAGCTATGTGCTGGTAGCCAACGATCTGGGCATCGTCAGCCATATCAGCGACGAGGTGCTGGTGATGCACGAAGGTCGGGTGGTGGAGCGCGGCAAGACCCTCAAGGTGTTTGCCGATCCCCAGCACGAGGTGACCCGCCGTCTCATCCAGAACTACAACAACGAATACCGCAAGTAGAGAGGCGCTGGCCGCCTCCCTTGCCGCTGTGTTTCGCCGAGCTCACTCGGCGGGATCAAAAAAGCCCACTGCATGCAGTGGGCTTTCTGTTACCGGCGTTGCTGCTTAGGCTTGCAGCAGCAGACGGTTGATGCGGGAGACGAAGCTCGCCGGATCATTCAGCCCGCCCTGCTCGGCCAGCTGGGCCTGTTCGTGCAGCAGGGTGACCCACTCACCGAACAGTGCCTCGTCTTCAATGGTGTCGAGTTTCTTCACCAGCGCGTGATCAGGGTTGAGCTCCAGAATGTACTTCTGCTCCGGTACCGGCTGGCCGGCCGCGCGCATCAGCTTGATCATCTGGGTGCTCATACCGTAGGCGTCGGTGACGATGCAAGAGGGGGAGTCGGTCAGACGGTGGGTGACACGCACCTCTTTCACTGCATCGCCCAGGCTCTTCTTGACCCGCTCAACCAGACCGGCGTTGGCCTTCTCGGCCTCTTCCTGTGCCTGCTTGGAGGCTTCGTCTTCCAGATCGCCGAGATCCAGCTCGCCACGGGTGACGGAGATAAGTTGCTTGCCATCGAACTCGGTCAGGTGGCTCATCAGCCACTCGTCCACGCGCTCCCACATAAGCAGCACTTCGACACCCTTCTTGCGGAAGATCTCGAGGTGCGGGCTGTTCTTGGCGGCGGCATAGGAGTCAGCAGTGATGTAGTAGATCTTCTGCTGGCCTTCCTTCATGCGGCCAACGTAATCTTCCAGCGACACGGTCTGGGCTTCACCCTCGCCAGCGGTACTGGCAAAGCGCAGGAGCTTGGCGATCTCTTCGCGGTTGGCGTAATCCTCGGCCGGGCCCTCTTTGAGCACGTTACCGAACTCTTTCCAGAACTTGGCGTACTTCTCGGCATCGTCTTTCGCCAGCTTGGAGAGCATGGTCAGCACGCGCTTGGAGCAAGCCTTGCGCAGGGAGGCAGTCACCTTGTTATCCTGCAGGATCTCGCGGCTGACGTTGAGCGGCAGATCGTTGGAGTCCAGCACCCCTTTGACGAAGCGCAGGTAGGTCGGCATAAACTGCTCGGCGTCATCCATGATGAAGACGCGCTGCACATAGAGCTTCAGACCGTGCTTCTGATCGCGGTTGTAGAGGTCGAACGGTGCGCGGGCCGGTACGTAGAGCAGGCTGGTGTACTCTTGCGCCCCTTCCACCCGGTTGTGACCCCAGAGCAGCGGATCTTCAAAGTCGTGGGCGACGTGCTTGTAGAACTCCTGATACTCCTCGTCCTTGATATCTTTCGGGTTACGAGTCCACAGTGCAGTCGCGCGGTTGACCTGCTCCCACTCGCCCGGGGTGCCGACGATGGTCTCACCATCCTCTTCGCGATCCGGGGTACCCTCTTTGAACATCTCGACCGGTACACTGATGTGATCGGAATATTTGCCCACCACGGAGCGCAGACGCCAGTCATCGAGGAACTCGTCCTCTTCGGCGCGCAGGTGCAGGATGACGTCGGTACCGCGACCCTCTTTGGTCACATCAGCGACGGTGAAGGAGCCTTCCCCTTCCGACTCCCACTGCACACCCTGCTCCGGAGCAGTACCGGCGGCGCGGGACACCACGGTCACCTTGTCGGCCACGATAAAGGCGGAGTAGAAACCGACCCCGAACTGACCGATCAGCTGGGAATCCTTACCCTGATCGCCGGAGAGGTTTTTGAAGAATTCGGCGGTGCCGGACTTGGCGATGGTACCCAGATGCTCAATCACCTGATCACGGGTCATACCGATCCCGTTATCGGAGATGGTCAGGGTACGCTTCTCTTTGTCCACCACCAGGCGCACACGCAACTGGCCGTCGTTTTCAAACAAAGAGGCATCGGAAAGCGCCTTGAAGCGCAGCTTGTCCGCCGCATCGGATGCGTTGGAGATCAGCTCGCGCAGGAATACTTCTTTGTTGGAGTAGAGGCTGTGAGCCATCAGGCTCAGCAGTTGTTTGACTTCAGTCTGAAAGCCGTGGGTTTCGGCATGAACACTTTGGGTCATGGACCAATCCTCAGAAACATCGGGTTGAACATATGCCCAACCTAGATGGGGACGGCCAATCAAATATCAAGGGGGCGAATGTGCAATCCTGCTCATTCGCCCCCTTTTTCCATTCAACTGCCGATTTTCTGATCAAGCCGCAATGATACAGCCCTATCCCGCCCCTTATTTGAGGCGCTGACGCCCCATCAGGGAGTGGGAGAGCGTGGTGCCATCCACCAGCTCCAGCTCTCCGCCCACCGGCACACCGTGGGCGATGCGGCTCACCTCTACCCCGGCAGCACGGGCCATATCAGCGATATACCAGGCGGTAGCATCCCCCTCGATGGTGGGATTAGTAGCGAGGATCAGCTCACTGATGTGCTCTTCCTTCAGACGGCGCTCGAGAATATCGAGCCCCAGCTCCTCCGGGCCGATGCCGTCCAGCGGCGACAGATGGCCCATCAGCACGAAGTAGCGACCGGAAAACTGGCCGGTCTGCTCGATGGCGGCCACGTCCGCCGGACTCTCCACCACGCAGAGCAGACCGTTCTCTTCCCGCTTGGGATTGGCGCAAATATCGCAGCGATCGTTCTCGGTAAAGGTGCGGCAGTGGCTGCAGTGGCCAATCTCGGTCAGGGCGCGAGAGAGCAGCTGGGCCAACCGCAAGCCGCCGCTGCGCTCACGCTCGAGCAGGGTAAAGGCCATCCGCTGGGCAGACTTGGGCCCCACCCCCGGCAATACCTGCAGGGCTTTCATCATCTCATCGAGCAGGGGACTGAACTTCATAACACTCCTTACACAGGCCTGGCCCTCGCCACCACCTGGGCCACGACGGGTCAGCAAAACAGGATAACGCCATTGGCGCAGGACTATACCCGAGCCGGCCCATGACTGCCATTTGCTTTGCTGGCCAGCGCAAAAACGCGGCTCTTATACTTGCTCAAAGACAATCAGGTGGTGTCATAAAAGATCGCCCCTCTCATCAGGACAAGGAGGTTAAATGGAGACACAACATATAAAGCCTCTGGTCCGCCGAAACGGGCTGACCCTGATCTGGGCCGGGGGGCTCATCACCAGCCTGATGCTATTACTGCTCTGGTTGCTTGTGGAAGGCCCGGTGCTCCCGGCCTATATATTGCTACTGAGTGGCATGATGATGACCTTGATAGGCTGGCTCAAGCTCAATGAACCCCCGATCAGCCTATCCCTATGCCAGCACTCCCTCCACTATCACCACAAATATGGCGGCTGGGCACTGAAGTGGCACAACATCCAGCGTATCGATCAACCCAGAATCCATGTTGGTTGGGATCTCCAGCCCCTGCCCTATATCGGTTTCAAGATAAAACAGTATGACGAGTTTCTGACACTGATCACTCCCAGACTGGCCGTGCATCTGTTGACAGAGCAGCGCCCTGTGTTGCTGCATGCCCTGCATAATGAGCAGCTCCATGGGCAGCCAGTGCATACAAATGACCCCTTACAAGGCATCGACTGGCTGGAGGAGAGTCACTTTTGCTCCCCGCAAGGGCTGCACTACGATGGCGCATTGGCCATGCTGGCTCAACGGATGATTCGCATGCGCCACTTGCTCGGTTATGACCTGTTGATCCCGGTAGGCAGCCTGGATCGGGAACCGGACGATTTCCTCAAACTGCTGCGCCAATACCGGCAGGAGGCGAACGTATCTCCACTACCTTCATCAGAGCCATATGCTCAATAACCCCCATGCCAAGTGGTTGTCGCTACGTCCCAGGCACTGAACGGTGAGCTATCCAACGCGGTTGTAACACCCATTAGACGATTGCAGAGAGTGCCGATGAGAACTACCTATTCCCATAACACTAAACACTCATACTCATACTCATACTCATACTCATACTCATACTCATACCCTGAAGTAACACCCCTTCACCATGGGGTGCGGTGTTTATTTGAACAGTTAACTGCCATGGGTCATGGCAGTTAAAGAGGCTCATTTTTCGACATTGGATGCCAAAACGCTCAAGCGCTCTTGGCAACACGTTTTTATTTGTAATGGCTAACCAAAATCTAATTACCATACAAGTAACCCGAATTGCCGACGCACCTCCTACAGCGAATCATCACTTTTACTTAAGCCTTATTTTTTATACACTTAAATACATGTCGGGAGATTATTGGATGGCTTTTCCCTCAGATCACGAAGGATATCGAGCCGAGTAAAACCAATCAGGAAGCAGAACACGTGTCCTCGAGAAGCAAACAAACCGTCAAGCTTGATGATGTCGCGGCCCTGGCCAAGGTGTCCCCCTCGACAGTCTCACTTTATGTACGTCATCCAGACAAGGTAAAAGCCAATACCGGCCATAAAATTCAGCGTGCCATTGATGAATTGGGTTATGTGCACAACAAAATTGCCAGTCAGTTTACTGCCGGGCGAAGCTCGGCAATGGCAATTATCGTTCCTTCCATTTCCAATATTACCTTTAGTACCTTTGTCCAGCAGATTGAACATATCGTGAGTGATGCCGGTTTTCAGCTCTATATCGCATCTCATGATCACTCAATGGAAAAAGAGGAGCAGCAGATCCGCTCCATTTTACAATGGTCTCCTGCCGCCATAACCCTCACTGGCGCTAAGCACAGTGATACTACGATTCGTATGCTGGAGCACAGTGCGGTGCCTGTGGTTCAAGCATGGCAAATCGGTGAAGCCAGTCCGTTTGTCGCGCAGGTCGGTATAGATCATTTTCAGGTGGGTTACGATGCCGCATCTTACCTGATACGCTCCGGCTGCCATAAAATTGCCTATTTCACGACCCGTTTTAACGATGACGTGCGTGCGCAGAGCCGCTACAGCGGCTTTTGCCAGGCACTTGAGACGGCGGGTATGGATCCCTTGTTGGTCGAAATCCCTTACAGCGACAATATTTACCCCGCCGCACGCGAACTACTCATCAAGACACTGCTCAAAGAGCGCAAACTCGACGGCATTTTTGCATCAAACGATACCATTGGTACTGCATTGCTGATGGAGGCGATTGCACGCAATATCCCGGTACCAGAGCAACTATCTATCATCGGGTTTGGCGATTTTCCAGGCAGCGGCTATCTGGCCCCCGTGACCTTGTCCAGTATCAATATCAATATTCACTCTGTTGCCAGCCAAGCTGCATCTATGATGTTGCGGATGGCTCGCGATCCCGATTATAAAGGCGAGATCATTGATGCAGGATTTGACTTGATCCCCAGACAGAGTACCCGGTTTGTTTTGTGACCAAGCCAATATAGTCACACCATGAACCATCACAAAACCATGGCCTTGATAAATAGCCCATAAAGATAAATGCCCCCCATGTATCTACCAGAACACTATCCATTGCGTCAGATATTTTTAAGCAGGGCACCAGTCACTGCCAGCGCTACAAGATTTTGGTTAAGTAATATCGCTGATGAAACACCGGGCACTTTTCCAACGTCATGACGACTGAATACCCCCGCGCTTGGTAAAAAGGCTTTGCTTGAAAACTAAAAGTATCGAGCTGTGAAAAACGGCAGCCGCGCTCTAGGGCAGCCTGCTCCATTGCTGCCAATAACCGGCCTCCTACACCGCGCCCCCGCAGGCTACTGGCCACCCACAGATACTCGATATAGAGCCAGTTACCGTAGGTATGGCCACTGCATCCTCCGGCACGACGCATCTGCTCATCCTGATAGAAGATGGCAAGTGGGCGACGTATCTGTTCACCGACAAACTCACGATTGGTTTTGATCAGGTTGTCTCGTAAAAAATCGATGTCGTCCTGGCTGGGGTTTTGCACAACGTCAAGAGTGTCAATCATGCTGCTCTGCTCCTCTGGTGAAACATAATGGCCGTGAACATTGTCACGGCCATGGGTTATCCGGGTCGCATCCTCTATGGCGAACGCCGGTGCGATTTACGCCAGATCCTTTAGCTCGGCAAACAGCGAAGCCCAGGGACTTTTGGCACGATAGAACACCGGGGGCTGGCCAATCGGTGCAGGCAGAGTGACCCGCTGGCCCCCTGTAAAGCGTTGGCCGCTCCAGACATGCGTCCACTGCTCACCTGCAGGCAGGTAAGTTGTCCACTCACGCACATCCCCTTGGTGAACCGGTGCCACCAGCAACTCTGACCCATAGAGGTATTGATCCTGTATGACGTAGGTCTCGGGATCATGTTCAAAATGCAGCATCAGGGCACGTTGAACCGGATACCCTTTCTCGGCCGCGTCATCCACCAGGCTACGCAAGTAAGGAGTCAGGTGGCAATAAACTCGGGTCATCCGGGCAAAATGCGCCAACGTGCTGCCATCCTGGTCAAACTGGAAGTTCTCATCAGGGCGGTTACCTTCGTGGGTACGCATGACTGGGGTAAAGGCAGCCATTTCAACCCAGCGGTCAAACAGCTCCTTGGTTCGACGGTTGCCAAACAGTGAAGTGTAGCCACCGATATCCGAGTGGTGATACGCGTTCCCCAACATACCGGAGGAGAGCGCCCCCGAGATCACCGTGACCAGACCGTCGTGACGGCTGAAATCGACACATTGATCGCCTGCCCACAGTAGCGGGCAGTATTGCTGCACCCCGGTGTAACCGGCTCGCATAAAGAAAAGGGCATCACCGGTTTGGCCGTTCATCGCGATCGCTTCAGCGTTGCACTGGGCCCACAGAGTCGGCCAGGCATTGTGCATCAGCTTGGCATCGACACCGTTGTGCAGGTAGATGTTATCGGTCGGCAGGTACTCGCCAAAGTCAGCCATCCACCCCTTGATCCCCATGTCCAGCATGTTTTTACGCAGCACGGTATCACGGAACCAGGCCATGGCGTCTGGATTGGTAAAGTCGACACAGCCGCAATAGAATTCGCCAAAGTCGACCAGCGCAACTTGACCATCCTTGTCCAGCGCCATATAGCCGAACTCTTTGGCGATTGGAAACAGCTTGCCATCTTCACACAGGTAGGGGTTGACGTAGGCCATGAACTCGATGCCCTGGTCATTGAGCGCCTTGATCCTGGCGGGCAGATTGGGGTAGCGATCCTGATGGTGCTGCCAATCCCAGTCCCAGAACAGGCGCTTGCCAAACGAGGTGACCCGCAAGCCGCACCAGTCTTCACTCCACAGACCCGAAACCTTGATACCATGGTCAAGGGCGTTTTCCAGACGACTGAAGGTATTGACCTCCCCCCCCTTCAGACCAAGGATCGCCCCCTTGTAAACCCACTCCGGCAACCTGGGCTGGCGGCCAAACCGGGCAGACAGTTTTTCGATAATGCCCAGATAGCTCTCTGCGGTGCGCAACTCGATGGCCTGCGGGATCGCCCACACTTGCAGCTCATGAAACCCTTCGTGACGAAAATCGAAATCGGCATAAGCGGTGGTGTCGATATGGCAGCTGTATTTGCGAGAGGAGACAAACGTGGGTTGCGGATAGTTGGTGTGGTAGTAATCCCCACCGGCTTTGCCCATCACATCGGCTTTCCATTTGATCTCGCTGTGGGGATGGCGACCAACACCGGGCTCTGACGTCCACAACGGAAAGTGACGACCACGCAAATCGAAATAGGACATCTGCTCGCCACAACCCCAGACATGCTCTTTACGTTCGGCCGGCAATCTGACCCAAAAGCGGTTATATGCCTCGTCCAGTATGGTCGGATAAAGCATCACATCATCGCCATCACACACCACTGCCACCTGTAGCAAAGCAGGAGTAAAGGCATTCGGGGCAAAAACAAACAGGTTGTTGTCAACCTGTTCGATATGAGCCAATGCAACGCGAGACTCGATGTAGTCTTCGATGTCAAAGTTGCCGCGATAAATTTCCATTTTTTCCCGGCCCTTGCCTATATAAAACGCCGGGGCATCCGCTTGATGAGAAAATAACAACTGCTGCTGGTGCTGGTGCTGAATCGTTAACGCCTGTGACGAAAATTCGAGTTGCATTGCATAAGCTCCTGTTTAGTCGGGCCATCCCCGCTTGCTCGCAAACACAATAATAGCGCTACGATTTCATTTCAATCGCGTAAAACCCAAACAGCGATCTCGATCACCAATCAACACCCGCCACATGAAAACGTTTGGCCCGCTTGCAAACACCATTTGTAAGAGAATCCTTAACCACCAGCGCAATCTCTCGATCTGGATCCCACTTTTCAACAATCACCCTTGCGCCAACAATCGCATCGCTACGATTATTGGACTGCCGGATGGATTCCACACTATGGAGAATAAAATGGTTGTTCAGGCGCATATCGAAAGCAGACTGCCTTTTAGGGAAAAACTTGCCTATGGCGTCGGCGATTTTGGTTACAACTTTGTATTGAATATCACCACCCTCTATCTGCTTAAATTTCTGACCGATGTAGCAGGTATCAATGCGGCGTGGGCAGGCGTCATCTTTTTGGTGGCGAAAGTGTTCACCGGCTTCACCGACCTGGGCACCGGCATTTTCCTTGACACCCGCAAGAGCTTCGGACCTCGCGGCAAGTTTCGTCCGATGCTGCTCTGGACCATAGTGCCGCTGTTTGTCTGCAACATGTTGCTGTTTTGCAATTTTGAGCTCGACAGCGAGACCAAGACCACCCTGTTCATCGTCTGCTTTATGGCCTTTGGCCTGTTCTTTAGCTTGGGCAATGCCAGCTATGGCGCCATGGTGCCCTCTATGACCAAAAATGTTCAGGATCGCGCAGAGCTGGCAGCCTGGCGTCAGGGCGGAGCCAACACTGGCTTGTTGCTGGCCACCGTCGGTTTCATGCCCATCGCCATGTTGTTTGAATCCCAGGAGACCGGCTACATGGTGGCAGCCCTGGCCTACACCTCGGTCGGCTTGGCGGCGGTACTCTTTTGCTACCTCAACGTCAAAGAACACCACACCATCATAGGTAATGACCCTGACCAGATCGTCGAGAAGCCCACTATCAAGGAGGGGCTCAAGGCGGTACTCAAGAACAACCAGTTGCTGGTGCTGGCAGTAGCCAACCTGCTGACCCTCTCCGCATTCAACGTCAAACTCACCGTGCAGGTCTTCTACGCCCAGTACATTCTGGGTGATGTCTCCATGGTCTCTTACATGAGCTTTGTCAGCATGGGGTGCATCTACCTCGGGGTGTTGTCTGTGCCTGCGCTGGTACGCCGCTTCGGCAAAAAACCTGTCTATCTGGCCGGATTGTGCCTGTGGATCTCCGGCGACATTGCCAACTACCTGTTCGGTGGCACCGTCATGAGTTACGTGCTGTTCACCTCGCTGGCGTTCTTTGGCACCTCTTTCGTCAACAGCCTTAACTGGGCATTTGTCTCAGATACCGTTGAGTACGGTGAGTGGAAAACCGGTACCCGTACCGAAGGCTTGGTCTACTGCGGCATGACCTTCTTTAGAAAGTGTTCGCAAGCTATCGCAGGGTTCGTCCCCGGGTTCGCTCTGGCACTGGTTGGCTATATGCCCAATGTGGAGCAAACCGATGCCGCCAAAGCCGGGATCACCGGACTGATTTTCATCTACCCGGCAAGCCTGGCCATCGTAACGGCACTGGTGATGGCCCTCTTCTACACCCTCAACGAGCAGCGCTATCAAGAGATCATCGCCAGCCTTGGTGCCCGCCGTGTGGCGACCACCCAAAGCTGACTCTCATGCAACTGGCAGCGGCGTGCTGGCCACGCTGTTGCTCTCTTCAAGGATGTGATCCCATGACATATCGCAATGTGGCAAGTGACCGTCTGGCATGGCAGGAAAAGATGGCCTACGGAGTGGGTGATCTCGGCTATAACTTCCTGCTCAACTGCACAACTCTCTATTTGCTGATCTTCCTGACCGATGTGGCAGCCATTCCGGCAGCATGGGCCGGAGCAATCTTTCTGGTTTCGAAGTTCTTTACCGCCTGCACCGATCTGGTGACCGGCAGCGTGCTGGATAATCGTTCCGAGCTCGGCCCCAGAGGTAAATTTCGCCCCTTCCTGCTCTGGACCATAGTGCCACTGGCTCTTATCAACACCGCCCTGTTTACCAGCGTTGAGCTCCCGGTCATCGCTAAAACAGTGCTGTTTACCCTGCTGTTCATGATGTTTGGTGCCTTTTACAGTTTTGGCAATGCCTCCTATGGCGCCATGGTCCCGGCCCTCACCAAGCGACTCCAGGACCGAGCCGAGCTCGCCGCCTGGCGCCAGGGGGGAGCCAATACCGGATTACTGCTCTGCTCGGTAGGGTTCATGCCGCTGGTATTGCTGTTTGACAAGCCACAGGTCGGCTATAGCGTTGCGGTACTGATTTATTCGGTCATGGGGGCTGCAGCAGTACTCTTTTGCTACAGCAGAGTTCGTGAACGCCATGTGCTGCCATCGGTTGTCAACGAATCGGGGTTTTCGGCAGTACAAACCAACGCACGGGCCGTGCTGGCAAACCGTCCGCTGGGCATCCTGGCGCTGGCCAATCTGCTGACGCTGGCAGCGTTCAACACCAAGCTGATTGTTCAGGTTTTTTACGCCCAATATGTGATTGGCGACGTATCGATGATCGCCTACATGAGCTTCATCAGCATAGGGTGTATCTACCTGGGGGTATTGCTGGTTCCCTTTGCCGTGCACCGTTTTGGCAAACTACCTGTCTATCTGGCCGGTATTGGCGTGTGGATATGCGGTGACCTGCTCAACTACCTCTACAGCGAGAGCGCTCTCGATTACATCCTCTTTACCTCCCTAGCCCTGTGGGGATCCGCTTTCGTCAACAGTCTCAACTGGGCGTTCATCTCTGACACCGTCGAGTATGGGGAATGGAAAACCGGCATCCGCACCGAGGGGCTGGTCTACTGCAGTCTGACCTTCTGCCGCAAATGCTCGGCCGCGCTTGCGGGCCTCATTCCCGGGCTGGTGCTGGCATGGTCAGGCTATGTTCCCAACGCGACGCAAAGCACCGAGACCCAAAGCAGCATCGCTAATCTGATGTTTCTCTACCCGATCTGCGCCCTGATTTGCGCTGCAGCCTTGATGTTGCTGTTCTACCCGCTCACTGATGCCCGCTATCAACAGATCGTCCGGGAGCTGGCACAACGCCATGCCCTTGCTTCTCCCCGGAGACCCCATCACCGGATACATGAGCAATCTACTCCATCGCCTGACAGCCATCCTCTTCGCGCAGGTCAGAATGGGGGAATTTAACATGCTGTTTTTATTGAATTAATCCTTAATCAAATCAGACAAAGAGAGCGGTATTCCTATGTCATTCAACAGTGAAAACCTGGCCAAGCTCGATATCTCGGCGCTGCGTAGCCAACGCTGGTATGCCCCCGACACCATCCGTGCCTTCGCCCACCGTCAACGCAGTCAGCAAAGTGGCTTGAACCGCGACGAATTCATGGGCAAGCCCGTGATCGGGATCATCAATACCTGGAGTGAAATGAGCCCCTGCCATAGCCACCTGCGTGAGCGCGCCGAGGCCGTCAAACGAGCTGTCTGGGCCGCGGGGGGCTACCCCGTTGAATTGCCCGCGCTGTCGGTCGGGGAAGTATTGGTCAAGCCGACCACCATGCTCTATCGCAACTTTCTGGCGATGGAGGCAGAAGAGCTGCTGCGCCAGCATCCGATCGATGGGGCCGTGCTGCTCGGCGGTTGCGACAAATCCACGCCAGCCCTGCTGATGGGTGCCATTTCGATGGACTTGCCGGTGATCTTCTGCCCCGCCGGCCCCATGTCGAGCGGCAAATGGCGCGGCCATGTCACCGGTGCCGGTACCCATACCAAGAAGTTCTGGGACCAATTGCGCTTGGGGGCCATTACCCAGCATGACTGGATCGAGCTGGAGGGGGCGATGACTCGCTCCATCGGCACCTGCAATACCATGGGCACGGCATCCACCATGACCTCCATCGCCGATGCCATGGGCTTTATGTTGCCGGGGGCCAGCTCCATCCCCGCCGCTGACTCGCGACACGTCCAGATGGCAGCCCAATGCGGCCAAATCATCGTCGACATGGTGTGGCATGATCACAAACCTTCCCGCTGGCTGACCCAAGCCAACTTCCTCAATGGCGTAGTGGCCTACATGGCGCTCGGCGGCTCCACCAATGCCGCGATCCACATGATTGCGATGGCCAACCGGGCAGGCATCAACCTCACTCTGGAAGACATGGAGTCGGTAGCACGGGAAGTCCCTGTGCTGGCCAATCTGTTTCCCTCTGGTGATCAGTTGATGGAGGAGTTCTTCTTCGCCGGCGGTCTGATGGCCCAGCTGAAAAAGGTGGAGTCATTCCTCCACCTCGATGCGATCGGGGTCACCAATCGTCCCGTTGCACAGTGGATTGCCAACGCGACATGTTATGACGACAACGTGATCCGCTCGCTCGATAACCCTGTGGTACCGCTCTCCCGTGGATGTGCATTGACAGTATTGCGCGGCAATCTGTGTCCCAACGGAGCTGTGATGAAATCATCTGCCGCCAAACCCGAACTGCGTCACCACAAGGGCCCCGCCATCGTCTTTGACAGCCATCAAGAGCTCTCGGATCACATCGATGACCCAGCCCTTGAGGTAACCAAGGAGTCAGTGATTATCCTGCGCAATGCCGGCCCGGTCGGCGCGCCGGGCATGCCGGAGTGGGGCAACCTGCCAATCCCGAAAAAGCTGCTGCAACAAGGCGTCACCGACATGGTGCGGATCAGCGATGCCCGCATGTCCGGTACTCACTATGGCACCTGCATCCTGCACGTTGCCCCTGAAGCGGCAATTGGTGGCCCACTGGCACTGGTACGTACCGGTGACCTCATCGAGCTCGATATCGCCAATGGCCGTCTCAACATGCTGGTCAGTGATGAAGAGCTGGCCGAGCGCCGCCGCACGCTCAAACCGGTACACAAAGTTTATGAACGCTCTTATGCCGCACTCTATCAACAACATGTGACCCAGGCCGATCAGGGCTGTGACTTCGATTTCCTCCAGGCTGGCAGCAAAGTGCCCGAGCCCCCGATTTTTTAAAGGAGCAAACAATGAATCCGTTCAAACTTGCGATTACTCAAGGTCCACGCCCACTGGGCACCTGGATGATGACTGGCAGCGATACGGTGGCGGAAGCCATGGCGACTGTCGGTTTCGATTTTTTGGTGCTGGACCAGGAACATGTACCGGTCGATAGCCTGGATGCGATCCGCATCGATCGCGCCATTCGTGCCAGCAACCCGGCCACCACCCCACTCTACCGCCTGGCCTGGAACGACACAGTGTTGATCAAACGGGCGCTGGATGGCGGTGCAACATCGCTGATGGTGCCGTTTGTCAACAGTGCAGCAGAAGCCCGCAAAGCGGTAGAGGCGGCCTACTACCCTCCCCTAGGCAAACGCGGCTTTGCCGCGGTGCATCGTGCGTCCGGTTACGGTGCCGACCCCGAATTCGTGCGTAAAGCCCGGGAAGATCTCTGCCTGATCCTGCAAATTGAGACCCCTGACGCCATTGATGCCATGGAAGAGATGGCCATTGAAGGAGTGACCGGCTTCTTTATCGGCCCCGGCGATATGAGCGCAGCCATGGGCCATATTGGCAATCCCTCTCACCCCGAGGTGCAAGCCAAGATCCGCGAAGGGCTGGAGAAGTGCCAGCGCTTGGGATTGCCTTGCGGGATCGTCGGTGGCAACCCCGAGCTGGTAAACAAATATCAAGAGATGGGTTTTAGCTTCGTGGCGCTCGGCTCCGACATGAGTTACCTGCTGGCTCGCGCCCGTGAACAGCTCGCCGCGATCCGGGGGGAACGTCTGAGCATATCCGGTGGCGAGGTTTACTGATGAAGAGGCTTCACCGCCAAAGCGGCCCGCTTGATCTGGAGCTCATCCCCGAGCTGGGTGGCGCTATCAGCAAACTGACCTGGCATGGCAGGGAGATCTTGCGCTCCCTGCCCGATGGTCAGAACGTCACGGTCAACCAGGGGGGCTGTTTTCCCCTGGTACCTTACTCCAACCGTATCGCTCATGGACGGTTTCACTTCGCCGGATGTGATTACGCCCTGCTGCGTAATTTTGGCGATCATCCCCACTCAATTCATGGCAACGGCTGGCAGCAGCCATGGCAAGAAGGGGATGCAGATGATGACTCTGTCGTGCTGACCCTGCACCATGACGCACAGGGAGCATCCGCGGCGCAATGGCCCTGGCCTTATCGGGCAACTCAGCGCTTCACCCTGCAAGAGAATGCGCTGCATATCATACTCACTTACCACAATCTGGCCGATCACGCTGTCCCGGCTGGGCTGGGCTTTCACCCCTATTTTCCCCGTGCGGCGCACGCCGAGATCCAGTTCGACGCAGGCGGTGTGGTACTCAACGACCACAAGTCCCTGCCCACTGGTCTCGCGCCACTACCGACCCAATGGAACTATCGCACTTGGCGCAAACCTGAACCCGCCAGTGTCGATAACTGCTTCCATCACTGGAGTGGCTGTGCACGGGTGCGCTGGCCAGATGAGAAGCTGATGGTGACCCTGAGCTCACCCGATGCGCCTCACGCCATCCTGTTTCTGCCGCCCGCCGATCGTGACTTCATCGCCATCGAGCCGGTTTCTCATATCAATGATGCCATCAACAACGGTGGCTTTGGTGACCCTGCGCTGGCCATGGCCACTGTGCCAGCCAATGGGCAGTTGCAGATCTCCATGCTGCTTGAGGTTTCTCACTATGCCTAATCCTGCTCTGCTACTTGCCGACTACCGCGGCCATCTGCCCGAGTGCCCGACCTGGAGCACTGATGAACAGGCGCTCTACTGGACCGATATTCTCGAGCGTTGCCTGCACCGCTATCACCCCGAAAGCGGCGCCATGACGACAATCCCCTTCCCCGAAGAAGTGGGCTGTTTTGCCCTGCGCGAACAGGGTGGCTTTATCGCAGCGATGCGCACCGGGATCTATCTGTGTGATCAACACGGGCAAATTGAGCGTAAAGTCGCCGATAACCCCAATAACCCAGCGCTGGCCCGTTTTAATGATGGCGGTACCGATCAGGCGGGTCGTTTCTATGCGGGCACTTACTGGAGCCCACGAGATTACAACGGCGCCCTGCTATGCCGGGTTGATGCCGAGCTGCAGATGTCGGTGATCCAGTGCGACATTCTGGGAGCCAATGGCTTGGCATTCAGCCCAGACATGCGCTGGATGTACACCACTGATACCCCCAACCGCCGCCTTTATCGCACTCCGTTGGCCCGCGACGGTTCACTCGGTCAACGGCAACTGCTGCGCGAGTTTGCAGCCCGCGCCGACGAAGGGCGCCCGGATGGGGCTGCAATCGATGTCGAAGGATGCTACTGGAGCGCCCTGTTTGATGGCCATCGTATCGCCCGCTTCTCTGCAGAGGGGGTATTGCTGGCCGAATATCCCTTGCCGGTACGTTGCCCCACCATGGTCTGTTTTGGTGGTGAAGACATGAAGACCCTCTTCATCACCACCACTCGCGAAAATATGGACGCCGCCGAACTGGCAGCACGTCCGCTCTCAGGTGCGCTGTTCAGCATGCGTGTTGACATCGCCGGTCTTGCTAAACCCACATTTAAGGAAAACAACGGATGAAAACTATCGGCTTTATCGGTCTTGGTCTGATGGGCGAAGCGATGTCAAAGAACATCGTCAAAAAATTTGATGGCAATGTGTTGGTATTCGATATCAATCAGGAGGCTGTCGCCCGGGTGGTCGATGCAGGCGCCATCGCCTCCCCTTCCATTGCCAGGTTGGCAGCCGATGCGGATGTGATCATCTCCATGGTACCGCGCTCCGAACACGTCAAAGCGGTCTATACCGAACTGCTGCCACACCTTGGCCCCGGCAAGATCACCATCGACATGTCCACCATTGACCCGGCAGTGTCAATCGCCTTATCCCGCCAGGTAGCAGAAACCGGTGCCGTGATGCTCGATGCGCCCGTGGTCAAATCGGTCCCTGCCGCCGTGGCTGCCGAGCTCGGGATCTACATAGGTGGCGACCTGTCCGCCTACAAAAAGGTCAAGCCATTGCTAGCCATGATGGGCAGCAACCAGATCCACCTGGGGGGCAACGGCCGTGGTTTGATCATGAAGGTGCTGCACAACACCTTGGTCGCCCAAATTCAGAACAGTGTCAACGAAATGCTGGCCACCGCCGATCATTTCGGCATCGATAAAGAGAGCTTCAACACCGCCGTCTCTTACGGTGGCGGCAGCAACTTCTATCTGACCAGCAAGATAGGTGCCCTGATCGCCGAGAACTACGACACAGTCTTCTCGCTGGAGAACATGGCCAAAGATATCGGCATCATGAAGAACCTCATGGGCGAAGAGGCGCTGACCCTGCCCGGAGTCGAATTGGTGAATAACATTTACCAGCAAGGCCTGAATAACGGTTTGGGCCGTGAGGATTTCTGTGCCACTTACAAGTTGGTAAAGCAAAACATTCAATAGCTGGCTGATAAAAACCATCGCATGAGGTAATTAATTTACCTCATGCCAATCGCTGCACGATTTAATATCAACTTACCATTGGCGAGTCAATCACTATGCGTATCCACCCCAAAATATGCTTAATCCCTCTTATATGCTGCAACGCAGCTTTCGCGGGCGGTTATTTTGAAAGCCGTGAGGCATTTAACTTTGCTACCGACCAACATGAGTTATTGTTGCGACTCGGCTATAACTGGGACTCTGGTGCCGGGATTATGGCCAGCAATGCGTATAACACCGAGAAACTAGACAAGCTAAAGCACAGTTATAACGAAATTGAGGGATGGTATCCGCTATTAAATTTAACCACCAAACTCTCGGTCAATGCCGGTGGTTTGGTTAACTCCTCTAGCTCTGGCTCTGGTGGCTCTGCGTATCTGGATGGAAAGTACAACTTTACCGATAACTTTTCCGTTATTGCACGATACCGTTACAATCATCAAAATTATCTAACTACGGATCTTGATGGTTATGGCGATAATAACGACACCAATGAATATGCACTGTATATTGTCAATAAAATAACGTCAGCCTTGACCCATACTTTTGAATCGCACTATTTTTCTCGTGTTAACAATTTCAATAGTGCTAATGGGAAAGATCATCACTGGGAGCTAACCAGTCAAACCCGTTATCGAATCAATCCACAATGGATGCCTTATCTGGAATTACAGTGGTACGATAGAAATATTGCCTATGATGCAGAAGCATACCGGATCCGCATTGGTGTTAAATACTTTTTCTAATGTTGCCAGATGAATTCAATCTATGACTCACGGAGAGCAGTTATGAACTATTCCCAGCAAGTACAATATCACTCTATTGCCGGCAAGGTCGCCGTTATCACAGGTGGCGCCAGTGGCATTGGCGAAGAGTTGGTGCGCGCCTTTGTCAGCCAGGGTGCCAAAGTCGCCTTCCTCGATTTTGATAAATCAGCAGGCGAAGCACTCGCGCATGAGCTTGACTGCCTGTTTCTGTTTTGCGATGTCACCGACCTGACTCTGCTCAAAGCGTGTTTTACGACTATTGAACAACAGCTGGGCAGTGTCGATATCCTGATCAACAACGCGGGCAGCGATGATCACCACAAAATTGAGGATCTGACCGAGGAGTATTTCGAAAACCGCATCAATATCAATCTGCGTCACCAGTTGTTTGCGATCCAAGCCGTGCTGCCAGGCATGGAGCAAAAAGGGAGCGGCAGCATCATCAATATGGGATCCATCAACTGGATGAGGGGTCGCCCCGGGAGAGTCTGCTACTCCCTGTCAAAAGCCGCCATCCATGGTTTCACCCGTACCCTGGCGCAGGAGTTGGGCGCAAGAGGCATTCGGGTTAACAGCCTTGTACCAGGCGCAATCCGTACCCCAAAACAGGATGCGATGTGGGCGCAACTCGACCCTGCCGCGGTGAACCAGTTTGTCGAACTGCAAGCACTCAAATTCCGTCTCGATGGCTCACATTGTGCTCGCATGGCCCTCTTCCTCGGTTCTGACGAGTCCAATGGCTGTACTGGCCAGGATTTCATTGTTGATGCAGGTCTTACTTTGAACTAAGGCTTTTCCCAAGGTAATAATGTTTGTCGATGATATCGCAGGGCGTCCAATGATGACGTTGAGACAATATCGGCTGGCGCTGCACGTGTAGAGATACTATTCATCTGACTATGGTTCAACAAGGGGGTGGTCATACGGCTTCTAACCGGATAACAAAATGGTACGCCCATCGTATTATCCGGAGCCAACGTATGACCACCAACGAGAATGTAGTACGTCGGAAACGCCGTCTGCTAGAGCTCGCCAAAGAGCTCAATAATGTCAGCAAAGTCTGCAAGCTCGTCGGCTACAACCGCCAGCAGTTCAACGAAATCCGCCGACTTATGTGCTGTGTAGTGGTCGACTAAATCCGGACACTATTTTAGGTAGGCGCCCGGAGTGAGTGGCTTGGCAGGCTGCGACTATCGGCAACAGCAGCAATAAGAGAATCCAGCGCGTACAAGTCATCATTGCACAGGGTCAGTATCCGTCTTGGGTTGCGCGGCACGATAGGCATCCATGATGGGAGCCCAAGCCATTCCGCTAGGAACTGGGTATTGCTTGTAGGCATTACCGTATGCTTTGTCAAAATCGTCAAACCACTCTTTGTATACTTTGGTGACAGGATTTTCCTTGTCTTGCGAGGTTTGAATTTCCTTAGCAATCCCCCGAGCCAGCAAGATATCAGGCTTCACTTTGGCGTTTGTTAAAAATGCTTCCACATAGCCACCGGTGGCCATACCTAAGCCAATGTTATCTCGGCGAACTTCACGCCACTCATCCCTTACCTTGATGCGATAAGGTTGCGCAATCATGCTTTCCAACTCTGCTGGCAAGGTCAGGCTAATGCGATAGCGCTTTTTATCGTGGAATGAAATCCACTCAACCTCTACCTTATCAGGAGCGGGGTGAATATCACGACGCCCCTTGCCAATGCGCCAGCGATAATCTTTGGCCTTAAGAGCTTTAGGGCCGACAAAACCGGCAGAACCATTGGTCGAGGCATCCACCAACTTGCCTTGACGATAAAAGAGTACCTCCGTCACCCATAACTCATCAGCGTTCGAACCCACCATATGGCGCCAGTCCAGTTGTTTGGGGCCTGTGGGGGCAGCTTGGCAGGCTGCGACTAGCGGCAACAGCAGCAATAAGAGTATCCAGCGCATTAATAACCTCCCTTTTTATTACCCGTCATCTTGCGGATCTCTTTATCACTAACCCTGTTGGGGGTATTAACCAGACCAGTATCAGCGCTGTAGTGTAAATAACTCAGCCGCAACTTTTGGTACACCTCGTCAGGTAAGCTGCGAGCCAGGTTGATCACCTCTCCACGCCGTTTGGCCACATCAACCCATAGCTCATCGAGTTTGGCCAAGTTCACTGTGGGATACGAAAGTGCGCTATCCAAACGGTAAGCATTATCACCTTGTGATACCCACTTGTTCAAAGGCACTCCAGCATCACGCGCCGCTTCTACCATCATGTGCAGCGGTATGCGTGAATATTCCCCCTCCACCACCCGGTGCAGAACCACATCGACGCAGATATTTCTATGGCCCCCTGATTGACTGCCCGTGATCGGCCCCAGAGCCCTGGGACGCACATTCAGATAACCAAGCTGAGTGGCATCACTATGGCTAGACAGAGACACAACGCCCTTGCCCCAGCCTTGCCCAGCCCGCATCTTGGCGTAAGTACTGGCATCGCGATATGCTTGGGCATCGATGGGATGAACATGTGGCATCGCATCGGTATTGAAGGTCGCGATCACGCAGTTTTCAGTGATCAGCGGTGATGCGTAGTTGGGATCACGCAAACTCCAGCGGCTGTAATAGCCGCCACCGATATCGGAGTGGGCGCCGGGAATAATCACTTCGGTAAAATTCTCCGCGAGTGTGGTGCCTGCTGCATCGTCGGTGATACGGGTCAAGTCAAAGTGATAGCGCCACTCATCGGCAGCAACGATATGCACCACGCGTTCGGCACAGTCAGGGGCTAGCGTCACATTACGTTTACCCCACAGATAGGAGCTGACCACGGTATCAAATAACCCGACAAACTGAATACGCACATCATCGCGGCTGGCCCAATCAAAGCCGGTCTTCAAGGGGATATCGGGGGTCAGCAGCCATGGCCTCCACCAGTGGGTGGTCCCCTTTCTTATCTATACGGTTTACAAACTGGCGAGCAGCAGAGGCGCCCCGGCTAAAGTCAAAAACATCGAACTCGACCTTATGGATGCACTCAATGGTGGGCAATATGCTTTCAAGTTGTTCTTTTATCTCCGCAACAATTTGAGTACGACAAGCCTCTTCGACACGGGAAGCGCTGGAGGTCTGGCCCTTATCTGCCCCCAACCCTGCTGTGGCGTCATCCTCACCTTTGGCAGTGCCAATACCTTCAACATATACCGCTACTGTCAGCTCTGTTTCGGTTGGCCGTCTATACAGTTCATGTGCCTTGCCAATATTGGTGACATCGTTTTTCTCGCTGTTATTAAGATCATCAGGCAACGCCCCTTCAAAACACTGCTCCAGCAATACCTGCTGCTCTTCCGGGCTGCATTGCGCCAAGGCAGTCTCCAATGCACTTTTCCCTTCCCTGTGTTTGAAGGTGTTGTTGGCGGTGCCATCAAAGAACACCCCGATACGCAGGGTGGTGAGCTGATAGCCCTTCACTTCAATCACGTAGGAGTGCTTGGTGATAAAGCGCGGTGGTTGGGCCCCGGCTTTGTGCGCTTCCGGTAGCGGCTGTTCTGGGTCGCTGAGGCAGAGGTCGCCGGTGGTCACTTTGACATGCTCGCGCTTCACGTCACAGTGCCCCCAAAATTTCTCGGTGTAGGCGGGAACCTGGCTGGTTTCGCCCTCTTTCAGGGCTTCACGAGATTGAGCGGCTTTGAGCCAAGGCTGGGTCTCGAACTTGACCGTCACCGGCCCCACCGCAAAGCCTTCAACCAGGGTTGGGCCATCTTTCAGAGTCACGGTTTTGCTGGTGCCAGTGGCATCGGTCAAGGTGGCCTTTTGCCCCTTGAACGAGCGGTTCTGTTCGTCGCGAACGTCTATCTCAATCCAGCAGTTGTACTTTTCACAGGGTATGCAGTGGGCACTGATAGCCATTACACAGCTCCTATCAAGTCAGGGTGTTTGTTCAGCCAGTTATTCACCTGAGCCATTTCGTCATCGGTCAGCATCAACGGCGCTCTGATGGCATCCAGCGCCATGCTTGCCTGTATCGTGAGCGCACCAGCTACCACGCCATCAAGGACGTCGCCTGTCAGCCCAGCTTGATTGGCCTGCTTGAGGACAGTGGTAATGGCGGCTTCCGGATTGGGATGACGCGTCATCATCTCCTCCATCCGTTGCCAGAAGTGACGAGAGAGGGTGTAGGCGTGACGGCTTTCGTCATACAGCGGCGCCAGATTGTGAGGCTGAATGCGAAACCAGGGGGCTTGGCGGGGAGTGAATTCGTTATCAGGCGTGCGTTGCCACACACTGTCGGTGGCCCACAGGCTTGAGCAGGGCCCCAGGACATCATCGAGTTCCTGCTGGCTCATGGTGGCCAGCATCTTGGGAAAGACCCGGTTATCGGCATAACGCAGCCACATCACCTCACCTTCACAAGCCACCTCTATCAGGCTTTGCCAGTGCTGCTGGACGACATCGATAGCCGCATCGCTTGTGACGTAGACGCCCCCCAGTTGCGGGTGAGCCGCAATAAACTCAGGAGCTGGGTCGGGCAGTAGCCAGGGGCCTTGTTCGGCTTGGTTCGCGAAGGCCGTACCGGCAAACAAGGGGATGGCATTGGCACCACCTTGGTTGCAGTAGTCCGCCACGGCGGTGGTATCGAGCGCGGCATCAACGATGGCAAACAGTTGGCCGGGGTGTTGGCTACGCCACTCTTGAAAGGTCATGCCTTACCTCCCTGGGCAAAGGGGCAGGGCTTCACCAACGGGGCCATGGATTCCATGCTCTTTTGAATCGCGCTCGCAGGGATAGTCGCTGGAGGCGCGGGTGGTACCTTGACCGCCCCCGGCAAGCCGGGCATTTGACCCGCCCAACCGGAGCCCGAGCCGGGACTGCCGCCAGAATTCATCTTGATAGTGGGACCGACCAGGGTGACGCCACTGGGGTCAACCTTCACAAAGCTGCCGCCGACTTTGAGGGTCAGCTCGGAGCCTGCTTCCAGCACAATCTTGTTACCGGCCTTGATGTGGATCTCTTGCCCAGCCTCAACCAGCAGCGACTGGGCCAGCTTCTGGTGCAGGGAAGCATCGACCGTCAGCGAATAGTCCGCCTTGATGTGGTCGCGCTTCTCACCCTCCACCGTCAGGTGGTCGTTGGCCTTGATACGGGTGACCCGCTCGTTGTCGATATCGCGGTGCTCGTCGTGCTTGATATGCCAGGCCGCATCGTTTTCGATAAGGACGTTCAGGTCTTTCTGACCGTGGAGGTAAATCTCTTCCTGCCCCGCCTGGTCTTCAAAACGCAGCTCGTTAAAGCCCTCGCCCTGGTGGGTCTCGGTGCGCAGCACGGTACGAGTCTTGTTGGCGGGCAACTCATACGGTGGCCGATTGGTGGCGTGGTAGGTGCGACCGGTTACGATGGGCTGGTCGGGGTCTCCTTCCAGAAACGAGACAATCACCTCGTGGCCGATACGCGGGATGGCCATCATGCCGTACTGACCGCCGGCCCAGCCCTGGCTCACCCGCACCCAGCAGGAGCTCTGGTCGTTGGAGCTGCCGTAGCGGTCCCACGGGAATTGCAGTTTGACCCGGCCATGTTCGTCGCAGTAAATCTCTTCCCCTTCCGGGCCCACCACCATGGCGATTTGCGGGCCATCCACCATCGGCTTATGGGGTGCCTCGGGGCTGCCGATACGGGCGCGCCAGGTGGTGCTCGCTTTCACTACGCCAAATTCGTTGTGGTAGACGGTCGGGCCACTGCCCCCCTCTTCCTCCAGCGCCTGCGGTTGTTCACCGGTATGGCAGATATGAACGATTTGCCAGTCGGTATTGAGGTTGCCATTGGGGTGTTCGGTCAGCGCGAAGCTTTGTCCCGGCAAGAGGGCTGCGCTGTTGGATTTGCCACTGCCCGCCACCGCGTCATTGCGCAGCGCATCGAGCCGGTGCTGGGCAAAGGCCTTGCCGCTCGGGTCCTCTTTGTAGCGCCCCGGATAATCGAAGTGCTGGTAGGTATCTCGTTGATGGTCGAGCTCTGCGCCCATTTTCTTCTGGGAGAGGCCATAAGCCGGCGTCTTGAAGCTGTAGTCCTTGAGCTCTACATCGCTTGGCCGTACCGCCTCACGGTAGTGGAACTGGCGAACGTAGGGCCCCTGTTCCAGCGAGCGGTTGCCGAGGTTGAAGAAGAGCTCGGGGCCAGCAGTCAGGGCTGCGGCATCGTCGGCAAAGACGATACGGTGCTTGCCTGCTTCAAACTCGTGGAAGTAGAAGAGCCCCTCTTCGGCGGCCAGGCGGTTCAAGAAATCGAGGTCGGTCTCGCGATACTGAACGCAGTATTCCCGCTGGGCGTGTTCGTTTTTCAGGGCAAAGGCGTAGTCGGTGATGCCGTGTTCTTGCAGCAAAATGGAGAGGATTTCGTCAGGTTTCTGTGCCTGGAAGATGCGGGAGCTCTGGCGCAATCCCAATCGCCACAGAGCAGGTTTGACTTGCAGCTGATAGCGGGTACGGCGAAAGCCGCTGTCCCCTTGGGCAAACTCGCTCACAACCCCGCAGACCCGGCGTTGCAACTCGCCGTTGTACCACACCATCAGCTCGCATGGCTGGTCCAGCACGGCGCCAAAGTCGATGTCCGGTTGCTGGCTGGCGACCTCAAGGTGGAGGTTAAAGGGACGGTTCAAGCCCTCATCCAGCTTGAAGCTTGCGACCGCAAAGGTGCTGTCAGCCAGTGCGCCAACCTTGACGGTAAATTGTAATCCTGTGCTCTGTGCCATGACCTTGTTCCTTATCCTGCTTGCCCACTACCCGAACCAATCACCACACCACCGCAATCCACCGCAGTGCCAGTGACGGCGATGGGCTTGCCGTTCACCAACACAGAACCCACACCACCGGCAATGCTGCGCGGGTGCGGCGGGTTGTTGGGCTTGTCGTGGGGTGCTAACGGGTCACCCTGGCGGGCAACAGGCTTACCATCGAGGAACACGTCAGGACTGGCTGCTATCACCGGGGTCGGTGGAAAGCCATCGTGGTCGGTGCCGATATCACCGAGCAGTGCAATGGAGGGACACATAATTCAAACCTCTTGTGTGCTTTGCCATCACTCAGCACCGAACGTCAGAACAGGGGGATGGCAAAACATAAAAGCCCCAGCCTGCGGGATTAATCAGGCTGGGGATACATCAACGTGCTACGGATACGGACCACGTGGACAGCACTTCCAGAAAACTAAAACAAAGAAAGGAAAACGAGTTATTACGCCTCGATAGGTGCACGCCAATCATCAGCACCAGAGGTACCGGCAACGGTGTGTTCCCAATCAATCTTGCGGTAAGCCATAGAGACCTGGATAAGCTGGGTGAAGTCAGACTTCGCCGGGTCCTGGCAGTGGGGCATCTGGCAGTCGATGTCAACGATGGTGGCATCGGTCAGCACGGTAGAGAAGAAGTGCTCCTGCTTGCCCTCAACGGAGGTGCGGTACCACTTCAGGGTCACTTTTGGCAGCATCTCGCCGGAAGCCAGCGCGTTGTACATCAGCGGCACAGCTTTGTTCAGCGCAACGGTGAACTTGAACGGCTTATGGACACGCTGACCGGCAGGTTGACCGGATTGCGGGTCGGTCGGGACGGTCACAACGTGCTGGAACTCTTGTACCAGCATCTCGTCTTCGTGGCCTTGTACGAAGATGTTGCCGACGGAATCGGAAGTGAAGGCACCGGCGGTGATATTGCCCTGAGTTTTACCTTCGATGCTGATATAACATGGAGTTGGCATATGTATGCTCCTAAATAAGTTGGTTAAACGAGATAGCACTCGACCAACCTTTAGCAGCGACCATGCCATTATTTTTATTCATTTATTATCAATAGGTTACAACCAAAACAATCAAACACCAAGGTTCACTCACGCAAAAAGTTGCGCAAATCAAAATTATTGGTGGCTAATGATTGCAAATGAAGTGGATGAAACCAGGTGCTGCGCAATATTTTGCACAAAAAAGAGATTATCACTATCACAACGCACGTTGGCATCAATACCAATCGCAAACGGGTACATCGCAACAAGAATCTGATTACTCAAGTAATAGATTGCATGAGAGATGATGAGCAGAGGACATATCAAAAATCGCATATAAAGAAAAGCCCTGATGTTTCCATCAGGGCTTTTCAATTTGGCGGTGAGGGAGGGATTCGAACCCTCGATACGTTGCCGTATACACACTTTCCAGGCGTGCTCCTTCAGCCACTCGGACACCTCACCAAATTTTTGCTCACTGCTTTGTGTGCTTGAGCTGCACATTCGCTGGCGGACCATGCCGCGGCGACGGGGCGTAATGTAAGGGATACGATGGCTTTTGGTCAATGCAATTTTTTACTTTTTGCGTTCATTTGCTCAATATCCGAACAAAATGACCAAAAATATGCCGTTTCGTATCCCTTTCAATCAATTTACTGCCGCTTCGTGCAAATGTTCACCTTTGAGCGCCTCTTCCAGTGAACCGTAGAATTCCAGCGTGCCGGGTTGCGGTCGCACCTTGGCGCGAGCCAGGGTCTTGAGCGGTTGGAACTGCAACTCGGCCACCCGCAACTCGACACCGGCTTTGGCCATCTGCTTGCCAAAGTGGAGGAAGGCAGACAGACCGCCCGCATCGATGATGGAAACCGCCTCCATCTGCAACACCAGCACCTGGTGTCCTTTCACTTGCGCTTCCAGCTCGGCAAAGACCCGTTCGGCCGCTGCGAAGAAGAGCGGGCCGTTGATCTTGTAGAGCAGGCCGTTGTCCGGCACCTCGTGGGCATAGCGTTTGTGCTCGGCCAAATCGTGCAGTTTGGTCATCTTGGCGATTTCGCGCATAAAGAGCAGGGACGCCAGGATCACCCCGAAAGTGATGGCGATGACCATGTCGAAAATGACGGTGAGTGACAGGCAGACCAGCAGCACCAGCACATCGGATTTGGGCGCGCGACGGATCAGCTCCACCACCTTGTGCGCTTCACTCATGTTCCAGGCTACGATGAGCAGCAAGGCAGCCATGGCCGAGAGCGGCAACCAGGAGAGCCAGGGGGCCAGCACCAGAATGGCTGCCAGCACCACCAGCGCATGCACGATCCCCGAGATGGGGGACGTAGCGCCGGCACGCACGTTGGCGGCAGAGCGGGCGATGGCGGCGGTAGCGGTAATGCCGCCAAAGAAGGGGGCGAAGATGTTGCCAAGCCCCTGCCCCACCAGCTCGGCATTGGAGCTGTGTTTGCGACCGGTCATCCCATCGAGCACCACGGCGCAGAGCAGCGATTCGATCGCCCCCAGCATCGCCATGGAGAAGGCAGCAGGCAGCAGCCGCTCAACAGCTGCCAGGTTCCATTCAACCGGCAAGCCATCAGGTCCGGGCAAGGCCCAGGGCATCACCAGGGTCGGCGCGATGGGCGGGATCCCCATCCCTTGAGTGCCGTCGGCCAGGGTATAGCTGAACTTGCTGCCGATGGTGGCCACATCCACCCCAAAGTAATGGAGGCCAAAACCCAGACCCACCCCGACCAGCACCGCGGGCAGGTGGCCAGGCACCGGCAGACGCAGGCGTGGCCAGAGCAGCAGCACGGCCAGTGTTGCGACCCCCACCAGGGTATCGCCCCACTGCCAGCTTGGCAGGGCGGCGGCCAACGCTTCGACCTTGCCCAAATAGGTTTCCGGCATCTCGGGCACGCTCAGGCCAAAGAAGTCCTTGATTTGCAAGGTGGCGATCACGATGGCGATACCACCGGTAAAGCCCAGCGTCACTGACGGAGGAATGTACTCGATAAGGCGGCCAAGACGGGCCATCCCCATCGCCACCAGAAAGAGGCCTGAGATGAGCGTCGCCATCAACAGACCGCCAACCCCGAACTGCTGGGCAACCGGATAGAGGATCACGACAAAGGCAGCGGTCGGGCCGGAGATGGAGTAGCGGGATCCACCGGTTACGGCGATCACGATTCCGGCAATGATGGCGGTATAGAGACCGTGTTGCGGCGGCACACCGCTGGCGATGGCCAGTGCCATGGCGAGCGGGATGGCGATGATGCCCACCGTCACACCGGCGATAAGATCACGGCCGAAGCGGGCCATGCTATAGGGTTCATCAATACAGGACTGGCGTAAGGCTATGGCGAGCTTCACGCTATTTAAAGAGGCTTGCTTGTGCATGTATATCGTAATACCAGAAGAGGGAGATAAAGGCCGGAGAGATCCGGCGCCCGATCATCATCAAGGGCCGGCAGGGCTGTCGACGCGGCGATGGTATCCTGCGTAACCTTACTCCAGACGGGCCATTTTTTCGATGGGCAGGATCAATGAAAAGCACTCTGCCCCATGATTTGGCCCATTTACCGCCAAATCGCCGATCTTGACTCCAGCTCTCCCCCTTTTAGCCACAAAGATTACCATTTGAGCCTCGCCTGGTTACCAGCACGTTCGCGACATCATGCTGGCATCATCAGGTTGATGCGAACCGAGCCAATAACCCCTGGGCCGGTTGGGGGGAGCGATGACAAGGGACTGATTGTGCTGAAAATAAACCGCAAAGCGCAACTTTTGGGCAAACAGTCCGAAAATCCGGTTTTCGGTAAATTCGCGGGTTGACACCCGTCGCCCTGGTCATTAATATTCGCCCCGTCTTGACGAGACAGGCAATTCCTCCTTAGTTCAGTCGGTAGAACGGCGGACTGTTAATCCGTATGTCACTGGTTCAAGTCCAGTAGGAGGAGCCACTTTTCCCTCGTAGTTCAGTCGGTAGAACGGCGGACTGTTAATCCGTATGTCACAGGTTCAAGTCCTGTCGAGGGAGCCAAATTCTAAAGCCCAGCCTTTTGGCTGGGCTTTTTCGTATCTGCTGTTGTTTGCCTCAAACGTATCTCGCTTTCCCATCATCCTTGGCTGCTCGCAATCCAGATTCCCTGTTTTCGCTCAGTCTCAACCCGACTCGATGATGACTCTGATTCCTACCCGGCCAGCTCAGTTGACTACATGCTTACGAGCAGGCTGTTTCCCAGAAAGTCGGGCATGACAAAACAGGGTGAATTACTTATTGGCGGGTGACCCGGATCTGCAGGGTCTGGCGCTCGCTCTGGCTGCCTCGCGCTCCCTGTAGCTGGGTACCGAGGCGGCTCCCTTGATCTGCCGAGCTGGTCGAGAGCTCCCCCACCGTCAGCCACTGGCCAGGGGCTCCACTGACCTCGGTGGCACTCTGCCCACGATTGATGGTGCCCTGATCCAGCCTCGCCTGTTCGCTGCTGAGCGCAATCTGCACCCGATCGCCAATCAAGGTGGCCGTAGCATAGAGGCCATTCACCAGCGGCATCATCCCCACCACGGCGCCCCCGTTCCACTGATAGAAGGTCACCGGCTGATAGGAGCCCATCTGCAGCAGCACGGGACGACCCGACAGCCCGCGCACCTGCCAACTGTCGTTCTGGCTGCGCTGATACTGCTGGGCATTGCCATCGAGCAGCCACTGCCGCTTGGCCTCGTCGCGACTGATTGAGCCCCCCAGTTGCTGACCGCTGGCAGCCCCATCCACCCGCCACTCGATAAGCAGGCTTTGCGGCGGCTGGTTGATCTGCGCCAACGTGGCTTCGGCCTCCTGCAGCTGGGCTGGCGTTCCGCTCAGCACCAGCTGGTTACCCATGGCGCTTACCCCAAGCTGGGGATAGATCTCCTTGAGGGTCTGCACCGCCGCCTGCGCCTCGAAGACCGGGATCACTTTCACCTCGGCCCACAGCGATGGGCTCCAGAGCCCCATCATGCAGCCAAGCCACAGCAGCGCCCTGCGGCCAACCTTGCCCATCCGAACCATTGCGCTCTCCTCGTTCTCTGTGCTCTTCTCGCTCTCTGTTCTCTTCTCTCTGCTCAGGCGTAGACCCATGCCCGCAGCAAACAGCTCTGCCTTATTCCGCTCACCCATCGATGATGAACCCGGCGGTTGCCAAAAAACAATCGGGAATGCAGCAAGACCGTGATTTCCCACGGTATGAGGCTCTCATTCCACGCCCGTTATCGCGTAAGATAGCGCCATAATATTTGTCCAAGCGGAATCCATCATGTTGAAACAGCTGTTGTTACTCCCCCTCGCCCTGCTGCTGGGGGCCTGCTCCCTGACCCAGTACAATGTCAGCGAGGCCGAAATCAACCAGTACCTCAAAGATCAGGTCTCTTTTGAAAAACAGCTGGGGATCCCCGGCATCATGTCGAGCAAGATCCGTCTGGATGAGATGCAGAGCCGTATCGGCCGCAAACAAGCAGATCGCATCGAGCTGGACGCCGCTGGCGACCTGCAGGTGAGCAGCCCCCTTGGCAGCCAGCAGATGAAGATCCGCTTTGCCCTGAGTGCCCGCCCCGACTATGTGGCCGAGCAGGGCGCCATCTATCTGCGCGACCTTGAACTGATCTCGGTCAAGACCGAGCCGGCCGATATCGGGGCCGCCCTCACCCCGCTGCTGCCCACCTTCAATCAGTCGCTCTCCCTGTTCCTGTCGCAGACCCCGGTCTACCGCCTCGACAGCAGCCGCAAGAACGAAGCCAGGATCAAGGACAAGGTTGAAGCCCTCAAGGTAGAGCCGGGCCGTCTGGTCATCCCGTTCAAGGTGCTCTGATCACCGCCGCACTGGCACTTTCATCGCAATAAACAGATAACCGCCCTCTTCGACAACGCACATCCGGTTTAACGTGCAGCCGAATGGGGCGGTTTTTACTTCTCAAGTCCCCTCCAACACAGCATAATGCAGACCATTCTCATTTAGATTCGTCATGAGAAGCGTCAATAATAAAACCAACCAATGGTGAGAAGGGACATGAGAAAAACCGTACTGGTTCAGGCGATCGCCTGCGCACTGCTCAGCGGCGCCGCACACGCTGCCGTCAAGGTCGAAGACAAGACATTCAATACCGCCGCCAACATGCTGGCCTATACCGAATTCGAGCTCTCTGGCGAGCCGCTAGCCGAAGCACTGGGGCTGGATCTGGATGTGCTGGATGCCAACCGTGCCGATGAACCGACCCCGTTCGACTTCGCTGCCGGCATCGAATCCTACGAATACTCCGAAGAGGCGATGTACGCCCTCAACTACCAATCCGGCATGGGCCCGCATCTGGTGAACGGGCCGCAAAACCTGGCCCGTGGTGGCACCATGGCCTCTCTGGGGCAACGGGTGCTGGCCATGGCCGATGCGGTCGGCTTCCCGGCCGATGAAGTGCCGCAAGGCATGTATCCCCTCTCCCTGCCCTACGCCTCCGCCAATCCAGAGTTTGCCCAGGCCGTCAACGCCACTCCGGTCAATGGCGATCAGATCACCATCAAGACCGCCAAAGGGACCGAGAAGACCGTCAAGACCCAGGTGCCCGCCTACTTCCGTGACTACAGCACCCTGCGCTGGAGCGGCAGTGACAACCTGCTGGTACCCGCAGCCGTGGGCGGCATCCTGCTCAAAGAGGTGATGTGGTCGCAAGACTTCCTCGGCGGCATGCACGTGGCCGAGACCGATGAAGAGGTAGAAGCCGCCTCCGCCACCATGGATCAGGATGGCAAGCACAAGCTGGGCGTCTCTGCCGCCGACGGCTTCAACGGCATGATGCTGACCGAGCAATCCATCGACAAGCTGGCCATCATGCAGAACCAGCTTGGCTTCGACGGCAAGCAACTGGGCGCCAAGATCACCCCGCAGTACGATCCGGCCAAGGGCGTGATTTACTTCCCCCATCAGGTGAAAGTGACCGAAACCAGCAACAACGATGCCGGCGCCATCGGTAAGCTGGAGGTGGTGGATGGTTCCGCCCAGCTGCGCGATGCCTGGATGATGCTGTGGCCGCTCTCCGAGTTCTATGCCTTCAGCGATCAGCGCAGCGCTAACACCAACCAGAACCCGGCCTTCCACGCCGTGTTTGACGGTGCGCCGTTTGCCGCCGCACCGGCTGCCAACAAGACCAATGACCTGGGCAAAGCCGTTGCGGGCAGCGATGCCTTCTCGCTGGCGATCAATCTCTCCAACCTCACCTTCAAGAACCTGGCGGCCCTGCACTTTGATGCCAAGGCTGGCACCCTGGTCGACAGCTGGCAGGCAGGCAAACAGGGCAAACACGTCACCACCTTTGACGCCGCTTACGCACTGGTCGCCCTGCAGATCTTCCAGCGCGCTCAGGACGCGCTGCCGGTCGGTTACGCCGCCGGTGACAATGGCGAGCTGAACCTCAAGACCAAGCAGGGTCAACAGGCGCTCGACTTGATCCGCAAGCAGGCCGATTTCATCCTTGCCAACCTCAAGGGCAAAAATGGTCTGGTGCATGACGGCATAACCCTGGGTGGCAAGCTCGATGCCGGCTACTCCATCGATGCGCAGTTCGCCGCTATCCGCGGTCTGACGGCCGCCTTCCTCGTTACCTCCGATGCCAAGTACCGCACCGCCGCCCGCGAGCTGTTTATCGCTGCCGACAAGGCCTACTTCAATGCCAAGGCGGGCACCTGGCTGGCGGGTAAACAGGGTGAATACACTCCCTGGACCCAGGCGGCCATCTCTGGCGCCCTGCGCTCTGCAATGCTGAACCTGCGCAACGAAGGTGCCGAGAAGGCGCCCGAGCTGGAGCTGGCCAAACTGACCGGTCAGTACGTCAGCTGGTTCCGTGGCACCGTCAATGGTGGCATGCAGATGGCCGAGTGGATCGGCGACTCCGGCGAGAACATCATCGAAGGTGCCGGCAGCGATACCGATGAAGATGGCGTACCGCAAGTGACCGCCGCCGGTGGCAAGCACGGCACCGCCATGGTGATGGCCGCCAAAGCGGTGGTTAGCGAATAATCCTCGCCATTCACCAGCATGAAAAAGGGAGCCAACTTGGCTCCCTTTGCATTACAGCGTCTGACACAGTTTCAAGGGCTTTCCTCAAACCAGCTTGTCCAGCATCTCCTTGGTCACCAGCACAATCCCCTGCTCGGAGCGGTAGAAGCGGCGGCTATCCTCATCGGCATTCTCGCCCACCACCAGTCCATCGGGCAGCACACACCCTTTATCCACCACCACCCGGCGCAGACGGCAACCGGCGCCAATCTCGACCCCGGGGAAGATGATGGCTTGATCCAGGGTGCAGAAGGAGTGCACCCGCACATTGGTAAAGAGTACCGAATTGAGCACAAACGATCCGCTGACAATGGTACCGCCCGAGAACATGGAGTTGATGGTCATGCCGTGCTGGCCATTTCTGTCCTGCACAAACTTGGCCGGTGGCGTCAGGGTCTGGCTGGTCCAGATAGGCCAGTTCTGATCGTAGATATCGAGCTCGGGCAGCACGGAGGCGAGATCCATGTTCGCTTCCCAGAAGGAGTCCAGCGTACCCACGTCACGCCAGTAGGGCTTTTGCCCCTCGCGTGCCCCGACACAGGACATGTTGAAGGGGTGCGCAAAGGCCATCCCCTCCTCCACAATGCGGGGGATCACATCCATTCCGAAGTCGTGTTTGGAGTCCTGATTGTGAATATCCTCCTCCAGCAATTGGTAGAGGTACTCCGCCTCGAAGATATAGATTCCCATGGAGGCCAGCGAGCGATCCTCGCAACCCGGCATGGCAGGCGGATTGGCCGGTTTTTCGACGAAGGCGCGGATCTTGCGCTGCTCGTCGATATCCATGATCCCGAAGGCGGATGCCTCTGCCCGCGGCACTTCGATGCAGGCTACCGTCACCTTGGCACCGAGGCGTACATGGTCGAGCAGCATGGCGGCATAATCCATCTTGTAGATGTGATCCCCAGCCAGCACCACCAGGTATTTGGGGCCGTAGTCACGAATGATATCGACGTTCTGATAGATGGCATCGGCGGTGCCGCGATACCAGTGCACCTCATCCACCCGTTGCTGGGCTGGAAGCAGGTCGATGAACTCGTTCATCTGGTAACGCAGGAAGGACCAGCCCGATTGCAGGTGACGCAGCAGACTGTGAGATTTGTATTGGGTGACTACACCAACGCGGCGGATCCCCGAGTTGATACAGTTGGAGAGCACAAAGTCGATGATCCGGAATTTGCCACCGAAATGGACGGCAGGCTTGGCGCGGTTGTCAGTCAACTGCTTCAGGCGACTGCCACGTCCACCTGCCAGCACCAGTGCCATACTCTGGTTCAATAATTGTCGTGCTTTGGCACTATTTTCTGGCTCTAACAACATGATTTACCTCTGCCTTGTTTGATCTGTTTTCAACTCATCTTCGCCTGTTTCGATACCTGTGAAAGTGGTTTCACTCACATTTAACCGATTTCAATTGACCCTTTTCACCGAGTTGCGAGGAATAGCATGCTTTGATCCGACAGCTTGGTTAAAATTCCCTCATAAAGCAGCCACTTCAAGGATAACAAGATGGTTCACAAGCTTGGACGCACCCTTTTCATGATCGCCACCATAGTGACCATACCACTGCTGCTCCTGCAAGCAGTTTGGTTGGCTCTTCAGAGCACACCGCTCACCCTGGCCATTATTCTGGCCACCACACTGCTTGGCATGATCCTGCTGTTGATGCTGGCCATCCGCACCATGGATGGCATGATCCAGCATCAGGAGCTCACCTGGGTCAAGGCCATCAGGAGTCGGGATCCCTCCCTGCTCGAGGAGCCCGCCTCCCGAGAGGTACTGCAACAGCTGCTTGAGCAGTTCGAAAGCGCCGAGCAAAGTGCCCATCGCCAGCTGACCGAACTCAGCAATCTTGCCACTACCGACGAGTTGACGCAGCTACTCAACCGCCACGCATTTCGCCGCGACATGACCGAGTTACTGCAGCGGGATCAGGACACCCAGACCGCGACCCTGGTACTGATCCGCGCCACTGAACTTGGCAAGATCAACGCCCAGCGCGGCTTCCAGTCTGGCGATGCCTACATCAAGGATATGGCAGCCCTCATCAAGCGGGTGGTAAGCCGTTTCCCGGGCAATCAGGTCTACCGCATTTCGGGAGCTGACTTCGCCGTGCTGGTGCAACCGGTGGCCAATATTCCCCCCCATCTTCTGGGACAGGATTTGAAAGTGGCTTTCGATCAATATCAGGCTCAACATGAACTGGAGAGCACTGGTTACTCGGGGCTGACCAAGCTCAGCAGCGGCCAGAAAATCGAAGCCGTGCTGGCCAGAGCAGATCTGGCGCTGGCCCGCGCCCAAACCGAAACCATCAACGGCTGGGCCATCCAGCAGGATGACAGCGTCTCCGATCTGCAGGGACAACATCACTGGCGCGAGGTGCTGACTGAAGTGCTGGCACAGGAGCGGCTCAGCTTCACTTATCAGCCGATCCTGCCCCTGCACCGCAGCATGCTGGCTTACAACGAGATCTACACCCGCTTCAGCGGCAATGATGGCACTGCCCTGCCCACCGACACCCTGTTTGCCATGGCCCAGCGGCTGGATATGGTGATGCGGCTGGAGCAGCTGGTCATTACCCACATCATGCGCCAGTACCGGGCCTTTGGTGCCAACCAGAGTCGCTGGGGGATCAACCTCTCCCCCAACCTGCTGCAAAACAGCGCCTTCCTGATCTGGCTTGACCGCCAGTTGCTCAAAGATCCCAATACCAGCGCCAATCTGGTGTTCGAACTGGATGAAGAGCATCTGGAACGCAACCTGACCGGTGCCAAGCGGGTATTTGAACTGCTGCGCCGCAATGGCAGCCGCTCGGCGATCGCCAATTTCGGCAAGGGGATCGGCTCCTTTACCCTGTTTCGCGAGCTCAAGCCCGACTACATCAAGCTGGACCCTGCCCTGATCACCGGACTGGAGCAGGATCAGACCAACCAGCAGTTCGTGCGAATGATCGTCGATGTATCGCATCGGATGGGGTGTCAGGTGATTGCAGAGGGGGTGGAACAGCTTGGCCAGAAACAGCTGCTGCAGGGGATGTACGTGGATGGCTTGCAGGGCTATCTGATCGCCCGGCCGCAACCGTTGCGACCGGATATCAGCCAGCTGGGGCTCTTTACTGAGGATGCTTCAGCTTCAACAGGGTCAGAATGATGTCATTGAGCTGGCGATAGCGCTCCAGCTCTTTCTGATCGTAACGGGTTGCCAGGGTGGTGGGGTTGTGGCGATTTTTGAGGTAACGGTTGATCTGCAACCGGTTGAACCCCGCCACCTGATAGACCTGGCCAAGCAGGGTATTGAGCTCATCGTGCTCCAGACCGGCTCTGGCCAGATAGTCACCATCGGCGGGACTCTCGGTCTGGTGACTCCACTTGCCAATGCGACCACTCTCCTGCAGATAGCTGAGCCACTGCTCGATATAGAGGGGTTTGCACCCCGCCAACAGGTTGAAAAAGCCCACTGCATCGCAACGACAACCGCTCAGAAGCACGACCGCCAGCTGATCGTCATCGCACTGGAAGGTCACTGGTCCGGCTTGCGCCCAATCCAGCGCCTGCACCCGAATGCTGGCCTTCTCACCCGCAGCTCCCGTTACGTCGAATACAAACATGGCGCTCCTCCCTTGGCAAAAGGTTGATGATGGACCATCCCCCTGACAGGTGCAAAGGCAAATCGGCTTTTAACTCATCAATCGGACCATTCGACCATAAAAAAGACCGGTACCCTCACGGATGCCGGTCTTTGTCCCGATGGCCTGTGCGTTCAGGCCATCAATGGAGGCGCTTTCAGGCGTCCAGTTCAACCAGTGCCTTGGCCAGCTCGATGGGTTCGAGCTCCTGACCTTCCAGGTCGGCGTTCCAGTTCGGGCCAACCAGTACATCATCTTCATCCAGATCGTTGATCCAGATATCGAGAAACTCTTCCAGATCGATCACTTCCGGCTCGTAATCGGCCCACTCGTCAACACAGTGCAGACGAGCGTCCTCTTCGGCAGACCAGAGCGGCATCACGTCGGCATCTTCAAATTCGGCGGAGCGGCAGACGACCCAGTCTTCCCCATAGCGCAGACCCCACACCTGACCCGACTCGCGGACTTGTTCGATAAACAGTTGGAAATTGGCGTCAAGGTTGTCGTTAAGCATGCTCATGGGATTCTCTCTTTCTTTCGGATGCTGCGGCATTGTCGGGCGACAATACGATGGCCAAATGGTGTCGTAAAAGTGACATGGACTCAAGCATATTGGGGTTATTCCGGGAAAAAAGCCGGGATAACTCCCATTTGCCTGCAAAAACACCTCCCGATGGAGGCGTCTTGCAGATTCAGGAGATCAACGCTCCCAGTAAACCTCTTCCAGGCTGTCCTCTTTCTCCGGCAAACCGCGGGAGAGACGTGGGCTGCTCTGGGCCAACACCTCGTAGCTGACGCGGTTGGCATATTTGCACACCTGGGCCAGTGAGGAGTAAGTCAGGAACTCGGAGATGTGCTTGGCGGAGTTGGGCACATTCATCCGGTGATAGGAGTTCGCCACCATGTCGTGCAGCACGGCGGAAAGGGCGCCATCCCCTGCCCCGTTGGTGTTCTTGATCTTCTCCGGGCCACCCATATACGGGGAGATGTGGGAGTAGATGCGGGCCGGTTTACGGCACTTGGCGCGGGCCATCGGGCGGCTGAACTCATACATGTTGAACTCGGGGATAACGCCCGGCAACAGGGTATGAGTGGTCTCGCGCTTGTAGTCCTCGTCGGTATAACTCGCCATGTAGAGGCCGATGGGGCCAGCAGTACAGAGCACCATATCGGCCCAATCCAGCGCCTTGTCGGCCGCACCGAGCGGATCTGCGATGCCGGTCAGGGCTTCACCTTCGTCTTCGTTCATCGCCAGCACAGTGACGTTTTCGGCAATGAAGTCTCGCCACCACTGGGGGTTTTCGTCGATGACGAAACGGGTGCCCAGGGTCAGCACCACGGGAATACCGGCCTCGCGGGCATAACGCACCGCGGTCATGGCCGCCTCTTTCATCGGATCACCATCGTCACCACGTACCAGATAGGCGGTGATCACCAGGGCAGACGCCCCTTTGATCACATCCTCCGGAATGTGCTGCACATCCAGCTGGTTCATCTTGCCGGCGTTGATACCGAAGCTGCGCTCGCCGCACTCGGTAATGAAAGTGAAGCAACGGCCGATGGGGCCATCCACCGGCTGCAGATAGTCCAGATTGACGCGGGAAGAGGTGTTGCACAGATAACGGTAGGCGTAGCAGCCGATACGAATATCCTGACTCATCACACCCAGCAGGATGGAGTGGGAGTCGGCCAGTACCGAGTAGTTGTGTACCGTGTTGCCAATGGTGCCACCGGCAAACTCGCTCACTACCATGTTGTTGGCCTTGAGCTCGTCATAAATCCGTTCGGCCACGTCGTCATTGATGACGACGGAGTGCCCCTTGCTCAGACCATAACGGGTCAGAAAGTCTTCATCCACATGGGCTTCAATATCAACCAGGGTCTGATCAATCCCGACGACGTAGGCTTTGCCCAGCTCGGTTAACAGGGGATTTTGCGGAACCAGGGGATCGCGTCTGTCGACAGGGAAGTAGTGTTTGGACTTGCGCTGACCGGGAAATTTCATGGCAATGTTCTGTGCTCTGGGGGAAAGAGGGGCGGGATTTTAACACAATCCGCAGCCCCGAAAAGTCGCCCTGTTTAAATAATGGAGTCAGTATAGACAAGGCTTGCAAGGAAAAACGTTTGCCTTTTCACCATAAAAAAACCACCCTGCCCGGGGTGATTCCATAGCATAAAAAAGCGTCGGTTTTCAGGCGGCCGCCATCCCCTGCAACAGGGCCAGCAGCGAGAAGAGGCCGAGGGCTAGCCAGAACAGCAAGGTGCCCAGAAAACGGGGCACATTGGGGGCTTTGGGGATCTGGATGCCAATGGCATGCAGGATGCGGCCGACCAACAGCATGGCGCCACCGGCATGCAGCCAAAGCGCACCGGCACCGGATAGCTCGCACAGCGCCATCAGCAGCAGGGTCAGCGGCACATACTCGGCAAAATTACCGTGGGCCCGGATCGCCGCCAGCAGCTCGGGGGCCTCCCCCTGCCCTATCATCACCCCGAACTGGGCGCGGCGTTTGACCACCCAGAAGGAGAGCCCCAGAAACAGCAGCCCAAGCAGGCCTGCGTAGATCAGCGTGATATGTACCATGACTCGACTCCTTGTTTGACTGACTGCCGGTCACTCATGCCAATTCGCGGCAGATGAGCGAGACCATCATCCTGATGTGGGCCTGATCGCTGTTGAGGGCCGGAATATATTCAAACCGCTCGCCACCGGCCTCCATGAAGCTCTCCCGATTCTGTACCTGAATTTCCTCGAGGGTTTCGAGGCAGTCGGCGGCAAAGGCAGGACAAATCACATCGAGCCGCTTGATGCCCGCAGCTGGCATACCGGCGATGGTCACGTCTGTGTAGGGCTTGAGCCACTCCTCCTTGCCAAAGCGGGACTGGAAACTGGCCGTCCACTGCCCGGCCTCCAGCCCGAGCGCCTCGGCCAGCAAGCTGGCGGTATGGCGACACTGGTGACCATAGGGGTCCCCTTCGTTCTCGTAGCGCTCGGGAATGCCGTGGAACGACATCAGCAGGTGATCACCCTGACCGTGCTGCTCCCAGTGACGGCGCACGCTCATGGCCAGCGCCTGAATGTATTCGGGGTGGGCGTGATAATCACGAATGAGCCGTACCACCGGCAGATTGCGTTCTCTCTTCATCGCCTTGCCCCAGGCATCGAAGACCGAGGCGGTGGTACTGACCGAATATTGCGGATAGAGCGGCAACAGGATCACCCGGTTGACCCCTTTGGCCTTGAGCGCCTGCCAGCCATCATTCACTGACGGGGAACCATAGGTCATCGCCAGCTCCACCGGCACATCGACGCCCTCCCGCTTGAGCTCCTGCTCCAGCGCAGCACGCTGCTGCTTGCTTATCACCATCAGCGGCGAGCCCTGCTCGGTCCACACCTGCTGATAGAGCTTGGCCACTTTGGGCGAGCGCGTCGGCAAGATGATGAAGTGGAGCAGCGGACACCAGAGGTAACGGGGCAGGTCCACCACACGGGGATCGTGCAGGAACTGGCTGAGGAACGCTTTGACGGCAGCGGTGGTCGGTGCGGCTGGGGTACCCAGATTGACCAGCAATATTCCGGTTTTCGTGGTCACGTTGGCTTCCTGTCTATCTGTCATTATGCAAAAAGGGCCCGACAGGGCCCTTCTCTTTATTTATCTGATGGCACGGGAAACTGTGCCGGCAGCAAAGATCAGCCCAGAATGGTGGCAAGCTGCTTGCTGACCAGATCAACCGGCTGAGTGCCGTCGATCTTGACATAACGGGTGTGGCCCGCTTCCGCCTCTTTGCCGTAGAAACCGATCAGCGGCGCGGTCTGCTGATGATATACATCCAGACGCTTGCGTACTGTGGTCTCTTCGTCGTCGGCGCGGATCACCAGATCTTCACCGGTCACGTCATCCTTGCCTTCCACTTTCGGCGGGTTGAACACCACGTGGTAGGTACGGCCGGAGCCGGAGTGAACGCGACGACCGCTCATGCGCTTGACGATCTCTTCGTCCGGCACATCGAACTCCAGCACGAAATCAACCACGACACCGGCGTCCTTCATGGCTTGCGCCTGGGGAATGGTGCGCGGGAAACCGTCCAACAGGAAGCCTTTGGCGCAGTCAGGCTGAGCGATACGCTCTTTGACCAGACCGATGATGATGTCGTCAGAGACCAGCTGACCTGCGTCCATCACAGCTTTGGCTTTCAGACCGAGCTCGGTGCCCGCTTTGATCGCCGCACGCAGCATATCGCCGGTGGAGATCTGGGGAATACCGTGTTTTTCCATGATGAACTGAGCCTGGGTACCTTTGCCGGCGCCCGGAGCCCCCAACAGAACAATGCGCATACACGCTCCTATTGATTGGTTATTCAAATCTTGCGAAGGCAAAAAAGTACACGGTTTCGCCCATTTCTACAAGGGTGAGCCACTTGAATGAGCACTTTATCACCACAATAACCGGCTGTTCGAACAGGATTTCATCGCAAGTGGAAGACGCAAAAATAGCCAGGGATTCAGCATAGAGCGCCAAAAGCAGGAAGGACGTACGACAGAAAAAAAGATCCCGGCTCAGGGCCGGGAATTGCGCTCAAAAGTAACTACTTGTCGCTCGTAGTAGGAACAGGGCAATAGTAGTTTGCCCCCTGTGCGTCAACAACTGTCAGATGTGACAGGCAGGCCGCTATGGAACCGGAACTGGGGATCCGGCGAGCAGATTAGCTCGGCTTCCAGCTTGCCAAAGAAGGCCACCCGCTCGCTGATATCCTCCCCTGCGTACTGTTCGGCCAGGCTCAGGTAATCCTGATAGTGACGCGCCTCGGAGCGCAGCAAAGAGACATAGAAGCGGCTCAGCTCCTCGTCCAGATGGGGCGCCAACTTGGCAAACCGCTCGCAGGAGCGGGCCTCGATATAGGCGCCGATGATCATCTTGTCGACGATGGTGGCCGGCTCATGGGTGCGCACATGCTGCATCAACTGGCGGGCATAGCGGGAGGCCGTCACCGGCCCGTATTCGATGCCGCGGGCCTGCATGATCTCCAGCACCTGCTCGAAGTGGTGCAGCTCCTCCTGAATGAGTCGCACCATGGGAAACAGCAGCGGATTGCGCTCCAGCTCGGCAAAGACGGTGCGATCAGACTCTCCCATGCTGCGTTTGCCCAGGATCTCGGCCTTCTCCGGGATGGCATCCAGCTCACGATAAAACTCCAGCTTGGGCAGCAGATGGCGCTTGCCCTTGGGCAGGCAGTAGCGGCGCACCAGACTGTGGGCGGTGAGTGCTGCCTTGGTCTCGCAGTTGGCGTGATCGATGAGCAGGGTCGGCAAACGGGCCGGATCCCGCGCCATCTCCACCCACTCATCCGGGGTCTCGCACTGCAAAAACTGGCGCACTGGGGCTAGCAGATCATCCATCTGAACTCTCGTCTCTTAAAAGCGTATCGGTCATATATGTTGCCGCCTATGCTAGCGGATCCCGCTGGCCATGCCCATATCCGGCAAGATAAGCGGATATTTTTCAAACAGATATCTCCTCCCCCTTCTGCCAGTGTTAAGTAGAAACGACAATGGGGGCTACAGGCCCCCATCTCGCTATCCCATCCGGCAAAACCGCAAACGTTTAACTGCCTTCGTTAAAAATTTCCAGATTGCTGGTGCCTTCCTGCCATTCACGCACCGCTTTGGTGTCATCGTTGCGCAGGGCGTTGAGGTGATCCAGATAGGACTGGTCCACGTCAGAGGTGACGTAGTGGCCATTGAACACCGAGGTCTCGAAGTGACGCAGATCCGGGTTGATCTCCCGCACGGCGGCTTCCAGATCTTCCAGATCCTGGAAAATCAGACCGTCAGCGCCAATCAGCTTGCACACCTCTTCCACTTCGCGACCGTGGGCGATCAGCTCGTTGGCGGTGGGCATGTCGATGCCATAGACGTTGGGGAAACGAATTTCCGGCGCCGCCGAGGCGAAGTAGACCTTGGCTGCCCCCGCTTCACGGGCCATCTGGATGATCTGCTCGGACGTGGTACCACGCACGATGGAATCATCCACCAGCAACACCTTCTTGCCCTTGAATTCGGAGCTGATGGCGTTGAGTTTGCGGCGCACCGACTTCTTGCGCTGGGTCTGGCCCGGCATGATGAAGGTACGGCCGATATAGCGGTTCTTCACGAAGCCCTGACGGTATGGCAGATCCAGGGTGTGAGCGATCTCCAGCGCCACGTCACAGGAGGTCTCGGGGATGGGGATAACCACATCGACGTCGAGATCTTCCCACTCGCGGGCAATCTTCTGACCCAGCTTGCGACCCATGTTGAGGCGGGCGGCGTAGACCGAGACCTTGTCGATGCACGAATCGGGACGGGCGAAGTAGACGTATTCGAAGATGCAGGAGCTCATCTGCGGGTTCTCCGCACACTGCTCGGAGAAGAGCTGGCCCTGCTCGGTGATGTAGATGGCTTCACCCGGCGCAATATCCCTCACCGTCTCGAAACCGATGGCGTCGAGCGCCACGCTCTCTGAGGCGAGCATGTACTCCACCTGCCCCTGCTCGTCCTGACGACGACCGAGGATCAGCGGGCGAATGCCGTTGGGATCACGAAAGCCGATGAGACCATGACCAATCACCAGCGAGACCACCGCATAAGCGCCGCGGATCTGCTGATGGGTTCTGCGCACCGCGGCGAAGATATCTTCGGGGCGCAGGGCCATCTTGTCACAGCGATCCAGCTCGTGAGCCAGCACGTTCAGCAACACTTCCGAATCGGAAGTGGTGTTGATGTGGCGACGGGCGACCTTGAACTGCTGCTCCTTGAGCTCCTTGGCGTTGGTGAGGTTGCCGTTATGGGCCAGCACCATGCCGTAGGGCGAGTTCACATAAAAAGGTTGGGCTTCAGCGGCACTTGAGCTACCTGCGGTGGGATATCTGACATGACCTATGCCGATGTTCCCTTGCAAACGCTGCATGTGGCGCACTTCAAACACGTCCTTCACCAGGCCATTGGCCTTGCGTTGCCGGAAGTTTCCACTATCAATGGTCACGATCCCGGCGGCATCCTGTCCCCTGTGCTGCAACACCGTCAAGGCGTCGTAGAGGGCCTGATTGACGGGGGTGGTGCCAACTATACCGACAATACCACACATGTCTTTGCTACCTCGAAGTCACTATACCTGTTTAAGAAAACTGGATGAGTTCAGCATGAACCCGAAAAACCACTGGATCACCGGCTTGAACTCCGGCACCAGCTTGGATGCCGCCCACCAGTCGCTCTGGGAGAGGCTGGTGAAGGTATCCATGAAAAAAAGCAGGGCACTGACGATCAGTACCCCGCGAATTGCGCCGAAGCAGACTCCAAGCACCCGATCGGTACCGGAGAGCCCCGTCTTGTCCACCAGCAGACCCACCACGTAGTTCACCACGCTGCCCAGGATCAGGGTTGCCACGAACAGGGCCGCGATGGCCAGACCGTTGCGCACCAGCGCATCGGAGAAAGAGGTAAAATAGGCGGCGAGATCAGGATAGAAGTGGCTGGCAATAAAGAAGGCAACGAACCAGGTGACGAGAGACATGGCCTCTTTGACGAAGCCGCGCACCAGGCTGATGAGTGCAGAAAAACCGACGATGCCGATGATGGCGTAATCAATCCAGACCATAGAAAAAGATGTCCTGCGAAATTGCGGCGCAGTCTAACAAAAACGATTGCGCATTGCTTGATAAAAATGTGTTAACTGTTCAAAGCGACGTCGAAAATCCGCATTTTTTCAGCATTAAAACGGTTGATCGGCGCCAGAATGCACAACGCCATGGCAATGCCATGGCGTTGTGCTCTGCGGCATGAACTTACCCGATGTGGGTCAGGCCGCCCATGTAGGATTGCAGCGCAGCCGGGATGGCGATACGGCCATCTGCCTGCTGGTAGTTCTCGATCACGGCGACCAGAGTACGGCCTACAGCCAGACCGGAGCCATTCAGGGTGTGAATGAGCTGCGGCTTGCCATCGACACGCACGCGAGCCTGCATGCGGCGCGCCTGGAAGTCGGTGCAGTTGGAGACGGAAGAGATCTCGCGGTAAGTGTTCTGGGCCGGCAGCCACACTTCCAGATCGTAGGTTTTGGAAGCGCAGAAGCCCATGTCACCGGTAGAGAGCGCCATCACGCGATACGGCAGCTCCAGCAGTTGCAGCACCTTCTCGGCGTGGCCGACCATCTCCTCCAGCGCATCCCAGGATTTCTCCGGGTGAACCAGCTGAACCATTTCGACTTTGTCGAACTGGTGCATACGGATGAGGCCGCGGGTATCACGACCGTAGGAACCGGCTTCAGAGCGGAAGCAGGGGCTGTGGGCGGTCATCTTGATCGGCAGCTCTTGCGCGTCAAAGATCTCGTCACGGGCCATGTTGGTGAGCGGCACTTCGGAGGTCGGGATCAGGGAGAACTTGCGTACCTTGCCCTCTTCTTCCCCTTCACCTTCGATACCGGTGTTGAACAGGTCTTGAGCAAATTTCGGCAACTGGCCGGTGCCATAGAGGCTGTCCGGGTTCACCAGATAGGGCACGTAGCACTCGGTGTAACCGTGCTGCTGGGTGTGCAGATCCAGCATGAACTGAGCCAGGGCACGGTGCAGACGGGCAATCTGACCCTTCATCACCACAAAACGGGTACCGGAGAGTTTGACGCCATTCTTGAAGTCAACGCCCTTGGCCGCTTCGCCCAGATCGATGTGATCGCGTACCGGGAAGCTGAACTCACGCGGGGTACCCCAACGGCGCACTTCCACGTTGTCGTTCTCGTCACGGCCCACCGGAGTAGTCTCGCTCGGCAGGTTGGGGATGGCGTCGGCAATGGCTTTCAGCTGGGCCAGCAGGGCATCCAGCTCGACCTTGCTGGTTTCCAGCTCGTCGTTGATCTTGGTCACTTCGGCCTTGAGCGGGGCAACATCTTCACCACGACGGGCAGCTTCACCGATGGATTTGGAGCGGGCGTTGCGCTCGGCCTGCAGCTCCTGGGTACGGGACTGCAGATCCTTGCGTTTCTCTTCCAGAGCGTTGACAGCCGCTACGTCCAGAACGTAGCCACGTGTCGCCAGACGAGCGGCAGCCTCTTCGATATCGCTGCGCAGATATTTGGGATCCAGCATGGTTTACCTACTTTTTTAAAATGGGATCTGGGCCTGAGTCGTCATGACGGGCTGGGAAACAGATCCGGAAGTTAACATCGGTTGGCGCACCCCAATCGTCTTCAGAATCGGGCCTTAACTATCACAGGCCTTCGAGATCAAGAAGATGGCGCAAGGCCAAGACAAGCGGGGTCAGACGGGCAGTGTAGCAGACCGCCCCCCCGCCCGAACAGGGACTATTTGTGTCGTTTTTACCGACTTTGGCACGTAAACCGTCCTGCATATTCAAACGCCTGACCAATTTTCAGCCATGCGGGGTAACAAAGGGACTATTTGCCCCGTTGCTGCGGACTTTGCCTGTCCAGCTCATGGAGGTAATCAAGCTTCTGGCCAATCTGCTTTTCAAGGCCGCGATCGGTGGGCTGGTAGTACTGCTTGCCCGCCAGCTCGGGCGGAAAATACTGCTCGCCAGCGGCATAGGCGCCCGGCTCGTCATGGGCATAGCGATACTCGGCGCCATAGCCCAGATCGCTCATCAGCTTGGTCGGCGCATTGCGCAGGTGTACCGGCACCTCGAAGTCAGGGAGGTTTTTGGCATCATGAAGCGCCGCCTTCCAGGCGGTATAGACCGCATTGCTTTTCGGGGCGCAGGCGAGATAGACGATCGCCTGGGCGATGGCCCGCTCCCCTTCCGCCGGACCGATCCGATGGAAACAATCCCAGGCCGACAGGGCGACCTGCATGGCGCGCGGATCGGCATTGCCCACATCTTCCGAGGCAATCGCCAGCAAGCGGCGGGCGATATAGAGAGGATCGCAACCGGCGCTCACCATACGGGCATACCAGTAAAGCGCCGCATCCGGCGCCGAGCCGCGAATGGATTTGTGCACCGCCGAGATGAGGTCGTAGAAGTGATCGCCCCCCTTGTCGAAGCGGGCCACGTGCTCCCCCACCACGGCAGCGAGCAGGGCACTGTCGATCACCCGCGCCCCTGTGCTGTCGGCTTCGGCCATATCGGCCAACAGCTCCAGATAGTTGAGGGATTTTCGCCCGTCCCCATCCACCGCCTTGGCCAACGCCTCTTTGACGCCGGGGGCAAAGGTGAGTGCCGGATCATTGAGACCACGGGGATCGGTCATCGCCTGATCGAGCATGGCGAGAATATCGCTCTCCTCCAGTCGCTTGAGCAGATAGACCCGAGCTCGTGAGAGCAGTGCGTTGTTGAGTTCGAACGAGGGGTTTTCGGTGGTGGCACCGATAAAGGTGATGGTGCCATCTTCGATGTGGGGCAGGAACACATCCTGCTGGCTCTTGTTGAAGCGGTGCACCTCATCCACAAACAGGATAGTACGCACCCCGCGCCAGCTGTTCTCCTTCGCCTTGTCGATAGCGGCGCGGATCTCCTTGATACCGGAGGTGACCGCAGAGAGTCGCTCCACTTCCGCCTGACAGTAGTGAGCCATCAGCTCCGCCAGCGTGGTCTTGCCGGTCCCGGGTGGCCCCCACAGGATCATCGAGTGGCAGTGACCCGCCAGAATGGCTTTGCGCAGGGGCTTGTCAGCCCCCAGGATATGTTGCTGACCGATATACTGGTCGAGGTTTTGCGGCCGCATCCGGGCCGCCAGCGGACGAAAGTCCGACGAGAAATCCAGCGAGAGATTGCTCATCAGCGCTGATCATCCAGCTCGACCCCCTTCGGGATCTTGAAGACAAATTCGTTACCCTTGAGCACCGGCTTGCGGTTGAAGTTATTGAGGGTAAATTCGGTCCACTGCCCCTGCGCCTCTTTTACATCAAAACGACTGATATTGTTGTCGCGATCGAAGGTGACGCGGAAGGAGGCTATAAGCTCGCTCGGCTCCCTGCTGGTGACGGTGTAGACATCCCCCTGCTGGGTCACGTCGTAGCGCTTCCACAGCTTTTCGTCATTGCCAGTGATCAGCACGAAGGGGGTATTGAGCACCGCATCCTTCAATTTAAGGGCTGTCACCTGCTCGACGAAGGGGTCATATACCCAGACATCCTTGCCATCAGCCACGATCAGGCTCTCGTCAGGCGAGGTGGTATGCCAGTTGAAATGGTTGGGGCGCTGCACCACCAGATCGCCGCTGGCGCGCTGCAACTCCTTGCCCTTGCTGTCGTAGACAGTCTGGGAAAACTTGGCAGAGAAGAGGCTGACACTGGCCAGCTTCTGCTTGAGATCGCTGGCCGCATCGGCCCACACCTGGCTGCTGGCTATCAGCAGCACGGTACCCATCAACAGTTGTTTTTTCATCACGCTCTTCATAAAGACGCTCTCGATAAAAGGCCACGCCCGCGGAGGACATGGCCAGGGATAGAATGAAACGGTGAGTCTTAGTCCCGCACTGGCGGCGGTGCCAACACGTCGCGTTGACCATTGCCACCCGGGGCGCTGACGATGCCCTGATTCTCCATCTGCTCGATAAGACGAGCCGCCCGGTTGTAACCAATCTTGAACTTGCGCTGCACGCTGGAGGTAGAACCACGACGGGACTCCACCACGAAGGCGACCGCTTCGTCGAACAGGGGATCGAGCTCTTCATCGTCACTACCGCCATATTCGCCGCTGCCGCCGTCACCACCAGATTCGCCGGAGAGGATCTCCTCGATGTAGTTCGGCTCGCCACGCAGTTTCCAGTCCGCCACCACCTTGTGTACCTCGTGGTCATCGACGAATGCACCGTGTACCCGGGTCGGGTTGGAGGTACCGGCCGGCATGTAGAGCATGTCGCCCATGCCGAGCAGAGATTCAGCACCGCCCTGATCGATGATGGTGCGCGAGTCGATCTTGCTCGATACCTGGAACGAGATCCGGGTCGGAATGTTGGCCTTGATAAGACCGGTAATGACATCCACCGACGGACGCTGGGTCGCCAGAATGAGGTGAATACCGGCGGCCCGCGCCTTCTGGGCGATACGGGCGATCAGCTCTTCCACCTTCTTGCCGACGATCATCATCATGTCGGCAAATTCATCCACCACCACCACGATGTGGGGCAGTTTCTCCAGCTCCGGTGGCATCTGATCCATGGAATCACCCGGTCGCCACAACGGATCCAGCAGGGGTTCCCCCTCCTCGATGGCGGCCAATACCTTGTCGTTGTAGCCCTTGAGGTTGCGCACCCCGACTGCCGACATCAGCTTGTAACGGCGTTCCATCTCGCCCACACACCAGCGCAGGGCGTTGGCGGCGTCCTTCATGTCGGTCACCACCTCGGTCAGCAGATGGGGGATCCCTTCGTAAACCGAGAGTTCCAGCATCTTGGGGTCGATCATGATGAAGCGCAGGTCGTCCGGCGTCGACTTGTAGAGCATCGAGATGATCATGGTGTTGACCCCTACCGACTTACCGGACCCCGTAGTACCGGCCACCAGCAGGTGCGGCATCTTGGCGAGGTTCACCACCACCGGCTCACCGGCGATGTCCTGACCCAGGCCCATAGTGAGCGGGTTGCGGCTATCGCGGAACGCATCGCAGTCGAGGGTTTCGCGCAGGTAAACGGTCTGGCGCACCCGGTTGGGCAGCTCAATGCCGACATAGGTCTTGCCCGGGATCACCTCGACCACCCGCACGCTGCTGGCCGACAGAGAGCGGGCCAGATCGCGCGAGAGATTGGTGATCTTGCTCGCCTTCATGCCCGGCGCCAGATCAAGTTCGAAACGGGTGATGACAGGGCCCGGATAGACACCGACCACCTTGGCCTGCACGTTGTAGTCGGCAAGTTTGGCTTCCACCAGACGGCCCATACGCTCCAGCTCATCCTTGCTCATCATCTGGGTCTTGGCCGGTGGACGGTCGAGCAGCTCGATACTCGGCAACGGCGGCAGCGTAGATTGCGGACGACGCTTGGGCTTGGTCGGTGCGACTGCAACAGGTGCGGCGACCTCGTCGTCCCCTTCGGCCCACGGCAGATCCAGATCGTCATCATCATCGTCATCGGCCACAGCCAATACCGGCTGACGACGCCCATTGGCAGTCGCCACCGCACGTTTCGGTTTGGCAGCCGGAGCTGGCTCATCATCTTCATCATCAAACTGGGGATCGAACTCGAAGGTATCGTCGTCGAGTTCCGGCAGCCACTCTCCGGCGGCAGCCTTCTGGTTCTTGGCCTTGGGCTTGCGAGTCCAGCTGGTGTGCGGCTCATCTTCCTCGTCATCAAACGCGATGGCCCCTACCCCGCCTTCCAGCAAGGGATCCGGCCCCTCGTTGCGGGGTTGACGCCAGCCACCGGTGAGCCAGCGGCCTAGGGTGGTCGGGAAGTGGTAAACAGCGCTGACCGAACCGGTACAGGCCGCGCCGATCTGCTCCACGATGGTGAGCCAGGACCAGCCGGTAAACAGGGTGATGCCGGTTGCCACGAAGCAGAGCAGCATCAGGTTGGCCCCGACGCCGCCAAACAGCGGCACCACTGCAGAAGCGATCACATCCCCCACCAGACCTCCGGCGGAGAAGTTCTGCATATCGTTGAAGTTCATGCTGGCAATGGCCGACATGCCGAGCACGGTCAGGATAAAGCCAATGATCCGTACCCCCAGAGTGAGGTAATCCACATCAAGCAGGCGGCTCGGGCGCCAGAACAGGCTCCAGCCCAGCAGAACCACCAGTGGTGGAACCAGATAGGAGAAGGCACCAAAGGTAAACATAGTGATATCGGCGAGCCAGGCCCCGGCACTACCGGCGAGGTTCTTGACCTCCCCTTGCCAGGAGGTCTGGGACCAGCCGGGATCGGCGGGATGATAGGACAACAGGGCGAGCAGAAGATAAGCAGCCATCAGGGTGATGGCGATCAAGACGGCTTCGAAGATCCGTTGTATACCTGATAAAGGAGTAAACAGCTTTTTATCGGCCAAACTCCGGCTCCTTTCTGAAAACATATAATGCAGGAAAATAGGGGGCCCAGTATCCCTGAAAAGCCCATCGATTGTCAGCCTGTGTCTGCTGGGGCGGGGCCAAATTTGCACTCTTCTTTACAAGAAGAAACGAGCGGACTGGCCGCTCGTTTCTGACAGTCATGGTGTCTCGTATGGAAAAGATACCACGGCATAATCTGCGTTATCGGGTACTGATCACCAGACGGCTGCTCTGCTTGACCTCTTCCATCACCACGTAGGTGCGGGTGTCATTCACCCCAGGCAGACGCAACAGGGTCTCCCCCAGCAAGCGACGATAAGCTGACATGTCGCTTACCCGGGTCTTGAGCAGATAGTCAAAATCACCCGAGACCAGATGGCACTCCTGGATCTCTTCGAGCACCTGAACAGCCTTGTTGAACTGTTCAAACACATCGGGAGCACCGCGGTTGAGGGTAATTTCTACAAAAACCAGCAGCGACGCATCCAGATAATGAGGGTTCAGAATCGCAGCATATCCTTCGATATACCCTTGTCGCTCGAGGCGACGAACCCGTTCCAGACACGGTGTGGGACTCAGGCCAACTCGTTTGGACAACTCAACATTCGAGATCCTGCCATCCTTTTGCAGTTCATTGAGAATGTTGCGGTCAATCCTGTCCAAATCCTTTAGCCGACTCTTAGCTTCCATCATTTAATTCCATCCTTTGGCTATTTTTTGGTAAGAATCACCATTCATTTTATAATTATGGTCACAAATCCTGTCAATACCTGAATATACTAGGCGCAAATGTTGGTTAACATTTTGGCAACATAAACCACCAATCGATAGACGAGGGATAGCATGATTATCGGTGTACCTAAAGAGATAAAAAACCATGAGTATCGCGTAGGCATGGTTCCGGCCAGTGTACGTGAACTGACAGCACGAAACCATACTGTTTTCGTCCAAAGCGGTGCCGGAAACGGCATTGGCTTTAGCGATGCAGATTATACCGCTGCCGGAGCCGAAATTTTGGCCTCTGCAGCAGAGGTTTTCGCCAAAGCCGAGATGATCGTCAAGGTCAAGGAGCCTCAGCCTGTCGAATGTGCCATGTTGCGTCCGGGTCAAACCCTGTTCACCTATCTGCATCTGGCGCCAGATTTGCCCCAGACCGAAGCCCTGCTGAAAAGCGGCGCCATCTGCATCGCCTATGAGACCGTCACCGACGGCCGTGGTGGCCTCCCCCTGCTGGCTCCCATGTCAGAAGTGGCCGGACGCATGTCTATTCAGGCGGGTGCCCAGGCGCTTGAAAAATCGCGTGGCGGGAGTGGGGTGTTGCTCGGCGGGGTACCCGGTGTCGAACCGGCCAAGGTGGTGATCATCGGCGGTGGCGTAGTAGGCTCTAATGCAGCGCGCATGGCCATCGGTATGCGCGCAGATGTGACCATCCTCGACAACAACGTCGATACCCTGCGTCGCCTTGATAACGAGTTTCAGGGGGCCGCCAAGGTGGTCTACTCCAATAGCGAAACACTGGAACGCCATCTGCTAGCGGCCGATCTGGTCATCGGTGGCGTGCTGGTACCGGGTGCCACTGCGCCAAAACTTGTCAGCCGTGACCACATTGCGCGCATGAAGCCGGGTTCTGCCATTGTCGATGTGGCCATCGATCAGGGTGGCTGTGTGGAAACCTCCCACGCCACCACCCATGAAGATCCGACATTTATCGTCGATGAGGTAGTGCACTACTGCGTTGCCAACATGCCGGGGGCCGTTGCCCGCACCTCGACCGTGGCGCTCAACAATGCCACCCTCCCCTTTATCATCAAGCTGGCCCAGCAAGGGTATCGCCAGGCACTGCTGAGCGATCCCCACCTGTTGCACGGGCTCAACGTGATGGAGGGCAAGCTCACCTGCAAAGAAGTGGCCATGGCACATGACCTTGCCTACACGGATCCCCTGACCCTGCTGAACTGATCTGCGCTGGCCTGCGCCAACTGAAGATGAGTGAAAATCCGCCCGCGATGGGCGGTTTTTTTATCCCTTTATTTTGCATGTCACCCCTTGTGAACACGATTAGTGCAATCGACTCACCAGCCTTTGACCCCGGATCACGAATTACCTACAATCGCGCAAACTCATCACATCCCGGAAATGACATCATGAGCCAAGTCACTCACAGCAAATTGCTGATCTTAGGGTCAGGCCCGGCCGGTTACACCGCGGCCGTCTACGCCGCCCGCGCCAACCTCAATCCCCTGCTCATCACCGGCATGCAGCAAGGGGGTCAGCTGACCACCACTACCGAAGTGGAGAACTGGCCGGGTGATCCGGAAGGTCTGACCGGCCCAGCGCTGATGGAACGCATGAAAGAGCATGCAGAGAAGTTCGACACCCGCATCCTGTTTGATCATATCAACAGTGTCGAACTGACACAGCGCCCGTTCCGCCTCAAGGGCGACAACGGCGAATACACCTGCGATGCCCTGATCATCGCGACCGGCGCCTCCGCCAAGTATCTGGGCCTGCCCTCCGAAGAGGCCTTCAAGGGTCGCGGCGTCTCCGCCTGTGCCACCTGTGACGGTTTCTTCTACCGCAATCAGGAAGTGGCCGTGATCGGCGGCGGCAACACCGCCGTGGAAGAAGCCTTGTATCTGGCCAACATCGCCAAAAAGGTGCACCTCATCCACCGCCGCGACGAGTTTCGTGCAGAGAAGATCCTGATCAAGCGTCTGCACGACAAGGTCGAAAGCGGCAACATCGTGCTACACACCCACCAGACTCTGGACGAAGTGCTGGGCGATCAGATGGGGGTCACTGGTGTGCGCCTGCGCAACACCCAGGACAACAGCACCAGCGAGCTACCGCTGATGGGCGTCTTCATTGCCATCGGCCATCAGCCCAATACCCAGATCTTCGATGGCCAGCTGGAGATGCAAAACGGCTATCTGAAGGTACGTGGCGGTCTCGACGGTTTTGCCACCCAGACCAGTATTGAAGGTGTCTTCGCTGCCGGCGACGTGGCCGACCACAACTACCGTCAGGCGATCACCTCGGCCGGTACCGGCTGCATGGCAGCCCTCGATGCCGAACGCTACCTCGACGCGCAATAAACAAGCGCAGTTGTGATATAAGGCATACCAGTCGGTATGCCTTTTTTCATTTAAGGAGTCTAATGAAACAGAAGATATTGATTGTCGAAGATAGCCTGACCATTCGGCGTATGCTGACTCAGGCCATTGCCCAGCAAACTGGCCTCGAGATTGACGCCTTCGATACCCTGGAAGGCGCCCGTCACTGTCAGGGCGAGGAGTATGTGGTCGCGCTGGTGGACTTGACCTTGCCGGATGCGCCCCGTGGAGAAGCGGTCAACGAGCTGCTGGCTCGCGGATTGCCGGTTGTGATCCTCACTGCCGACATCAGTGAGGATAAACGTGCCGCCTGGCTGGAAACCGGCGTGCTGGACTATGTGATGAAGGATTCACGCCACTCGCTGCAATATGCCGTCAGTCTGGTGCACCGTCTCTATCTCAACCAGTCCATCGAAGTGCTGGTGGTCGATGATTCACGCACCTCCCGTCACCGCACCATGGCTCAGTTGCGCAAACAGCTGTTGCAGGTTCATGAGGCAAGTCATGCCAGTGAAGCGATGGCGATACTGGAGCAACACCCGGGCATCCGGCTGGCACTGGTCGACTACTACATGCCGGATATTGATGGCATCAGTCTGGTGCGCATGCTGAGAGAGCGTTACAGCAAGCAGCAGCTGGCGATTATCGGGATCTCGGTCTCGGACAAACGCGGTCTCTCTGCTCGCTACCTCAAGCAGGGCGCCAACGACTTTCTCAACCAGCCTTTCGAGCCGGAAGAGCTGCAGTGTCGGGTCAGTCACAATCTGGAGGCGCTCGAGCAGTTCAACAGCATTCAGGAGTCAGCCAATCGTGACTATCTGACCGGTCTTTACAACCGTCGCTACTGGTTCAATGAAGGGCAAAAATGGTTTGAAGAACATCAGCATCAGCAGACGTCTCTCGCACTCTGTGTGCTCGATGTGGATCACTTCAAGCAGGTCAACGATCACTGGGGCCATGCCATCGGCGATCAGCTGCTCTGCCATCTGACCCGCCAGCTGACCCAGTTCTTCCCCGATGCCATGATCGCCCGCTTTGGCGGAGAGGAATTTGCCATGATGGTACCCCACTGTACCGTCCCCGTGTTGATCAAGCGTCTTGAAGGGCTGCGTCAGCAGCTGCGCCAGCAACCCTTGTCACCGGAAACCCCGCTCTTCGTTCGCGCCAGTTACGGCGTGATCAGCGTCGGGCGGATATCCATGGACGAGGCGCTGAGCGTAGCGGATCGGCTGCTCTATCAGGCAAAGAACACCGGTCGCGACAAGATAGTCTCTCAAGAGACAGCTATCTGAATCCTCAGGGCATCAGTCCCGTGTATTACCGCCCGACAGACTTTCCAGCAGGAGAGTCTGCGGGTTCCTTCCCTGCCACAGTCTCCCCATCACCATGACTATCGAAAGTCAGTAAGTCTTGTCGACCCGCACCCCATCATCGAAGTAGAGAATGCGCACCTTGTCCCCATTGGCAAAGACCATGGCGGGATCATAATCCTGGATCACGTTGATAAGGGCATTTTGCTCGTTGCGGATCAGCAGCTCCACCAACTTGTTTTCCACCACGGTTCCCCCGGACTGGTATTGCTGCGCAGCTGCAGCACCTGCGAGCGCGCCGACGGCGGTGGCGATTTCACGGCCATGACCGCCGCCAAACTGGTTGCCCAGCAGACCGCCCAACACGGCACCACCCAGCGTCTTCCAGCCAGAGTGCTCGGACTCCAGGAGCTGGCGCTGGGTAATATTACGCACCGTTTCGACCTGACCAAACACCACCTGATTGACCGACCGCGCGGTATTGCGCTGGTAGACCTCCGCCCCGGCGGGCGCCGTGACAAAGCAGAGCAAGCTGGATACTATCAGGATAATGGCCTTCATCTATGAACCTCGTTGCCTTATGTCTCGCTATCTTACCCAACTGGATGATGAGCTTTGCTGGTTTCCCGACCCCAGCCATGCGCTGGAAGAGCCCAACGGCTTGCTGGCGATCGGCGGGGATCTCTCCCCTGCCAGATTGCTGGCAGCTTACCACAAGGGGATCTTCCCGTGGAATGAACCCCACCAACCGACCCTGTGGTGGTCACCGGATCCCCGCGGGGTGATCCGTCCCGACCAACTCCATGTGGGGCGGACACTGCAGAAGATTATCCGCCGTACCCCATTCGATATTTCCGTCAATCGCGCCTTTAATGAAGTCATTACCGCCTGCGCCGCCCCTCGTCGCACTGCCGATGGCACCTGGATCAGCCAGCCCATGATCGAGGCCTACCAGCAGTTGCACCGGCTGGGTCATGCCCACTCTATCGAGATCTGGCAGGAGGGAGAGCTGCAAGCGGGACTGTATGGCCTATCTATCGGCCGACTGTTTTGCGGTGAATCCATGTTCAGCCGGATTGATAACGGCGCCAAACTTGCCATGGTGGCACTCTGTCGCCACTTCGCCCGCCATCGCGGCGCCCTCATCGATTGCCAGATGCAAAACCCGTTTCTGGCGACCCTGGGTATCGAGGAGTGGCCAAGGGCCCGTTTTCTGGCCGAACTGGCACGCCTTGGCCATCAACCACTATTGGCTTCCTGCTGGCAAGAGGGGGAAATCAGCCTATGACTGAAGAAGTGATCCTAAAAGTAGGGCTGACTCCCAAGCATCCCTGCAGTTATCTGGACCATGAACAGGAGCAGTTGCTGGTGCTGATGGATCACAATCTGCTCAACGCCAACGGTTACGAGCGATTGTTGACTGCCGGTTTTCGCCGCAGTGGCAACGACATCTATCGCCCCCACTGCCCGGCGTGCCATGCCTGCCAGTCCCTTCGTATTCACAGCGAGCGCTTTCGCCCCAGCCGCGGCCAGAAACGGATCCGCCAGCTTAACAAAGATATCGAGATTGTCCTGAGCTACGATGACAAGCCCGAGTATTACCTGCTCTACGAACGCTATATCTGCGAACGCCATCACGATGGCAGCATGTATCCCCCCAACCGCAGCCAGTATCGCGGGTTTCTCCATTGTGACTGGATGCCGCCGCTATACTTGGAGATGCGCAAGGAGGGACGCCTGATCGGTGTCGCCACCACAGACCTGCTGCCCCACTCCTTGAGCGCCATGTACACCTTCTTCGATCCGGATTATGCCGATCGCTCCCTGGGCACCTTTGCCATCCTTTGCCAGCTCGATCTGGCCAGGCGAACCGGGCGAAGCTGGCTCTATCTTGGCTATCTGGTAGAGGCGTGTCGCAAGATGAATTACAAACGCAATTACCTCCCTCATGAGCTGTTAATTCAGGGGGAATGGAAAAATATCGACACCAAGCCCGAGTAAACTTTACACATAGCCTTAAATCCGGCATGATCCAGCGGTTTTTTGTTGTGGCTTATCAAGAGGATTCAATGGCTAAAGAAGACAGTATTGAGATGCAGGGCACTATTCTCGAAACCCTGCCCAATACCATGTTCCGTGTGGAACTGGAGAATGGTCACGTGGTTATCGCTCATATTTCAGGCAAGATGCGCAAAAACTACATTCGTATCCTGACTGGAGACAAAGTAACGGTAGCACTGACTCCCTACGATCTCTCCAAGGGACGTATTGTTTTCCGCTCTCGCTAAGCCAGGAATTCAGCAAAAAACCCCAACCTTTCGGTTGGGGTTTTTTGTCGTTTTCTGATCACTGACGCTTAGTGGGAAACAGCTTCAACATTGACCTGAAAATCAAAGCTGAGGCTGTCATTTACCAACTCAACCTTCACAATTCCCCCGTCAACCAGTGAACCGAACAGGATCTCGTTGGCCAGGGGTTTCTTGAGGTGCTCCTGGATCACCCGACCCATCGGTCTGGCGCCCATGGCTCTGTCATATCCCTTCTCTGCCAACCAGTGGCGAGCACGCTCGGACACCTCGAGAGAGACCCCTTTAGCATCCAGTTGAACCTGCAACTCGACAATGAACTTGTCGACAACCTGATGGATAACCGTCATATCGAGATGGTTGAACCAGATGGTGTGATCAAGCCTGTTACGAAACTCCGGGCTGAAGGTCTTGTTGATCACCGCCATGGCATCGTGGCTCAAATCCTGTTGCTGGAAGCCAATCGATTTACGCTGGGTCTCCTGCACACCGGCGTTGGTAGTCATCACCAAGATGACGTTACGGAAATCCGCCTTACGCCCGTTGTTATCGGTCAAGGTACCGTTGTCCATCACCTGCAACAGCAGGTTGAACACATCCGGATGTGCCTTCTCAATCTCGTCGAGCAACACCACCGAGTGAGGATGCTTGATCACCGAATCAGTCAGCAAACCGCCCTGTTCAAAGCCAACATAACCGGGAGGTGCCCCGATCAGACGAGAAACGGTGTGGCGCTCCATATACTCGGACATATCAAAGCGCAACACCTCGACTCCCAACGCCTTGCCCAACTGCTGAGTTACCTCTGTTTTACCGACACCGGTGGGACCGGCAAACAGGAAGCAACCAACTGGACGACGCTCATTACCCAAACCTGAGCGTGAGAGGCGAATAGCATCCGTCAGCACCTCAATGGCCTTGTCCTGACCAAAGACCACCATCTTGAGGTTGCGCTCCAGATTCTTAAGCACCTCTTTATCGGAGGAGGAGACCGATTTTTCCGGAATACGGGCAATCTTGGCAACGATGGTTTCTATCTCCTGCACATTGATCACTTTCTTGCGCTTGCTCGCCGGCAACAACCGTTGACCGGCACCCGCTTCGTCGATCACGTCGATCGCCTTGTCGGGCAAGTGACGATCATTGATGTACTTGGCAGAGAGCTCGGCAGCTGCACGGATCGCCTTGGCGGTATAGCGCACGCCGTGGTGAGCTTCATAGCGACTCTTGAGCCCCATCAGGATGCGAGTGGTGTCATCGATAGTCGGCTCGACAATATCGATCTTCTGGAAGCGACGGGCCAACGCACGGTCTTTCTCGAAGATCTGGGCGTACTCCTGATAAGTGGTGGATCCCACACAGCGGAGCAAACCATTGGAGAGCAGCGGCTTGATCAGGTTGGCCGCATCCAGCTGACCACCGGAAGCAGCACCGGCACCAATGATGGTATGGATCTCGTCGATAAAGAGGATGGCCCCTTCCTGACGCTCAATCTGTTTGAGCAGTACCTTGAGGCGCTTCTCGAAATCACCACGATATTTGGTGCCCGCCAGCAGAGAACCCATATCCAGCGAATAGATGGTACTGCCCGCAATCACCTCGGGGACATCACCCTTGACGATGCGATAGGCCAGCCCTTCGGCAATGGCTGTTTTCCCCACGCCCGCTTCACCCACCAGCAACGGGTTGTTCTTGCGACGGCGGCAGAGCACCTGAATGGTACGATTGAGCTCCTGATCACGGCCGATGAGCGGATCGATACGCCCTTCCAGCACCAGCTGGTTCAGGTTGGTGGCAAAGCTCTCAATCTGTGCGGCCGAGACATCATCATCAGACTCGGGATTGTTATTGCTGCCGAGATCCGGCTTGCTGTCCTTGCGCACACCGTGGGAGAGGAAATTGACGACGTCGAGACGGCTGATCTCGGCTTTTTTCAGGAAATAGGCAGCTTGTGACTCCTGCTCACTGAAGATAGCGACCAGCACGTTGGCGCCGCTGACTTCGGTATTGCCGGAGGATTGCACATGGAAGACGGCACGCTGCAACACGCGCTGGAAGCCCAGTGTCGGCTGGGTTTCACGATCTTCATCATCGCGCGGTATGAGCGGAGTAGTTTGGGTGATGAATGCGCGGATCTCCTTGCGCATCTGCTCGACATCGGCACCACAGGAGCTCAGCGCCTCATGGGCTGAACTGTTATCCAGAAGGGCTAACAACAGGTGCTCGACGGTCATGAATTCGTGGCGCTCGTCACGGGCCAGTTTGAAAGCCTCGTTCAGCGTCTTTTCTAGATCTTTATTCAACATAGGCACCTCCCCTAGTACAGCTACAATGTGGTGTCACACTCGCCATCAAGTCATCAGATTCAAGCCTTTTCCATAGTACAGAGCAGTGGATGTTCGTTGTTACGTGCATAGGTGTTGACTTGGACAACCTTGGTTTCGGCGATCTCTGCGGTAAACATGCCGCAGACACCCTTACCACTATAATGCACACTCAGCATGACCTGAGTCGCCTTGTCCAAATCCATACCAAAGAACTTTTGCAGCACCTCCACCACAAACTCCATGGGCGTGTAGTCATCGTTGTTCAACACAACCTTATACATGGGTGGCGGCTGCAGCTTTGTTTTCTCTGCTTCTGCAATCTCTTCATTAGCAAAGAGTTCTTTCTGCTTGCTCATAATCGCGCTTTGGTACCTCTAGATTACTACCGTCTAACACAAGGTTGTCAATAGACTTGTTAACCAGATCACATCAGCTGTTAACAACTTCTTGACTCGCTCAAAAGTTAGACTAGATTGGTTACTTGCTAATCTGTGCCCGTCTGCTATGGGCCCATGTCCCTAGTTATAAAGGGCTGGCGCAGGTTACTCAACGACTTCTGGGTAATCAATAAAAGGATGTAGAAGTATGGCAACCGGCACAGTTAAGTGGTTTAACAACGCAAAAGGATTTGGGTTTATCTGTCCGGAAGGGGGCGGTGAGGATATCTTCGCTCACTACTCCACGATTCAAATGGAGGGCTACAAGACCCTGAAAGCGGGTCAGGCTGTCAATTTTGAACTGCAACAGGGGCCGAAAGGAAATCACGCCTCTGTGATTGTGCCAAACGAAGCACAAAATATGTAAATAACGCCTGTTGGATAAATAAAAAACCGGTTCCTCTCTGAGCAACCGGTTTTTTATTGTCAGATTTCTGGCGAATCCTGCCTCCTCACGGGATCACAGGGTTATCACCAGCCATGATCAGTCGTGATATTCACTACAGGCGATCAGGGTATTTTCCATCAGGCTGGCGACCGTCATCGGGCCCACGCCACCGGGTACCGGGGTAATGAAGGCGGCATGGCTGCGCGCCGTCTCAAACTCTACATCCCCGACCAGCGAGCCATCAGCCAGACGGTTGATGCCCACATCGATCACCAGTGCCCCCGGTTTGATCCACTCCCCAGGAATGAAGTTGGGCTTGCCAACCGCAACAACCAACAGATCGGCACGGCGTACCTGCTCTTCCAGATCCCGCGTAAAACGATGGCAGGTCGTGGTTGTGCAGCCCGCCAGCAACAATTCGAGGGTCATGGGACGCCCCACTATGTTGGACGCTCCCACCACGACAGCATGCAGACCGTGCGTCTTCACGCCGGTGGTCTCGATCAGCGTCATGATCCCTTTCGGAGTGCAGGGGCGCAGCGCCGGAATACGTTGGGCCAGACGGCCGACGTTATACGGGTGGAATCCATCTACATCCTTGTCAGGCTGGATCCGCTCCAACACCTGAGTGGTATCAAAGTGATCCGGCAACGGCAGCTGAACCAGAATGCCATCTACGTGGCTATCCGCATTCAACTGGTCGATCAGCGCCAGCAGCTCTTCCTGACTGGCGGTTGCACTCAGATCATAGGAGCGGGAGAGAAAACCCACCTCCTCGCACGCCCGACGTTTGCTGCCGACATAAACCTGAGAGGCGGGATCCGCCCCCACCAGAATGACTGCCAGCCCTGGAGCCCGTTTCCCTGCCGCCAACCGCTGTTGGACTTGCGCCGCGACCTGGCTGCGAATCGTTTGCGCAACCTGTTTTCCATCTATGATTTTGGCAGACATCGTTCTCCACTCACCATGTGTTCAACTGCCGCGCATTGTCGCATTTTTTTAGCCGGGATGTTAGCGGCAGACGCACGCCATACCTGTAGCGGGCAATAAGTAGGCACTTGAATTTACTGGGGGAAAAAGTCGTTGACGCTGGCCCTTACGCTTGGCTATGATGCCCGCCCGTTGCCCAGTACGACTCATGTCGATATGCTGGTCAGGGATTTTCGGTGATTAGCGCAGTCCGGTAGCGCATCTGGTTTGGGACCAGAGGGTCAAAGGTTCGAATCCTTTATCACCGACCATGTTCATCGACTTGTCGTCAAGACGCGTTGATACAGAGCGCCCTTAGCTCAGTCGGATAGAGCAACGGCCTTCTAAGCCGTGGGTCGCAGGTTCGAATCCTGCAGGGCGCGCCATTAATGCTCCCCTTTCCTTCTGGATTGGCGAGTGTTGATGAAAATTTCAGTGGTGGCTGTAGCTCAGTTGGTAGAGTCCCGGATTGTGATTCCGGTTGTCGTGGGTTCGAGCCCCATCAGCCACCCCATTATTCCGTCGTTTGGCACAACGTTGCCAATACGGCAAGATACAAGCCTTATGGCTTGTCAAGAAACCGGCCTAGGCCGGTTTTTTTGTTTCTGCAGCGCCATTTTCTACGCTTATATCCCCGCATGTCTCATCGCACTGCGCCCTGAGTGGCTGAGATGCTAATGGCCCAGAGCCTCATCATTGCTCCGCCACCCCGGCTATCGCTCTTATCATCGCAATCCCCATAAACCCCTCCAACGTTCTTTTTCTGTATTTCCCAAGTGGCATTGATATGCTGACAGCTCCTCTTTTCTCCTGCTTCCGGTTGGAGCTTTTCTATGCAACGCATTCTTTTTGTTGAAGATGATCCCGAGATTGGCCAGCTCATCAGCAGCTGGCTTGGCCGTCACGATATGGACGTGATCCTCGAGACCAGAGGGGATATGGCGCTGGCCCGGGTTGAGGCCGAACAGCCCGATCTGGTGCTGCTCGATATCATGCTGCCAGGACAGGATGGCATGTCCCTCTGTCGGGATCTTCGGTCGCGCTTCGACGGCCCCATCGTGATGCTTACCTCTCTGGACAGCGACATGAACCAGATCCTGAGCCTGGAGCTGGGCGCCAATGACTACATCCTTAAAACCACGCCTCCCCCCGTACTACTGGCCAGATTGCGGGTGCAGTTTCGCCAGCACCAGCAAGCATCAACCCAACCGGCCGCCTCCAGCAGCGTTCCCCAGCAACTGCAATTTGGTCTGCTGCGGGTGGATGGCCCGGGGCGAGATGTGCGCCTCGATGGCGAGAGCATTGCTCTCTCGACCGCCGACTTTGATCTGCTGTGGGAGCTCGCCTGCCACGCGGGCCAAATCTTGAGTCGGGAAGCCCTCTTTCGCAGCTTGCGCGGCCGGGAGTACGACGGCCAGGATCGCAGCATGGATGTGGCCATCTCCCGCCTGCGCCGAAAACTGGGTGATAACCCCGACAACCCGACCCGGATCAAGACGGTGCGCCAGAAAGGTTACCTCTTCGTCCCCCACGCCTGGGCATAACCCTCTTTCGGGAGCACCGCCATGCGCCGCCTCTTTATCCAGTTCTATCTGTTGTTGATCGGCTGTTTCACGCTGGCCATCCTGCTGGTTGGCGTGGTCTATCAGGTGACCGCCGAACGGGCGGGTGATCGCTATCTTGAACGCATGATGCAGGGCTCTCTTGGCCTGTTGACCGGCGAGTTGGCAAGAACTCCACCCGAGCGCTGGCCCGATCGACTGGCCGAGCAGAGCAGTCAGTTTACCCTCCCCCTCAAGATCGGCGAGCTGACACGCCAGCCCTTGGCCAGCGAGGATCAGGCCTTTCTGGCCGCCGGCAACATTGTCATCGTCGAGGAGGATGACACCTTCCTGCAGCGCATCCCCGATACCGATCGGGTGCTGATTGTCGGCCCTGTCCCCTACCTCTCCTACCTGCATGAGCTGCACTGGGTCGATGTAGGGCTGTTGCTGGTGATCGGCCTATCCCTCGGCCTGCCCATCCTTCTGTGGTTGCGTCCCCACTGGCGCGGCTTGCAGCAGTTGGAGCAAACCGCACGTCGCGTAGGCGATGGGGATCTCTCCTGCCGAACCAATCTGCCACCGGGCAGCAGTCTGGCCCGGGTGGGGCTTACCTTCGATCAGATGACCTCCCAGCTGCAAGCCATGCTCACCAGTCGCAAGCAGCTGACCGATGCCATCGCCCATGAGCTGCGTACCCCGCTGGTCAGATTGCGCTATCGGCTTGCCATGCTCGATCCTGCCCCTGCCGCAGAAGAGCAGCGAGCACTGGAGCGGGATCTGGGCGCGCTGGACTCGCTTATCGAAGAGATGCTGACCTACGCCAAGCTGGACAGGCCGGAACTTCCGCTGCAGCGGGATGAACTGGAGCTCGGCAGTTGGGCAGAGCATCACCTCGGCGACTGGCAAGCGTTGCGGCCGGAGAAACATCTGACCCTCGCTCTGCCTCCCATCAAGATGCCCTGGTGCGGCGATCATCGTCTGCTGACACGCGCCGTCGAGAACCTCATCAACAACGCCCTGCGCTACGCCGAAAGCGAGGTTACCCTCTCCATCTCGCGGCTACAGGAGAACTATCTGCTGGAAATCAGCGACGATGGGCCGGGTATCGACCCCGCACTGGCGCACCAGATCTTCGAGCCGTTCGTGCGTCTTGATCAGAGTCGGGATCGCCGCACCGGTGGCACCGGGCTGGGGCTTGCCATTGTGCGCAGCATAGCGCTCCACCACGGCGGCGATGTGGCATTGCTTCCTTCCGGCAAGGGAGCCCGCTTCTGCCTCACCCTCCCTGTACATTTGGATACAAACCGTCACCAAGTGCTCACTGAAGTACCGCGGTCAGCGTCATAGGATGAAGCCATGGAGAAATGCTCCATACCACCAATCCGAATAAGGAAATTGAACATGAAAAAGATCATTCCCCTGACCCTGGCTGCCGTCTTCGCCCTCACCTCCGGTTTCACCATGGCGGCTACCCCGACCAAGACAGCCACACCGCAGGCGACCCAGACCAAGGTGGTGAAAAAACACCATAAAGCCACCCACGCCAAGACCCCTGCCGTCAAAGTCGCGCCGAAAACCAAGTGATCCAACCGGTCACTGGATAACACTGAGGGAGGCTGACGCCTCCCTTTCCATCTCTTCCCGAAATTTTCCTGACGAGCGCCTCCCTCGTCCAAACCGGATCCACGACCCGGCTCCCCCTTTGCGGGAAACGGTCAATGACCACAGGAACATGGCATGTGGCGTCATCTGCTTAAATGGCTAGGCCCCTTGTGCAGCTTGCTGCTGCTCGGCACCGCACTGACCGTGCTGTATCACCTGACTCAGGCATGGCACTGGCACGATATTCGTGTGGCCATCTGGTCCCAACCCCTGCCGCGACTGGCGGGCGCCCTGTTGCTGACCCTGCTCAGTTATGGTTGCCTCTGCAGCTATGACATGCTGGCGCTCCATGCGCTGGGCAAGCGCCTTCCCTGGCAACAGGTCAGCATCACCTCCTTTATCGCCTACACCTTCTCCAACACCCTGGGATTTTCCCTGCTGACCGGCACCTCGGTACGCTATCGCCTCTACTCAGCATTGGGGCTCGCCACCGGGGAAGTGGCACGCGTGGTGCTGTTCTGCTCCATCACCTTTTTCCTCGGCCTGCTGGCGTGGGGAGGTGGCGCCCTACTGACCTGCGATGTATCACAGTTGCTGCCTGACTGGCCGCAATGGGCAGATACCCTGCTCAGGCTGGCGGGCGGCATGGCTCTGCTGTTGGTGGCCAGCTACCTCTGCTGGCCTACACACCGTCTCTCCTGGCGGAAACACACCCTGACCCTCCCGGGCTTTCGGATACGTCTGTTGCAACTGCTGGTCGCGCTGGCCGACTGGATGGCCGCCGCCGCCGTGCTGTTTGTGCTGTTGCCTGCAGATAGCGTCCCCTACCCTGTGCTGCTCAGTGCTTTCGTGCTGGCCAGCTTCCTCGGGGTACTGGCCCACGTGCCGGGCGGGATCGGCGTGTTCGAAGCGAGTATGAGCCTGCTGCTGGCCCACTATCTGCCGGCCGACAAGCTGCTCGCCTCGCTGCTGCTCTATCGCTGCATCTATTATCTGCTTCCCTTTCTCTGTGCCCTGCTGCTCTTTGCGAGTCAGGAGATGCTGCAACAAAAAGCGCGCTGGCAACGGCTACAGGGGCTAATGAGTGCAGTGCGCGAATTTCTGCCTGCCCTTATCAGCATGGGCACCTTCGCCGCCGGCAGCCTGCTGCTCTGCTCGGGCATGATCCCGACCATGCGCAGCCACATCGAGGTGTGGCTGCAGGTGCTGCCGCTCCACCTGCTCGAGCTCTCCCACGTGCTCGGCAGCGTGAGTGGTATTCTCCTGATCCTGCTGGCGCGCAGCCTCTATCGCCGTCACGACGCCGCGTTTCGCATCACCCAGCTGCTGCTGGCTCTAGGTATCGCCTTCTCCCTGCTCAAGGGTGGGGACTGGGAGTCAGCCCTGCTGCTCGGCAGCTTCCTGCTGATCATGACTCCCTGCCGCGCCCTCTTCTATCGCAAGGGGTCGCTGCTCTATCCCCAGTACACCCCAGGCTGGCTCATTTCGGTCGGCGCCGTGCTGCTGGGGGCGCTGTGGCTGCTGCTCTTCTCCTACCGTCAGGTGGAGTATGACCACGCCCTCTGGTTCCACTTCTCGCCCCACGGCGGGGCTGCCCGCGGCCTGCGCGCCATGGGGAGCGTGGTGGCCGTGCTGGCCGTGGCCGGGGTTGCCCAGCTGCTTGCGCCGCTGCGCGTAGTCGGTGAAAAGCCGGACAAAGAGACGCTGGCGCGCGCCCACGAGCTGGTGGTACGCGAAGGGGGGATCCACGGCTATCTGGCCCAGTTGCAGGACAAGTCCCTGCTGTTCCACTCCGCCGGCGACGCCTTCCTGATGTATGGCATCGAGGGCAACAGCTGGATTGTGATGGGGGATCCGGTCGGTCGCCCCGAGCAGATCGAAGAGCTGCTCTGGCAATTTCGCGAGCGGTGCGATGAGCACGACGCCAATCCGGTCTTTTATCAGGTCTCGGCCCGCTATCTGCCACTCTATCTGGAGCTGGGGCTGATCCCCTTCAAGCTCGGTGAAGAGGCGATGGTCGATCTGGCTACCTTCGATCTGGCGGGCAGCCGGCTGCGCAACCTGCGCCAGAGCCACGCCAAGGGCAAACGGGAAGGACTGACCTTCGAGGTGGTCGAGGCGAGCGCCGTGGCTCCCCTGCTGCCCAGATTGCAGACCGTCTCAGATACCTGGCTGCAGAGCAAGATGGGCAAGGAGAAGGGGTTTTCGGTCGGCCGCTTCGAGCCTGACTACCTGACCTTGAGCCCGGCTGCACTGGTCTGGCACGAGGGGCAGATTGTCGGCTTTGCCAACCTCTGGGTGAGCGATAACAAGGAGATGCTCTCCATCGATCTGATGCGTTACAGCCTGGATACCGGCACCGCCCCCATCATGGATTTTCTCTTTGTCGAGCTGCTGCTGTGGGGCAAGGCGCAAGGGTACGCCAGCTTCAATCTGGGGATGGCCCCCATGTCCGGCTTCAACGATCACCCGCTCAACAGCTACTGGGCCCGACTTGGCAATACCCTGTTTGTGCGTGGCAGCCGTTTTTACAACTTTCAGGGGCTCAGACGCTACAAGGAGAAATTTTCGCCCCGCTGGGAACCCCGCTACCTGCTCTGCAGCAGCAAGCTGGTACTGCCCAGAACCCTGACTCACCTGATCACCCTGATTAGCCGCGGCCCGCTGGGGCTGATCAAGAAATAGGAGCATGGCCAATGAGAGCCTTGATTTTGCTGTTACTCAGTCTCGTACTGCCCGTTGCATCTTTTGCGGCGCACGCCGCCCCGGTCAAGGACGACCTGAGCCTGATTGAGCTGCCGGTCAAGCAGCCATCCGACGCCCCCATGGTGATCTTTCTCAGCGGCGATGGTGGCTGGGCGGCCCTCGACAAGGGGCTGAGCGCCCAGTTTCAGCTGAACGGCATGCCGGTCGTGGGCTGGAGCTCCCTGACCTACTACTGGAAGAAGAAAACCCCGGAGCAGGTGACCGCCGATCTGGAGCGGATCCTCGATGATTATCAGGCCCGCTGGCAGCGCCCCCACTGGCTACTGGTCGGTTTCTCGTTTGGTGCAGAGATTGCCCCCTTCGTCATCAACCGGTTGCCGGAGCACTATCGTCAGGGACTAGTCGGGGCCGTGATGCTCTCCCCCTCTACCAGCTCGGATTTCGAGATCCACGTCAGCGACATGCTGACCCACAAGACCCGCAGCTACCCGACCGAACCGCAGGTGAAGACCATCCGCGATCTGCCGATGCTCTGCCTGCAAGGAGCCGATGACGATGACGGCGACCGCCTCTGCCCTCGTCTCAACCAACCCAACGTCACCAGCATCACCCTGCCGGGAGGACACCATTTTGACGATAACTACCCCCAGCTCTATCAGGCCATCACCAAGCATCTGAACCTGCCCCCGGATCCGCTGACTGTGGAGCATTAACCCGTATCACCACGGAATGCCTTTCAAGTACCGAGAAGGGCAAATCAGCGAGCAATGAAAAGGGCCTCTCTTGCGAGAGGCCCTTTTACTGAATTGGGCGGAAACTTTAAAAGGATCGACCAATGGGTTGGCCGTGGCGTCAAAGTCACCGAGGCTTTTCACTACGATTGCCCAAGAGGTTCAGCCAGATGCTGGGCTATCAACAATGAGGATTTGCATTCCTATGCCAGCAACCACGCGGGGATTGCGCCAGAAAGCAAAAAGCCCTGATGTTTCCATCAGGGCTTTGCAATGTGGCGGTGAGGGAGGGATTCGAACCCTCGATACGTTGCCGTATACACACTTTCCAGGCGTGCTCCTTCAGCCACTCGGACACCTCACCAAATTTTGGTCTGTGGTTTAACGTGTTCAGCCAACACTGTGTTCTCTGCGCCGTTGCGCTGGAACGGGGCGTAATTTAGGGGAAAGCCCCGCCCGCGTCAACGGCTTTTTTCACCTGGCGAACCGTTCGAACACTTAATGCACAGATTCCGGCGCAACCTGGATTTCTGGCAGGTTGAGGAAGCCGGAACGTTCGCATTCGGCAACCAGTTCGTGGGTGGCAGCGATGGTGCTTTGCACGAACAGCAGGAACTGCTCGACGCTGAGTCCGGCCTTGGTAAAGACGGTATGGCCGACCACCAGCCGCGGCAGGTTGTCATCGATGATATCGAGGAACACCTTGAGGGAGGGGTACTGCATATTGAGTCGTCCCAGTTCGGCAACCAGTGGTAACAGGGCCGAGGGGCGAACTTCCAGCTCGGAGGAGAACAGCAGACCTTCCTCTTCCACGAAGATCCGGCTCTCCTGAATACCATCGACCGACTGCAAAGAGACAATGTGGATACCGTGACACTGGTCGCAGACATAGTGCTCGATACGAGCCTGTTGCAACCAACGCATTATCATTTCGGAGCTGGGGATATTCATCATTTCCACGACAAGATTGGGATCAAGGGGCGCAGTCTAAACCAATTTGCCAGCAACAAAAAGCGCGCCAACCCGATAACCATGCGGCTCGCTTCTTTTTGGCAAGCGCTATGCATATACTCAGCCAAATCCACGATGACGCTTGCCCCACAGGGGGCCCCATGACCATCCAAGAAAAGTATCGCCTTCATCTGAAATCACTCTCGGATGAGCTGCTCACCCTGCAAAAACCCATCCGGATTCTGGATGCCATCAAGTGGCCACGCCATCTGCAAGAGCGCTTTCTGGCAAGCGGTGGCAGAGAGCAGCCCGCTATCGACAGGCACTTCTATGATGCCCTCCCCCTTGGCTTCGATCCGCGCAACAAGTATCTGGAGCTCAAGGAGCTGCGGGACCGGATCCGCAGAAAACTGGGGCCACAGGACGATCTAGGGCGGATCCTGCAAGAGACGGTCGATCAGTACATGGTGGTGATCGAGATGCTGCGCCAGCGCGGCCAACCCGATTTTCAGCGTTACAGCCAGCTGCTTTATGGCTCTGCCAGCGATCACCTGCGCGGGGATCGCAAGACCCTCAAGGAGCTGGGCGCCCGCCTGTGCGATATCTTCTCCCTGCCCGGCGCGCGCCATCTGGTGCGTCCCTATCCCAAGGAGTTCGAAGGAGAAGCTGCGGTCGCCAAACTGCAGGGCAAGCTGTCGAGCTACTTCAGTGACGGCACTGTACAGGTGAAGCTGAGCGATGGCATCGTCTCTGACGCCGCGGCCGGGGGCGACTACATCAAGCTCAACTCCCACGCCCGTTTCTCCGAGCTGGATTTGCAGGTGCTGGAGGTACACGAGGGGTGGGTCCATGTCGGCACCACCCTCAACGGTCGCCAGCAGCCTTATGCCACCTGGCTGAGCGCCGGTTCACCGCGGATCACCGCCTGTCAGGAGGGGCTGGCCGTCCTGATAGAGACCCTCACCTTCAGCTCCTTTCCGGATCGGGCCAAGCGTATCTCCGATCGGGTGATGGCCATCGACATGGCCGAGCGCGGCGCCGATTTTATCGAGGTGTTTCAGCACTTCGTACAGCAAGGCACCAGCGAGCACGACGCCTACAAGATCACCCAGCGGGTCTTTCGTGGCGGCATGGTGGGCGGCGGTGCCTGCTTTACCAAGGATCTCTCCTACGTGCGTGGCTATGTGGAGACGGTCAACTTTATCCGCAGCGCCGTGTTGGAAGGGGTGCCCGAGATCCTGCCGATGCTGTTTGTCGGCAAGGTGACACTGGATGACATTCCGGTGCTCTATCAGCACTATCTGGAGGGGCTGATTGCCGCTCCCCGCTATTTGCCGCCGATGTTTCGCGATCTCACCGGCCTCTATGTCTGGTTCGGTTTTGCCTCCGGCATGTCGCTGGTGGATATCGGCCGGGTACAGCACCATTTTCGCCAGCTGTTTCAACGCCTGCCGGTGGCCGACCCCATCATTGCGCCGGTGGATATCGAGATCGACTGAACCACAGCGATACAAGTTGGGGAACATAAAAAGGGCGCCAGATTGGCGCCCTTCTCGACGATTCAAATATCGCAGCCGAATTACTTGTAAGCCCGACCTTCGAGATAGTGTTTGCGACAGAGTGACACATAGCGATCGTTGCCACCGATCTCCACCTGTTCGCCATCACGCATCACCTGCCCCGCTTCGTTGACCCGGGAGTTCATGTGAGCCTTGTTGCCACACCAGCAGATGCTCTTCAGCTCTTCAAACTTGTCGGCCAGACAGAGCAGATGGTAGGAGCCCGGGAACAGCTCGCCGCGAAAATCGGTCTTGAGGCCATAGGCCATCACCGGAATATCCTGCTCATCGACGATGCGGGCTAACTGGTAGACCTGCTCACGGGTCAGGAACTGGGCCTCGTCCACGATGAAAACATCGATATGTTTCTTCGCATGGCGCGCTTTCACCATTTCAAACAGATCACAGCTGTCGCTGAACACGTCCACCTTCAGTTCAAGGCCTACTCGGGCACTGATCACCCCGACCCCGAAACGGTCATCGATGGCTGGCGTCATCGCCAGAGGATGCATGCCCCGCTCCAGATAGTTGAAGTGCGCCTGAATGAGCTGGGTGGATTTGCCTGAATTCATGGTGGCAAATTTGTAGTGCAGTGAAGCCATGATACTGTTCCGAAACTGAATTTATGGGGCGCATGCTAACCAAAGCCCCTGACAAAACCAAGGGGCCCGCGGGCCCCTTGCTCTATAAATGTTACGCGGTGGCCAGCACTGGCCGCGCTTTAGCCTTTTTCAGGTGATAGCCGGTAAAGAGCACGAACCAGAGGGCACTGACACTGAAACCGGCCAGGCTGGAGTGCATCAAGCCCATCGCCAGGTAACCGATGGCCGCACCGAAGGCGATGGCCAGTGCATAGGGCAGCTGGGTCATCACGTGATCGATGTGATGGCAACCGGCACCGGTAGCAGAGAGGATACTGGTGCTGGAGATGGGTGAGCTGTGATCCCCGAACACCGAGCCAGCCAGTACCGCCGCCAGCATCGGCAGCATCAGGCTGATGTCGCTGGCGGCGGCCATGTCACCGGCCAGCGGCAGCATGATGCCGAAGGTACCCCAACTGGTGCCGGTAGCAAACGCCATGGCACAGGAGAGGATAAAGACCACAGCAGGCAGCACTTCGATCGGCAGGTTGCCGTTAGCCAGCGAAGCCAGATACTTGCCGGTCTCCACATCGCGCACCACGGCACCTATGGTCCAGGCAAACAGCAGGATGTTGATGGCTGGCAGCATGGCCATGACGCCCTGCGGCGCGGCCTTGATCCAGTTCTTGGCACCCAGCTTCAGGCGCATCGCCAGACCGATGGAGACCACCAGACTGCACAGGGCACCGTAGACCAGCGAAGAGCCGACGTTGGTGTTTTCGAACGAGCCGAGCACGCTAAACGGCAGCCCTTTCTCGCTCAGCACCGCAGCACCGGAATCAATCATGAAATAGATGGTGGCGGCGGTCAGGGTCAGGATCGGCAGTACCATGTCGATCATGCCGCCGTTGCTCTCTTCCGGGCTCTCCATATCCAGACCGATGGGGCGGCCCTTGGACTCATCCCACAGCTTGCCTTCCAGCGCCCACGATTCGTGTTGACGCATCGGGCCGATATCCAGCTGACAGGCGATCACCACCAACACCATGATCAGGGTGAAGACGGCGTAGAGGTTCATCGGGATCATCTCGACAAACGCCGCGATGGGGCTCTGTTCGGTCAGACCGTGGGCCGCCATGATGCCGCCAACCAGAGCGATGATATAGGCGCCCCAGGAAGAGATGGGCATCAGCACGCAGACCGGCGCCGCGGTAGAGTCCAGCAGATAGGCCAGTTTGGCACGGGAGATCTGGAAGCGGTCGGTCACCGGACGGCAGATGGCCCCCACCGACAGGCTGTGGAAGAAGTCATCTATAAAGAAGGCAAACACCATCATGCCAGTCAGCGCTTTGGCGCCCTTGCGGGTCTTGGCACGACGCTCGGCCCACTCGGCAAAGGCACGGGTCGCCCCGGAGACGCTCATCAGGCTGATGAGGCCACCCAGCAGCAGCATAAACAGGATCATGTTGACGTTGTCGCGATTGAGCGCGCCATCGACCCAGAAGATCTTGAGCACGGTATTCAACATGTAATGCAGGGATTCGAGGGGTGAAAACTGATTTAGCAGCAGACTGCCGGTGACGATGCCCACACCAAGGGACAACAGTACGCGGCGGGTCATGATCGCCAGCGCGACAGCCAACAGGGGGGGAAGAACGGACCAACCGGAGTCGGCGAAATGACTAATGTCCATGATCTCTTTGCACCTAAAGATTACAGGTGGAGATCTACCGAGAGGATCTAAAGAAACAAAACCTATGGGGAGGTCATACTCCTCAGCCCCTTCAGGTAGCGCTCCATAGTGGATGACTATGGCAGTCCTGCACCTATTAGATGCAGAACCAGCAGCCCGGTATGATGGCCTGGCCACTTCGGCGCTGACTCCTTTCCTTGTGCATCACAGGCATCACCCTCCGCACAAATACTCATAGGCAGCGCGCCTCTACTTAAAGGTATTCGATGCACATTTTATCGAGATGGTAGCTTATAGCAAGTTTTTTGATTAAATAGTCATGATAAACAGACCTAGGTCGTAAAATGGTAGTCAAATGATGCAACAACGCCAGCTTTGACGATATTTTCACCTACTGCGGCTTCATTGGCATCCAATCACCAAGCCTATTGCTGGCCATATTAAATCTCTGTATTGATGTTCCCCACAGATATTATATTTAACCCGGCTTGACTTATTTAAATCACCAAGCAAGAATCAGCTGGAACATAATATTTTTCTCTGACTCGACGTGGTAACTCCTATGAATGAATTTTTAAAGGTACTGCTTAATATCCGCAGTCTGCGTGCCACCTGCCGCGAACTTTCTCTGGAACAACTGGAAGAGGCGCTGGATAAACTCTCCACTATCGTAGCTGAGCGCCAGCAAGACGAAGCTGCCGCCCGTCAAGCTCGCGAAGAACATCAGCGAAAAATCAACGAATATAGCGAAATGCTGAAAGCTGCCGGCATAGACCCAGCCGAGCTGGTCAATGCCGTTGCAACAACATCTGGCAAGACCGAAAAAACAAAGCGAGCACCACGGCCAGCCAAATACCGCTATCAGGATAATGGCGTAGAGAAAACATGGACGGGCCAAGGCCGTATGCCTTCGGCTATTGCCAGCGCAGTGGCAGCAGGCAAATCACTGGAAGACTTTGCTATCTGATCTCAATCTCGTTGCTAATAAAAAACCTCGCCAAGGCGAGGTTTTTTATTAGCGCTTAAATGTGAAATGTCAGATAGCCGATTACGGGCGATCTGCTGCCTTGACCCACAGCACTTCACGCCCCCCTGCCATGCAGATGAGATAGCGGGCAACGGTAAAGAACCAGTCACTCATCCGGTTCAGATAGGGCAGGACCTCGGGGTTGACACGCTCTTCCCGGCTCAATGTCAGCAGCAAGCGCTCGCAATGACGCACCAGAGTACGCACCACATGCGCTTGCGCCGCGGCACGGGAACCACCCGGCAATATAAATTGGCGCAGCGGTGGCAATGACTCGCTATAACGATCTATCTGCTGTTCAAGGCGAGTGGTCCAGGCGGCATTAACTTGCCAAATTGCTTCATTCTGGGCATCGCTGGAGAATGCCAACTCCCCCCCCAGATCAAACAACTCTTGTTGCAACAGCAGTAAATCAGCCAATAAGCCAACCTCTTGCGACGGGATGTCACAAATTAGCAAGCCAATATGGGAGTTGAGCTCATCGATATAACCGTAGGTCTCGACCCGCAAATGATCCTTGGGCAATGGGATACCATCGGCCAGCCGGGTCATGCCTTTGTCGCCCTGCCTCGTATATATTCTCATACCGACATCCTGTTAATAATGGGAATAATCATGGACTCGAGCCCATTGAGTTTGATTTCATAAGCCAGCGCCAGTGTCTGGCCCAATTTACCCGCCGGAAAACCGCTGCGCGCCATCCACACCAGATAGGGCTCGGGAATATCGATGATACGCCGCCCCTGATATTTACCGTAAGGCATCTTGCTGGTCAGGGTCAGCAGTACCTGTTCGTCGGATCGCCAATCCATATTAATCGATATCCAGATATTTATGAGTCTGGATTGAGAGTCGCCAGTTACGCGCGATACAGGTATCCATCGCCAATTGAGTGGCCCGTGGTTTCTGGCTGATCGGCTGCAAGGCAATGACCACGTCCGGGCGCAGAGTTGCGGTCGCGAGCAGCGCATCCAGCTCTTCAATATGGTGCTCGGTCGCCACCGGATGCTTGATCTCGTTGGCCCGCTCCAACGCAGAAACCAGTACAGGCAGCCCTCCTTTCATGCCGATTTTGGGGGAGACGGTCACCCAAGTCTGCTCATGGGTCTTGATCTCGCTGGTGCCACTGGTTTCAATCTGCACCTGATAACCCGCCGCCAGCAGGGCTGACGAGAGTTCGTGCAGATCGTAGAGGCAGGGCTCGCCACCGGTGATCACCACATGGCGCGCCTGATAACCCAGGTCGGTAAAGCTCTTGATAATCTGCGCGCTGCTAAGTTGGCTCCAACAATCGGATTCGTTGGAGCGATCCAGCACCGCCGCCTTGCCCACTTCACGAGCCGGATCAACAACCCAGGTATGACGGGTATCGCACCAGGGGCAGCCCACCGGGCAACCCTGCAGGCGAACAAAGATGGCGGGCAGGCCAGTAAAGATACCCTCCCCCTGGATGGTCTGGAAAATCTCGTTGATTGGGTAGTGCATCTCGATCACGGCTTGTTGCAAAAGTCGCGGATTATACCCCAAGCCACGGCAAGACGCAGGCTCACTCTGCGCTTTTCTCACCCGGCCCGGTTTTCTCAAACAGTCTGGCCATGATGCCCGCCTTGTCGGCCAGATAGTTGTTCAGGCCGCGACTGCGCAGTTCACACGCAGGACACGTGCCGCAACCGTCACCGGCAATGCCGTTGTAGCAGGTCAGGGTCTGCTGGCGCACCGTGTCGAGGTGACCATAGTGATCCGCCAGTGCCCAGGTCTCGGCCTTGTCGAGCCACATCAAGGGAGTTTCAAAACGGATGCCGCGATCCAGCCCCAGCGACACCGCCTGATTGAGGGCCTTGACAAACTCGTCACGGCAATCGGGATAGCCGGAGAAGTCGGTCTCGCAGACACCGGTGATCACCGCTTCGGCGCCCACCTGATAGGCATAGATGGAAGCCAGGGTCAGGAACAGGATATTGCGACCCGGCACGAAGGTGTTGGGTAGGCCATTATCCTGCAGCTCGCAGCTGACCGGGATGTCGTCACGGGTCAGGGCAGAGACCGCCAGCTCATTGAGCAGCGTCACATCCATCACCTTGTGGGCGGCAATCCCCAGAGCACTGCCCAGACGACGCGCGGTGTCGATCTCTTCCCGATGGCGCTGGCCATAGTCGAAGGTGATGGCGTGCACTTCATCATACTGAGCCAATGCCTGTACCAGACAGGTGGTGCTGTCCTGACCGCCACTGAAAACCACGACTGCTTTTTTCATCTTGATAACTCCTTGAATTGTCACGCGCGGCGGCCTCCGGCAAAGTCCTGCCACTGGGTATTCAACCGATTGAACAGGGTCAGCAAGGGCGCATAGCGCTCCTGCCTTCCCTCCCACCGGGACAAGAGGTGATAGCCCGCCTCTATGGTAGAGAGGGCATCGGGAAAGGGTTTCTTGCGAATGGCATATTGACCGGCAATGGCACCAATGCCGATACGGGGCAAACGGGCCAGTGCTCGGTTGCTCTGCAACATGCGATAGGCTTTGCGCCAGGTGCCGTCAAGCAAGATAAAGGCGACGGATGCGGAGCCAGAGGATTCACTCTCCCACTGTTGGCGAAGATCGGTCAGCGAAATGGCATCCTCATCCGGCCAGAGTAGATAGCAGCGACGGGAAGGATCTGCAAGCAACCCATTGAGCCACTCATCGCGGGAAAAGTCCTCCCCCACATGGATCTCGCACTGTTGCAAAGAGGCTGCCAGCAGCGCCGCAGTCCCCTTGGGATGTGCCACCTCGTTGGGGTGCTGCAAGATGTAGAGGGGCGTGTGATTGTCAACCGGCACAATATAATCGCACAGGCAGGCTTTGAGGGCTCGGGTGCAACGTGTACAGTATCGACTGTTCTTGTCGTTGGACTGTTTCATGTTGTCAGACAAATCTGGATTGCTCTGGGTTATCACGCTCTCTCTCACCAGCTTGCTACTCTTCTTTACCGTTCCCAATCTTCAGCTCTCCTTCGATCGGCCCTTGATCGCCGGGGGCGAAGGGTGGCGGATCATAACAGGCAATCTGGCTCATACCAATCTGTGGCACCTGCTGCTCAATCTGGGCGGCCTCGCCATCCTCTATAGCCTGTTTCGCGACTATCTGGGTGGGGCTCGCCTGCCGCTGCTGATGCTGCTGCTCTGGTTGGCAGTGGGCTTGGGGATCTGGTGGTGGTGCCCGCAGACCCAATGGTACATGGGGCTATCAGGCTCGCTGCATGGCCTGTTTGTCTGGGGGGCAATGCAGGATATCCGCCACGGACGCCGCACGTCGGGCTGGCTACTGTTGGCAGGGATGGGGCTCAAGCTGGCGATGGACGTCTACAACGCAGGAGAGAGCCCGATATCCACCCTGATCAATGCCAAGGTACACATCGGCTCTCATCTTATCGGGGCCGGTGCAGGCCTGTTACTCGGCCTGCACCGCGTATCACTGAGTGAGCCTGTTACGCACCAGCCAGCTCGGCATTGATGCTGGCCAGCATGGCGGCCGGATCGGCAGCCTGCGTAATGGGGCGACCGATAACCAGATAATCGGACCCCGCCTCGACCGCCGCTTTCGGTGTCATCACCCGGCGCTGATCCCCGGCCGCTGAGCCGGTCGGGCGAATACCCGGAGTCACCAGCTTGAACTCATCACCCAGCAAGGCTTTCAGCTCATGGGCCTCGTTGGCAGAGCAGACCACCCCATCCAAGCCGGATGCCTTGGTCAAGGTAGCCAGCCGGATCACCTGCTCGGCAGGGCTTACATCCAGGCCAAGAGGGATCATGTCGGACTGCTCCATGCTGGTCAGTACGGTCACCCCGATCAACAATGGCGCCTTGTCGCCATAAGGCAGCAGCGCCTCTTTGGCGGCACGCATCATCCGCTCACCACCACTGGCATGCACGTTGACCATCCAGACACCGAGCTCGGCACTGGCTGCCACGGCTTTGGCAACGGTATTGGGAATATCGTGAAATTTCAGATCCAGAAAGACATCGAATCCCTTGGCCACCAGCTGGCGTACAAACTGCGGGCCAAACAGGGTAAACATCTCCTTGCCTACCTTGAGACGGCACTGGGCCGGAGAGATACGTTCAACGAACGCTAAGGCATCTGCCTCGTGCTGATAATCCAGCGCTACCAGTACTTTGGGATCTTGCATCTCACATCCTATTGCTTGTTATTCACCGTCCAGACCACGGATCGGCTTGATGGAACCCCACTGGCGACAAGACGGACACTGCCAGAACAGCGAGTGAGTGGCAAAGCCGCACTGCCGACACTTGTGGGTTGACTTGATTTTGATCTGCTCGCCGACCAGTTGTTGCAGCAGTTCGAGGCTCTCCTTGGCAGGCCCCTCTTCCGCACTGGCCAGCTGAAAACCCACCAGCTGGTAAAAACCTTTCATCGACGGATGACGACGCAGCTGACGCAGCACCAGCGAACGGGCCTGGCTCAGGCCATCACGCTCTTCAACCAGCTTGGCAAGAGCCAGGGTCACGCTGACGCCGGCGTGATCTTCCACTGCCTTCTCAAGCAGCGGGATCAATGCGGGCGTACGGCCCAACTGCTGATAGCACTCGAGCAATTTGGGCATCGCCTCGGAGGCAAAGTCGATATCCTGCTCGAACACCCGCAGCAGCTCCTTGCTGGCCTGCTCATACTCTCCATCTGCCATGGCGAGCTCAGCGAGGCGCAAACTGGCCCGGGCACATGCCGGATTGATACTGAGCGCCCGTTTGAGCTTGGCCAGCCCCTCCCCTTTATTGCCCTCACGCAGCGCGATTTCGGCCTGTTCGCAATAGAAATGGGAGATGGGGTCGGCCAGCTTCTTGCCCTGGAATTTTTGCAGACGCATCGCCACATTGATGGCCTTATCCCAATCCCGCAACTGCTGATGGATGATCAACAGCTGTGCCAGCGCCGTCTCTTCATAGTCGCTGTCATCACACAGCTCATTCCAGAGCGCTTCCGCCCGATCGAGCAGACCAGCAGCAAGAAAGTCGCGCGCAAGCTCCTGCAGGGCAAGCTGTCGCTGCTCCCGGGTCAGCTGGCGGGTTACCAGGTTCTGGTGGATCTTGATGGCACGATCAACCTCCCCACGCTGGCGAAACAGGTTGCCGAGGGAGAGGTGTGTTTCGATGGTTTCACTGTCCACCTCAAGCAGCTGGATAAAGAGATCCACCGCCTTGTCGGATTCATCGGACAGCAAATAGTTGAGGCCCGCCACATACTGGCGGGAAAACTGGTTACTCTGTTTCTGGGTGTCCTGGCGAACACTCCTGCGCCCCATGTACCAGCCATAACCGGCGGCGATGGGCAACAGCAGGAAAAGCAGTTCAAGCATTGAGGAACATTATTCCTTACCCGGTGACCGGGCCAGCTCCAACTCGCGGGATTGACGACGCATGGTGCGGTTGAGGGTGCGGTTTTGCATTTTCAGGCGCAGGAACAGCAGGCCGAATACCAGCCAGCCCAGCAAAAAACCGCCAGCGAAGAAGAAGCCCAACAGCATGGCAAGCGAAAACTCACCCTGAGCGATCAGGTAATTGAACTGAACCAGCTGGCCATTTTGTGAGCCCAGCGCCAGGGTCAGAACAAACACCAGCACCAGCGGAATGAGGGCCAAAATACGCTTCATAAGAGCTCCCTGTCAGTATCTAATGAGAGGCTGATTATCCTTAAAATCGCAGGCAGACTCTAGAGTGAATGGGAAAAGAGTTTAAGAAACAAGACGATTGGCACAGGAATCGGTGCCAAAAAGAAAAAAGGCATACCCGAGGTATGCCCATTTCTGCATTATTCAATGATGTTGACGCGCTCGCGCAACTCTTTGCCAGGTTTGAAGTGCGGGACATATTTCCCGGTCAGTTCAACCTTGTCCCCAGTCTTGGGGTTGCGGCCCACACGGGGCGCACGATAGTGCAGTGAAAAACTGCCAAATCCGCGGATTTCAATCCGGTCGCCGTTTTGCAAGGTCGACGCCATCTGCTCAAGGATCTCCTTGATGGCGGCTTCGACATCCTTGGCCGGCATATGCATGCGGCTGGCTGCCAGTTGTTCGATGAGATCTGATTTGGTCATAACGTTAAATCTCCTTCCCCGATCACATGCAATATTCATTTTGCCAGGATAAAAAAGGGCGGCGCAATGCCGCCCTTTTCTTGCATCAAGGATTACTCACCCTTGGCGGCTTTGAACGCTTCCATCATAGCATTGCTGAACACAACTTCTTCTTGCTGGTTCAGGTTATCGATAGCAACACGCTCATCAGCCTCGTCCTTAGCACGGACAGACAGGCTTACGGTGCGGTTCTTACGATCAACGCCCATGAATTTAGCTTCAACTTCGTCACCAACAGACAGCACCAGAGTGGCGTCTTCTACGCGGTCACGAGCAGCGTCGGAGGCACGCAGGTAGCCTTCTACGCCATCAGCCAGTTCGATAACGGCACCTTTGGCATCAACCTCGGTAACCTTACCCTTCACGATAGCACCTTTCTTGTTGTCAGCCAGGTACTTGTTGAACGGGTCTTCTTCGATCTGCTTGACACCCAGGGAGATGCGCTCACGCTCCGGATCCACTTGCAGAACAACGGCTTCGATCTCGTCGCCTTTCTTGAATTCACGCACGGCTTCTTCGCCCTGGTTGTTCCAGGAGATGTCAGACAGGTGAACCAGGCCGTCGATGCCACCATCCAGACCGATGAAGATACCGAAGTCAGTGATGGACTTGATCTTGCCGGAAACACGGTCGCCTTTGGCGTGAGTTTCGGCAAACAGCTGCCACGGGTTGGATTTGCACTGCTTCAGACCCAGGGAGATACGACGACGCTCTTCGTCGATGTCCAGAACCATCACGTCAACCACGTCGCCAACGTTAACAACTTTGGACGGGTGGATGTTCTTGTTGGTCCAATCCATCTCGGATACGTGTACCAGGCCTTCAACGCCTTCTTCGATTTCAACGAAGCAGCCGTAGTCAGTCAGGTTGGTCACGCGGCCAGACAGACGGGTGGTCTCCGGGTAACGCTTGGCGATAGCAACCCAGGGATCTTCGCCCAGCTGCTTCAGACCCAGGGATACACGAGTACGCTCGCGGTCGAACTTCAGAACCTTGACAGCGATCTCGTCGCCAACGTTGACGATTTCGGAAGGATGCTTAACGCGCTTCCACGCCATGTCGGTGATGTGCAGCAGGCCGTCAACACCGCCCAGATCTACGAATGCACCGTAGTCGGTCAGGTTCTTGACGATACCCTTAACTTCTTGACCTTCTTGCAGGTTAGCCAGCAGGCTTTCGCGCTCGGAGGTGTTCTCGGTCTCGATCACGGCACGACGGGAAACAACAACGTTGTTGCGCTTCTGGTCCAGCTTGATGACTTTGAACTCGAGTTCTTTGTTTTCTAGGTGAGCGGTGTCACGGATCGGACGCACGTCAACCAGAGAACCCGGCAGGAAGGCACGGATGCCGTTCAGTTCAACGGTGAAACCACCCTTGACCTTGCCGTTGATGATACCGATAACGGTAGCTTGCTCTTCGTAAGCCTTCTCAAGCTGCAGCCAGGCTTCGTGGCGCTTGGCTTTTTCGCGGGACAGCTTGGTTTCGCCGAAACCATCTTCGATAGAGTCCAGAGCCACGTCAACGGTGTCGCCGACGTTGATTTCCAGCTCGCCCATGGCGTTCTTGAATTCTTCAGCCGGGATAGCGGACTCGGATTTCAGACCGGCGTCAACCAGTACGAAACCGTTCTCGATAGCAACGACAGTACCCTTGACGATGGAACCTTGACGGGTTTCAACGGCGTTCAGGGACTCTTCAAAGAGTTGAGCAAAAGATTCGATCATTGTTTATGTCACAAATGAAACATCCACTTGCAATCCGGCACAAGCGGGGCTGTTTTAAATAATCTGCGCCATCCTTGGTGCAGACGACCGGATGTCAGCTTGCGCTGGCATCACCAAGTTGTTGCTCTGCATAGGCGAGTACTGTTGCCAGCACTTCATCTATGGTCATGGCGGTAGAGTCTACCACCAGAGCATCTTCTGCCGGTTTCAGGGGTGCAGCAGCGCGATTTCTGTCGCGATCGTCACGTTCCCGAATCTCGGTTAAAAGACGCTCAAAGTTAACATCAAAGCCCTTATCTTGCAACTGCTTATAGCGACGCTGGGCCCGTTCTTCGGCACTGGCGTCGAGGAAAATCTTCACCTCGGCCTCGGGGAAAACCACTGTGCCCATGTCACGACCATCGGCAATCAGACCCGGGGCCTGACGAAATGCCCGCTGACGGCGCAGCAAGGCTTCGCGCACCCGGGGGAAGGCAGCGATTTTACTGGCAGCATTACCCACTTCTTCGGTGCGGATGGTGCGGGAGACATCTTCCCCTTCCAGGATCACCTTGACCAAATCGCCTTCTACCTGAAATTGCACATCCAGATTGGCAGCCAGTGGCACCAGTGAGGCTTCACTGTCCAGCTCTACATCGTGATGCAGGGCGGCCAGGGACAGCACCCGATAGATGGCGCCCGAGTCCAGCAAGTGCCAACCCAGCTTCTCAGCAAGCAGCTGACACAAGGTGCCTTTACCTGCACCACTGGGGCCATCAATTGTCATTACGGGGGCCATCTGAGGCATAACTTCTCTCCTGCACTGTGTTGCTCCCATCCCGAAGGGGTGGGTTAATGGGCGCCGATTATACCCGAATGTGGTGAGCCTGGCAGTCATCAATCCGCACAAAGGGCCAAAACCCCGCCGGACAGCTGTGCTTGTATCTCATTTGGAGATTTCATTAAGCAATGCAGGGACTTGTTCTTATGGTCGTTCCTGATAAGGCGCGCTAAACTGGCCCCCTTTTTTGAGCCGTTAGTAGTAAGGAGCAACCTATGAGCAGCGTTACCCTCGTGGCCCAATCCAAATTGCCAACCCCCTGGGGCACCTTCACGCTGGTAGGTTTTCAGGAAACCGGCACAGGCAAAGATCACGCCGCACTGGTGATGGGCGACATTACCGGTGAAGAGCCCGTGCTGGGCCGGATCCACTCAGAGTGTCTGACCGGCGACGCCCTGTTCAGCCTGCGTTGTGACTGCGGTTTTCAGTTGCAGGCGGCCATGGAGAATATCGCCAAAGCCGGTCGTGGCGTGTTGTTGTATGTGCGTCAAGAGGGCCGTGGCATCGGCTTGCTCAACAAGATCCGCGCCTATCACCTGCAGGATCAGGGGGCCGATACCGTGGAAGCCAACGTGGCCCTTGGTTTCGCCGCCGATATGCGCGACTACACCATCTGCGCCGATATGCTCAAGCAGCTTGAGGTCAAGTCTCTCAAACTGATGACCAACAACCCGCGCAAGATGAAAGCGATGGAATCCTTCGGTATTCCGGTGGCCGAACGGGTACCGTTGCAGGAAGGGCGCAATCCCCACAACGAGTTCTATCTGTCGACCAAGGCCAACAAGCTGGATCATATGCTGAAGAAGTGAGCCTGCATTGACGAATACCAGATAGTCAAACGCCTCCTATTCGGAGGCGTTTTTCTTGGGACGACCACACATCAACCCTGGCTATCTAAGTGGCACGGTCAGATTGGCCAGCAGAGCTTCAAGCTCTTCGCCAGTGCGGGCAGCACAGTATTGTTCGACCCTCTCGCGGGTCAATTGCGGCGCGAGACGTTCAATCAGATCGTAGAGATAGCCGCATAAAAATGCCCCTCTGCGCAACCCGATAGTGGCCACACCGCTTGGTAGCCAGGGCGCCGTTTTGAGCACCAGATCCCCATCGCGCTGGGGCTCCCAAGCAAAAGTTGCCATCACCCCGATGCCCATTCCTTGTCTGACATAGGTCTTGAGCACATCGCTGTCGCTCGCACAGCAGGCGATTCGGCTCTCGGCATGAGCGCAATCAGTGCCATGTGCAGCAGAGAGCGCCCTTCCATCGGTCACCAATGCAAACTCCACCAGCTCGGCCGGGGTCAGCGATGTTGCTTTGGCCAACGGATGATCCTTGGGCAGCACCAAGCCCCGTTGCCACTGAAAAGAGGGGAGCATGAGCAGATCGCTCCCCTCCTCAGGTTCATCCGCCAGCAGCAGATCGGCAGCGCCATCATGCACAGCTACGCGGCACTGCGCCGCACTCCCCTGCATCACAGTTACGGCAACTTTGGGAAAGCGGGCCATAAAAACCTTGAGGATGGCGGGCAGAATATAACGGGCTTGCAGATGAGTAGCGGCAATGGTGAGGGTTCCCTGCTCCGGATGCACATGCTGCCTGGCCATCACCTTGATGGTGGCCACCTTGTCCAGCACCTCGGCGGCCACTTTGATCACGTCCCGACCTATGGGGGTGATCTGGGTCAGGTGTTTGCCGCTGCGCTCGAAGATCTGGATCCCCAGCTCATCCTCCAGCATCCGCACCTGTTTGCTGATCCCGGGCTGGGAGGTAAAGAGGCTCTCGGCGGTGGCCGACAGATTCAGCCTGTGGTTCGCCACCTCGACGATATAGCGCAATTGCTGCAATTTCATGGTGTAGCCCTCAAGCGAACCCACCGTTAATAGTAACAAACTTTCAGCAATAGCCCGCCGCCATCAGGCCGGGCGCTCCTTGAGTAGGAAATCACGCAAGGCACGGTTGGCCATGGAGAGCGGATCGCCACGCCGCCACGCCACGCAGAGATCGAGATAGATGGGCGGGTCGAAGGGTACGCCACTCAGATCCGGCTCCTCTTCCAGCACCATCCGCAAGAAGGTGGTCACAGCAAAGCCTTGCCGCACCACCGCCTTGAGCAGAGGGATAAGATTGCTCTCGAAGGCGATATCGGGTTCAACGCCCAGGCTCTGGGCCAGCGCCTCCATATGCTCCCGGTGATAAAAGCCACGGCGAAACAGCGCCAGCTCCTGAGCGAAAAACTGCGAGAGGGTGACGGCCGATGCGCCACGCAAGGGGTGCTCGTCCCCCACCACCATCAACATCTCTTCGCTCAGCAGATGTGCCCCCTCGATGGCAGGGGGGAGATCACTGGTGATGAGAATGGCCAGATCGAGGGAGCCATCCACCATCCGGCTGAGCAGCTCGCGGGTACCGGCCTCTTCGACCCGGATCTTGAGGCCGGGGTAGCGGTGCTTGAAGGCCATCAGACGAGGGGGAAAATAGTAGGAGCCCATCATGTAGGGGATCCCGATCCGCACTTCCCCCCGCTCCAGCCCCTTGAGCTCGGCCATCTCGGCCTCGGCCTGATGCATCTGCAGCAACAGACGCTCGGCATGGCGACAGAGCACCTCTCCCTCTGGGGTGAGCCGTACCGCCCGGTCCTGCCGATCAAACAGCCGCAACTCGAGCTGCTGCTCCAGCTTGGCGATGGCCATGCTGATGGCAGGTTGTGCCACATGCAAACTGTTGGCTGCCTTGGTAAATGAGCCGGCATCCCTGACCGCCAGCAGATAGGTGAGCTGTTTCAGATCCATGTATCAATTCATCTTATGAGATGGATAACTTAAATATATTATATTTATAATCGCAAGGACTCTACCCTGACCAAAAGTAGTCAGGACAATACGCAATGATTGAAGTTGGAAGTCGCGAGTGGATACGTGCAACCCTGGCCCTCAGCCTGGGCTCTTTTCTGGTGTTTCTGAACCTCTACCAGACCCATCCCCTGTTACCCCTGATTGCCGAGGTCTTCTCGGTCAACTCCCTCTCGGCCAGCTGGACCCTGGCAGGATGCACAGCAGGCCTCGCCGCCTCCCTGCTGATCTGCGCCAGACTGGCGGATCGCCATGGCCGTCGGCAGGTCATGCTGGGTACCCTCACCCTGGCGATCCTGCTCTCACTGTTAATCCCGCTGGTTGAGCAGTTTGGCACCCTGCTGCTGCTACGCATCTTGCAGGGCGCGCTGCTGGCAGGGCTGCCCGCGACCGCGATTGCCTATATGGGGGAAGAGTTCAGCAAACGGGCGCTGCTCTCGGCGGTGGGGGTCTATATTGCCGCCAACTCCCTCGGTGGCATTGCCGGTCGAGTGGTCGGCGGTCTGTTGGCGGGCTGGTTTGGCGACTGGCAGCATACCTTTCTGGGGATTGGTGTGATCAGCCTGTCACTGCTGCCGCTGGTCTTCTGGCTGCTGCCCCATCAGACCCGCTTTGTGGCGAGCGCCCCCGTTCGCGGCCAATTTGCTCGCGCCTTGCAGCAACACCTGACCAATCCCTTGCTGGTAGGGGCTTACCTTATCGGGGGACTCAACTTTATGGTGTTTTTGAACCAGTTCAGCTACCTCACTTTCCTGCTGGCCAAGCCTCCTTTCTCCTTGCCCACCCAGTGGCTCGGCATGCTGTTTCTCACCTATCTCTCGGGGACGGTGGCCTCCTCTCTGAGCGGTCGCTTTGCCAATCGCTGGGGGGCACAACGCATGCTGCTGGTCGGGATCGCGCTGATGGCCCTCGGGAGTCTGTGGCTGCTGCAGTGCAGTCTGCTCGGGATCCTGAGTGGCTTGCTGATCTCCAGCTTCGGCTTTTTCCTGGCACACGCCTGCGCCAGTGCCTGGGTCGGTCATCATGTCGAACACAACCGTGCACTCGCCTCCTCCCTCTATCTGGTGGCCTACTATCTGGGAGCCAGTCTGGGTGGGCTTTACCTGCACCCCTTCTGGGAACAGGGCGAGCTAGGCGGTCTGGTCATAGGTATTGAACTAGTCCTCATCCTGACAGCAGGCTTGAGCCTCTGGCTCGGCCGTCTCAAGCAGCGAAGCCAATCGCCACTGCCCGCCCAGCAACCCCACAGACACGGGTAACGGGCTCAGCGCAAACAGGGTCACCCACGAGCAGATAGCGATCTCGCCACCAAGCACCGCCAGATAGCAAAAGGGGTCACACCGGTGACCCCTTTTGCTGCGTTATTCAAGATCCTGTCAGGCTCGCACCGCATTGAGCGCAGGATCACTCCTGCTCGAAATAATCCGCAGGCACCGCGACCACAGCACCGGTCGCCACCTCTTCGGCGATCACCTCCGCCAGCGGGAGCAGATGAAACTTGATCTGTCCGGAGGGCAACATCAGGCCAATATCGGGGTTGCGGGTATCCTGCATGTTGCCGGTTTTGAATGGCAGCTCGGGATAGCGCGCTACCAGCTCCTGCAGTGAAGCGACCACCAGCTCGATATGTTCCAGCCCAGCCCGATGGACGCGACCCGGTTTCGGTGCAGCCAGCTCGATACAGGGTACCTGTACCTCATCAACCAACAGCGGCTGATGCAACTGATAAGTGGCTATGGGACGTCCGCCAATCATACCCTCCACCAGCAAGGTGCCCGCCTCAGCCAACACAGCACATAGCGCGCGGTACTCCTGCAGGGTTGCCGCCCGATAACAGAGGTGATCGACCGTTGGCTGTGAAATTGTGACGCCAGTGGCGGCCAGTTCGGCCAACAGCTGAGAAACAAATGGGGCCATTGGCCCCAGTGTGGAATCGAGTGGGTGGGACATGCTTACCATTTCTTCTTGGGTTGAAACAGGACATCGAGCTCGTCGGCTTCCTTGTCCTTGATGTTTTGCAGATCCTGCGCGCTGTTTTGCTGCTGCAGCTCTTCAAGCTCCTTGAGCCCCTGACGCATATCCTCTTCACGAGCCAGCAGATAGGGATCCTTGTCGCCCACGCTCGCCATGGCCGACAGACCCTTGGTATAGAGCTGGCGGCAAGTACCATATTGGCCCTGAATGCGGGCATCCATCGCCCGCTTGACCAGATTGGAGATGTTGATCTTGAGCTGCATCAGCTCGAGGCGACGCTCTTCCTGGGCAAACCCCTGAGGGTCAATCTTGCCCTTGTTGTGCTCGACACGCAGCACGGCCCGCATCTTCTTGACTAGTTGCAGCATCTGGATCGCCTGACGATCGGACTCCGGGGTCTTGAACTGCCCCTCATCCTGAACGCTATAGTTCTCCTGCACATTCTTGATCTGGGTCTGCACATCGGCGATACGCTGCTTGATCTGGTTGTTGGGCATCACCTGGGCGATGGCGCGATAAGCATCGAGGATCCGGTGCTGCAACAGCAACACCATATTCTTGGAGAAAGGCACCAGATTGACGTTCAGCAGCACCTCTTCGGTCTCATCGGCCACAGTCTTGTGTCTGGCAACGGCGTGACGCTTGTCCGCCTCCGCCTTCTGCTTATATTGCTGCACCACGTTATAGGCGATAACCAAAAACAGGAGTGCGCCGATAGACAGCAATACCAAAGTTAAAATCATAGGATGTCCAAACCCCTGTTCCTATTCAATTGCGTGATCCTACAACAGCTTACCCACTTAAGGTAGCCTGCAGATCCCCCCCTTGCCCACGTTTGTCACCAAGCTGTGCCCCCGGTCTCAGGGAGAGATTGCAGACTCAGGGGATGATGACCATGTTGATTATCTCTCCATAGTATCGCCCATTAGCGCCATTACTTGAGGTTAAAGCCCCGTGATTGCAGGAAGCCCAGCATGAAAGGACGGGACTCTTTGCCCAGAATGGCGCGGATCTGGCCACTCCAGGTCTGCTGTTTGTTGTTGCTGCTGCGGGCCTGATAGTAGTCCGCGATCTGCTGATCGTACCGGGCCAGCAGGTCGCGATCCAGCTCGTGCTGGTAGCGCTCCTGATGCACCACCAATCCCCTGGGCAGACGGGGTTTCTGCTCCGGCTGCTGGGCAGGATGACCAAGGCAGAGACCAAACAGCGGGATCACCTGATGGGGCAAGCCCAGCAGCTCGCTCACCTCGGCCGGATGGTTGCGAATGCCGCCAATATAGACCCCGCCCAGCCCCAGCGACTGAGCTGCCAGCAGGGCATTTTGCGCCATCAGGGCGCCGTCGATGGCCCCGATCAGCAACTGCTCCGCATAACCGGTCTGGGCCTCGGGCACGATCTGGCTGTGACGATGGTAATCGGCGCAGAAGACCAGAAACTCGGCCGCCTGCACCACATACGGCTGATTGCCCGCCAGCATGGCCAGCTGCTCACGCGCCTCGGGTTCGCTGACTCGCACAATACTGGTCACCTGCAAAAAGCTAGAGGTCGAGGCGGACTGGGCGGCGGCGAGAATGGCATCCAGCTGCTGCGGGGCGATCGGCTCGGCAGTGAACTGACGAATGGAGCGATGGGAAAGGATAAGATCGATGGTCTGATTCATGGCACCTCCAAAATGAGGTAACACCATAGCGAAAAAAACGAGGGAGCCCAAGGCTCCCTCGCACACCCGGCTTAAGGGGCCGGATAGACGTAAGGGGCTTGCAACCCGAGCGGGAAGCCGAGCGCCCAGTAGAGCAGCAGAAAGATGGTCCAGCTCACCAGAAAGGCCAGTGAGTAGGGCAGCATCATGGAGACCAGTGTGCCAATCCCGGTGCTCTTCACATACTGCTGGCAATAGACCACCACCAGCGGGAAGAAGACCATCAACGGAGTGATGATATTGGAAGCAGAATCACCGACCCGATAGGCCGCCTGGGTCAGCTCGGGAGAGATCCCTACCGCCATCAGCATGGGCACCAGGATCGGGCTGATCAGCGCCCACTTGGCCGAGGCCGACCCCACCACCAGATTGACGGTGGCGGTGAGCAGGATCATCCCGACGATGGTCACCTCACCGGGCAGCGCCAGCGCATGGAGCACTTCTGCTCCGGAGAGGGCCAGCAGGGTGCCCAGATTGGAGTCACCAAACGCCTTGATAAAGAGCGCGCAGAAGAATGCCATCACCATGTAGGAGCCCATCTTGTTCATGGTGGCCGACATGGCGTCGATCACATCCTTGCCACTCTTGAAGCTGCCTGCGACAAAGCCGTAGACAATCCCGGGCAGGATAAAGAGCAGGAAGATGAGCGGCACAATGGATTTCATCACGGGAGCGGCGAAGGTGGTCAGGGAACCATCAGCAGCACGCAGCGGTGAATCGCTCGGTGACAGGGCAAACGCCAGCAGTACGATGGCCGCCAGCATGGCAAACCCGGCCCAGTTGAAGGCCCGGCTCTCTTGCGCGCTGTAGCGCCCCATCTCATCGGCACTTTCCAGATCCTCGTTGAGTGCTACGTGCTTGAGGCGCGGTTCAACCACCTTTTCGCTGATGAACCAGCCGACACAGATGATCAGCAGCGAAGAGGCGCCGGTAAAGATGATGTTGCACAGGGTGTTGACCATGTAGTCAGGATCGAGCAACTGAGCGGCGGACTGGGTAAAGCCCTGCAGCAAGGCATCCCCGCCGGATGGCAGGAAGTTGGCGGCAAAGCCGCCGGAGACACCGGCAAAGGCAGCGGCGATCCCCGCCAGTGGATGGCGTCCGGCAGCGTGGAAGATGATGCCACCGATGGGGATCACCAGCACATAACCCGCATCTGCAGCGGTATGGCTGACGATCGCTACCAGGATCAGCATGGGGGTGAGAAAACGAGCAGGCGTCACTTTCAGCAACTTTTTCAGACCGGTATTGATAAAACCGGACTGCTCGGCCACCCCGACCCCGAGCATGGCCACCAGTACGATACCCAGCGGGGCAAAACCGGTGAAGGTGGTCACCATGGTGGAGAGAAACTCGGCCAGACCGGCACCGGTCAGCAGGTTGTTCACCACTACCGCCTCCCCGGTACGGGGGTTGACCAGATCAAACTGGAATTGTGACAACACCCAGGAGCCGACCCAGACGATCAGCAAGGCATAAAGGAACAGCATGGCGGGGTCGGGTAATTTGTTCCCAGCTTTCTCGACGCCATTGAGGAAACGGTTCAGCCACCCCTTGGGAGGGCTGGCCGGACGGTCATTGACAGCAGCATGACTCATTATTGCGATACTCCTTTCCCTAGAAACGAGGTCGCATGCTAGCAATTTCTGCCAATCCGTCTCATGACCGATCGCAAAATAATGATTAATTTTGATTAAATATTGCAGGATAAAATCCCAAGTTGTGGCCTAACGCACACTTGTTACTCTGCCATTACAGCATTGAGCAGTGGATAACGCCCAACCTGACACTCCACCACGAAACCACTCGCCTCGACTTGCACCACCGTCAGCGGCTTGCTGAACAGATACCCCTGGAACACATGGCACCCCTGGGTCTGCAGTGCAGCCAGCTCGTGAGGCTCCTCTACTCCTTCTGCCATGATCCCCAACCCCAGATTGGTAGCCATGGCGGCGGTCGCCCGGATCACCGGCAGGTTGAGGCCTGTGACGAAAGAACGATCCAGCTTGATTGTATCGATGGGCAGACGATTGAGATAGGCAAGGGATGAGTAGCCGGTACCAAAATCGTCGATGGCAATCTTGATCCCCAGTTCACTCAAGTCATCGAGAATATCGAGGCACCCCTTCATATCGAGCATCAGCACGGTTTCGGTCAGCTCCAGCGTCAACAGGGAGGCATCCACTCCGTGGAGCTCCAGCTGCTCGCGCACTTGCCCGGGCAGCGCTGACGAGAGCTGGAAACCGGAGAGGTTGACGGAGACTGGCACCCGCTGATGGAAGCGCTTCTTCCAACTGGCCATCTGTGCCAGCGCGGTAGAGAGCACCCAACTGCCGATCTCGCGGATCAGCCCCATCTCTTCGGCCAATGGGATAAATTCCACTGGCGAGACATGGCCGAGCACCGGGTTGTACCAGCGCAGCAACGCTTCGTAGCCGATCAGGCGCTGTTTGGCGGCATCAACCTGTGGCTGATAACAGAGGCTCAGCTCCTGACGGCCGATGGCCTTGGCCAGAAATTGCTTGAGATTGAGCTTGCGCTGCAGAGTCTGCTGCATGCTGGGGGTGAAACGCTGCCAGCGCAGACGCCCCATCTGCTTGGCCTGATACATGGCCATGTCGGCACGGGTGATGAGGTTGTCACCATCGTCCGCATCATCGGGATAGATGGCGATGCCGATACTGCCGCCGATGGTCACCTCAGGCAGCCCGCTCAGTTGCAGTGGCTTGGTCATCTGGGAGAGCATCTGATCGGCCACATCCTGGGCGCGTTCACTCTGGTTTCCCAAGGGAACCAACGCGGTAAACTCGTCCCCACCAAGACGTGCCAGCTCAACATCCCGCGGGCATATCTGTTTGAGGCGGCCGGCGACCCGCTCCAGCAGTCGATCTCCAGCCTTGTGGCCGTAGTTGTCGTTGACCAGCTTGAAGTTGTCGAGATCCATGAACACCAGCGCGAAACGCTCCCCCAGCCCGCAATAGGCCTCAAGGGATTTCATCAAACCATAACGATTGAGCAGGCCGGTCAGAGAGTCGTGCCAAGCGAGGTGGCGATGCTCCAGCTCCTCGAGTTTGCGATCGGTAATGTCCCGCATGGTAAGCAGAATGCGGGCACCCTGCTGGATATAGCGGAACTGATACTGGAACCAGCGCATCCCCTTGAGGGTACGGCACTCACCCTCGGTGACCACCTCATCGAGACGGGAGAGCTTCTGGTAGAAGCTGTCGTCATTGCCGGAAAATACCTGGGAGAGCTTGGCGATCTGGTGGCCGAAACACATTTCGAAGTGGTAGTTGCCGCTCTCGAATACACCGTGGCTATCGAACAGGCAGGCAAGAGTATCGCCGGTCGCCAAAGAGGACTCCTGATAGAGGGTATCTGAGTCGACAACAGCTTCGGTCATCATCATCAAACGGCCTGCCAGCTGAATGCCGGAGAGACGTAGATAGATCTGCTTTTTGACCCCCTTTGGGGAGATAGTCCACCATTCGTTATAGCTACGCCCCTGCTGAAAATCACCGAGGTAGCGTTGCAACAACAGCGCTATCGCTGTCGCCATATCAGCCGAAAAGTCCCTGGAACAGAGCTCTTCAAGGGAGGTGGCCTCCCAGAGGGGGAGTGCTGCGCGGTTTGCCCAGAAAATATGGTGATGTTCGATGTCATAGACCCAGATAGGGGTATGCAGAACATCCATTGTCTTCAGTAACCCTTCGTCAAGCGTATTCATCTGGTCAAAGTCGTTCATGCTGGATGGTCACTGGTGAACCGGAAACAAACGGGCAAACCGCCGTATGCAGAATACAAGGTGAAAACACCTCTCGGCCACTATTTCTCGCGATGGCCAAAAGCAGAAAACTGATTTCAGAAATCAATAGCAGGAGAGCCAATACAACCACAGAAAAAAGGACTCAGCCAATACTCTTGCCAATCAAAACAAATCACCTGCTCGTTTTTAACTTTTTTTCCCAGCAAAAACAAGCACTAAGAATTGCACTCTGGATACTTCAAAAACATTTTTACGATTTATAACAAACACCCAACTACTGACAAAAAAGTCAACGTAGAGGCGTGCCGGCATTTCCCTCTTAAAAATTTCATTTATTAACCAGAGCGTTGAATAAACAAACAAAAAATCGCTACGCAGCTTAAAATAGCGACTTAACAAAGAACTTAAATACCTCAAAAACATTATCTATTCGCACGAGACCGACATGATGCATGCGCGACTCTCATCACATTCACATCGCAGAGAAAAAATTCGTCCTGACCAGCGTACTCGTCATTTTCCAACAAGATGATCCACGCCAGGTCGCCTCTCTCACTTGAGCGATCCGATAGTCCTCGTCGCAGTGAGAGTGACAACGAAAGTGCAGCAGAAAGCGTTCTCGTTCGAAGACAAAAAAGAGGTGGACTGGTATCAATAGAAATCGAATCCAGATCAATTAAACGCTGAATTACGCTTGCCAACCCGGGATGCTCTTTTTATGGTTGCCCCCTTGTTACACCCAGAACAGCGTTTATGAAGCACATCGAAGAGTTCTACCTGTTCGTCAAGGTGGTGCAAGAGGGAGGATTCTCCCACGCTGCTGCCGCACTGGGCATGCCAACAGGCACCATCAGTCGACGCATTTCACAGCTGGAAGAGCAACTGGGTTGTTCCCTGTTACATCGCTCTACCCGCAAACTCCGTCTTACCGATGAGGGGCTCAGATACTATGAGCGTCTCTGTACACCGCTTGCACAAATTGAACAAGCCACCAGCGAAATCCGGGGTAAAGAAGCTGATATCACCGGGCTTATCCGGATAGCTGCGCCGATCGCGCTCTCCAACACAATCCTCATCGATATGCTGGCAGAATTCGGACTGCACTATCCCGAGGTACAGTTCGATATCACCCAAACCAATGATCATCAACACCTGTTCGACAATGATCGGGATCTGGTGTTCTTCAACGGTGAGCTGCCCCAGTCACTGCCCAATGCTATCTGTCTCGGTCATATCGAATACGGCCTGTTTGCCTCACCACTCTATTTGACCAAAAAGGGCACGCCTTCCCACCCCAACCAGCTGGAAGAGCACGATCTCATCTACTGCTGGCCACACCAGCACTGGCAGCTGACAGACAAAGATGGCCAGAGCGTCTGCATCAAACGCAGCGCCAAACTGATCGTCAACCAGACCCAGGCCGCCGTGCGCGCAGCTCGACGTCATCTGGGGATCGTTAACGCCCCGCTGCACTACCTGAGCAGCTTCCTCCATGACGAGCAGCTGGTGCCGGTACTGACCGACTGGCAAACCGGTAATCGTCCCTTCTACATGTTGTGTTGCCAACACCAGTTCGCCCCGTTGCGTGTTAAGATGTTCGCTGAATTTGTTGAGAAATACTCCGCACGCTATCGTAACCGGCAATGGGATAACCAATTTTCACAGGGTGATAACCTCCCACATTGCATCTGACTGTTAGCGGGCCACACTTATAGCAATCCTTGCCAACAGAGCCTGCCTAACACCATGAATGTATTGATATGTGATGACTCCGGGTTCGCCCGCAAACAGCTGGCACGAGCGCTCCCGGCTGACTGGAAAGTCGATTTGCACTATGCGGCCAATGGCCTTGAAGGGATCGAACAGGTGCTGATGGGCCATGGCGATCTCATCTTTCTCGATCTCACCATGCCGGAGATGGACGGTTACGGTGTGCTGGAGACCCTGAAACGGGAAGGGCTGCGCAGCAAGGTGATCGTGGTCTCCGGGGATATCCAGCCAGAGGCCTATCAGCGGGTCATGGGGCTGGGGGCGCTCGATTTCATTAAGAAACCCGCCGCCCCCGATACCCTGCTTGCCCTGCTTAAACAACATGGTTTCTGGAGTGCTGTTCCAAGCGGTCAGCCAAGTGCCGCCGAGGCGCTGCCAAGCGGCGTGGTCGCTGATGCGGGCGTCAAAATTACCCCCGAAATTCGCGATGTCTATCAGGAGCTGGCCAACGTCTCCATGGGTCAGGCGGCCGACTTGCTGGCCCGTCTGCTCAACGCCTTCGTGGTGCTACCCATCCCCAACGTCAACGTGCTGGAGGTTTCCGAGCTGCACATGGCCCTCTCGGCAGCCGCCGATTCGGATACCCTATCTGCCGTTTGTCAGGGCTTTATCGGGGCGGGGATCGCTGGTGAAGCGTTGATCCTGTTCCATGACTCCAGCTTCAAAGATTTGGCCAAGCTGATGAACCATCAGGGAACGCTGGATCGCACCGCCGAACTGGAGCTGCTGATGGATACCGCCAACGTGCTGATCGGCGCCTTCCTGCGTGGCTACGCCAACCAGCTCGATACCCCCTTCAGTCAGGGTCATCCAGTGGTACTCGGTCAGCACAGACCCATCAACGAGCTGATCAACACCAACAAGAGTCGCTGGCGCCGCACCCTCGCTATCGAGATCAACTACCGGATCCAGGATTACGCGGTACAGTGTGATCTGCTGCTGCTGTTTACCGAAGATTCCATCGCTACCATGAACAATAAAATCATGCACATGCTCTAGGAGTGACTATGGAAATCCGTGAATTTCATTGGCTGATGAACATAGTCCAGAACCTGGACGTAGGCCTGGTGGTGCTCGACAAGGAGTACAAGGTTCAGGTGTGGAACGGCTTTATGGAGAGCCACAGCGGCCGACTGGCCGGTGAAGTACGCGATGGCGTGCTGTTCGAGCTCTTTCCCGATGTGGACAGAGCCTGGTTCGAGCGCAAGGCCAACATGGTCTTCAAGCTCAACAACCGCGCCTTCAGCACCTGGGAGCAGAAGCCCTATCTGCTGCGCTTCTCCAACTATCGCCCCATTACCGGCTCGGCCCCCCACATGTTCCAGAACCTGACGCTAGTGCCACTGGCCGATTTCGGTGGTCAGGTAACCCACATTGCGGTGATGATCTACGATGCCACCGATGAGGCCATGCTGATGAGCGGTCAGCGGCAGGCGTGAGCTTGCTGCAAATAACAGAGGGCGCCGCGGCGTCCTCTGTTATTTCGGTATAAACAGGTCTCGGTATAACCTCTACCTCACCAAGCCGTCTCAACGCGCCCCGAGATACTCGGTGAAGGCGTCGATCACCTCTTCAATATCGTCATCGTTGATCTGCAGATGGGTCACCAACCGCAGCTCGCCGTAACCGGAGAAGAGGATCCCCCGCTCTTTCATAAAAGCGAGCAGAGGGGCGGACTCCCCCTCACGCAGCCGCAGGAACACCATGTTGCTCTGTACCAGCGAGAGGTCGAGCTCGATGCCCGGCAGTGCAGCCAACCCTTCGGCCAGCCGTTTGGCACGGCGGTGATCATCGGCCAGGCGGGTCACATGCTGCTCGAGGGCAAACAGACCGGCTTGCGCCAGAATGCCCGCCTGACGCATGCCGCCCCCCAGCATCTTGCGCAGTCGGCGCGCACGGGCGATGAAATCATGGCTGCCCACCAGCAGCGAGCCCACCGGAGCCCCCAACCCCTTGGAGAGACAAATCGAGATGCTGTCAAACGGTGCGGCGATCACCGCGACTGGGATCTCGCTGGCCACGGCAGCGTTAAAGAGCCGGGCACCATCAAGATGAAGCTTCAAGCCGCGTTCGGCAACGAATGTCCCCATCTCCTGCAGATAGGAGAGCGGCAGCACCTTGCCATTGTGGGTGTTCTCAAGGCAGATCAGGCGAGTCTGAACGAAGTGGGCATCATCAGGTGCCAGCGCGGCCTTGATATCATCGAAGGCCAGCGTGCCGTCACGCTGCATCGGCAAGGGTTGCAGGGCTACGGAGCCCAGCACGGCACTCCCCTGCGCTTCATAGCGATAGATGTGAGCGGCGTTGCCGAGGATGGCCCCCTCCCCACGCTGACAGTGGCTCATCACCGCCAGCAGGTTAGACATGGTGCCCGATGGCACAAACAGCGCCGCCTGTTTGCCCAGCAATCTGGCCCCATGGGCCTCCAGCGCGTTGACGCCCGGATCTTCACCATAGACATCGTCACCCACTTCGGCGTGGAGCATGGCCTGACGCATGGCATCAGTAGGCTGGGTGACGGTGTCACTTCGTAAATCGATATAGCGCATGAGATCCCTCCTGAAACAGGAGAGTGACGTTAGCCATGCGCCCCTCGCTTGGCAAGGGGCGCATGAGCAGAATGTGAAGCCAATAGGCGTCCGGGGAACCCGCAGGGGGGATTTACCAGGGCAGCGGCTGACCGTTCAGATCCAATAGCTGTCCCGATTGAGTCAATGATAACCCCTTGACGAGATTGAGCAGTTTCACCGCCACCTCGGCAGGATCCAGCAATTGATCCGCAGGCAACTCGCTCAGAAAGGGGGTATTCATCGGGGAGTCCATCAAACCGGGGGCCACCGCCACCACCCCCGCGTGCGGGAAACGCTGCGTCCACTCAAGGGCAAGGGTTTTAACCCCCATGTCGAGGGCCGCCTTGCTCATCCGGTAGCTGTAACGCCCCCCCTCCCGGTTGGCGGTAATGGAGCCCGCCAGATCAGAGATGGCGCAGAGCCACAGCGGATGGTCATTGCCCATCAACCGGCTGAAACGGGCAGCCAGCGCCAGTGTTGGCCAGGCATTGGCCAGCAGGCTGTCGCACAGCCACTTGGGGTGCACCTCTTCGACCCGCCGCTCCGGCATAAAGCTGACATCGTGCAACACGCCGATGGTATTGATCACAACGGTGGGAAGCGGATCGCTATCGTAGAGGGTAAACAAGGCATCGAACGAGATGGCATCGACATCTGGCAGCGGGAAGAAGTCCTCCATCTCGATCCCTTTGGGATAGTTGCGCCCGGCCAGAAGGAAGGACTCCTCCCTTGCCATCAGCTCTCTTGCCAGCGCCGAGCCCAGCGCACCGCTTCCGAGGATCAAGTAGCTCATCGCCCGTTCCATGGATAATTTATCTTGCTTAGAGCGTATCAGAATAATCAACCGGCCGTGACACGACCAAAGGGTAATATGCCCCTCATCACGCTTCCCCCAGATGGCGACCAAACTCCCGCGCCAGCGCCAAGTCGAGAAAACCGTCCGCTTTCTTGTGGGTGCGCAAAAACTGGTAATAGGCGAGCAGGGTGACCAGTGCCTCCTCATCGGGCAACCCCACCCCGGGTTGCTGCTCACCCAGCAGTTGCTGCGCCGCCGCCAGCGCCTCCCTGTCCACCACTTCCGCCTGACGGTAGAGATAACCGCAACCGGTTGCCAGCCACTCCAGCGAGCAGTTGGCCCCCATGGCGATCTGGTTGGCCCGCGCCAAGCCAGGCTCGGCCCCCTTCAAATATTTGCGGATCAGCGCTTCACTGAGCCCCACCTTGCGGGCAAAGGCGCTCACGCTCATCTCCCCGATCAGGCTCTGCAAGCGCTCGGCAAATCCTTCCATCCAATTCTCTCCCCAACTCTCTTCGGTCAGAACCAAAGTTCGAATCATGCCACTGCCCATTATTGCTTTGCCAGCCACATGAGGCCAAGATGCCCGCAGTCATCTATGTTGCACATCGTTTTCGCATCGTGTTTTTCAAGGAGTCAACAATGTCTGTATCCCGTGTCGCCCTGCATCCGCAAGGCCCCACCTTCTCTCGCCTCATCATGGGTTACTGGCGCCTGATGGAGTGGCAGCTCTCTCCGGCCGCTCTGCTTGATCTGATGAAATATCATCTGGATCTGGGGGTCACCACCATCGATCACGCCGATATCTATGGCGGCTATCAGTGCGAAGAGGCCTTTGGCCACGCCCTGCGCCTCGAGCCTTCCCTGCGCAGCCGGATGGAGATCGTCACCAAGTGCGGTATCGCCCTCACCGCCAAGCCGGAGCATGCTCTCAACCACTACAACACCGGCAAGGACCATATCATCGCCAGCGCCGAAGCCTCGCTGCGCAAGCTCGGCACCGACCATCTGGACCTGCTGCTGATCCACCGCCCGGATCCTCTGATGAACGCCGATGAAGTGGCCGACGCCTTTATCACCCTGAAACAGGCGGGCAAGATCAAGCACGCCGGGGTATCCAACTTCACCGCCCGTCAGTTCGAGCTGCTGCAATCGCGCCTCCCCTTCCCGCTGGTCACCAACCAGCTGGAGATCTCGCCGCTCCATCAGGAAGGGACCCTCGATGGTACCCTGGATCAGTGCCAGCAACTCGGCATCAAGCCGATGGCCTGGTCATGCCTCGGCGGCGGCCGACTGTTCAGCGATGACGCCTATGGGCCGCTGCGTGCCGAGCTGGAGCAAATCCGTCAGGAAGTGGGCGTCCAGACTATCGAGCAGGTGGTCTATGCCTGGGTAATGATGCTGCCAAGCCAGCCGCTACCATTGATTGGCTCTGGCAAGCGGGAGCGGATTGCTGCCGCCGTGGCAGCCGAATCTGTCGAGCTCAACCGCCAGCAGTGGTTCCGCATCCGCAAGGCGGCGCTCGGCTACGACGTTCCCTAATCACAGCAAAACATTCAGAAACAAAAACGGCATGGGGGAAACCCATGCCGTTTTTTTATTGCCGAGGTACCTTAGCGGTGGCGCTGTTGCGGGCGACCACGGGGAGCATCTGTCTTCGGTTTGGCCTGGTTGACGGTGATGGTACGGCCACCGACTTCTGTGCCATGCAGACCAGCGATGGCCTTTTCGGCATCACCATTGACCGGCATTTCAATAAAACCAAACCCCTTTGACTGGCCGGTATCGCGGTCGATGATGATATCAACCTTGTCGACCTGTCCAAACTGGCTGAACAGGGTTTTCAGTTCGTCGGCCGTCATCCGGTACGACAGATTTCCTACGTAAATCTTCATGCCATCCACTCTCGATTCAAGGTGCCTTCTCTATGCAATTCCCAGCATAACGGTAAGGGCACAACCCCTATGCCGGACCTGCCATGGCTTCATGCCGTGGCCTTCTCCACACTGTCGTCAAGTGATTGATCTCTTGGGTTAACAGTGCAGACAAGATCAATTCGAGTCACTGGCAGTATCTGAGCTTTGCCGGGAATTGTCGAGAAAATAGTCGACTCAGGCCGATTGCAGATCTGACAACCGTTGCGCCAGCATCCGGCGACCGTGCCAGGCCCGTTTAAAGCCGAAGCGATAGACAGACGGGCTCACCAGATGGAGCTCCCCCGCCTTGAGATCCAGCAAGGCCATGGCCGCCGCCAGCTCCTCTTCATTCAGTTGCAGATCGAGGCTGAAGTCGAGCCACTGGCCGTCGTGACCCACTCGCCGCTCCCGCTCGAGCGCCACCAGCGTGCTGCGGGGCAGCGCCAGCGCCTCATCCTTGTTGCCATTGAGCAAATAGATATGCTGTTCGTCCCACCCCAGCTCCGCCAGGCGCCAGGGCTGCCAGCTGCGGGGCTGCGACACCATGATCCCGGTGATGCCACCAAAGACCACGCCCACCCAGTTGAGCAGCGCCATGGCGCCCCAACCATCCCACAAGGAGGCCGCCACCACGCCCCAACTCACCAGCAACAGCAGAAAAATGACGCAGCGATAGCGAACCGCTGGCGGCATCAACAGCTGCACCTGCGAACCGGCAAGCAAGGATGTAATACGCATGAAAAGCTCCTGTCATCACGAAATGGCGCCATTGTGAATAGCCATCAGGATGCTGACAAGGGGGTTTTCTTTGTCATCCCCCTATAAAATCAATACCATGGCGTAAATGATTCTCAGTGGAACCCGCTTCTTGACCAGCTCGCAACCCTGTGTGCGCTTTTGTGGCGTCGACAAATTCTATGGCGACTTTCAGGCTCTTCATCACATCGATCTCACCATTGAACGGGGAGAGAAGTGGGTCATCTGTGGCCCGTCAGGCTCGGGAAAATCGACCCTGATCCGCACCATCAACGGGCTGGAGGGGATCGACGACGGCCAGCTGTTCCTGTTTGGCGAGCCGGTGACCCCTTCCTACCTGCGCCGCCTGCAAGGTCGGGTTGGCATGGTGTTTCAGCAGTTCAACCTCTTCCCCCATATGACGGTGCTGGAAAACCTGATGGTGGCACCGGTGCATACCCTGGGGTTGCGCCCTCAGGAGGCCAAAGCCCGGGCGCTCGGGCTGCTCGAGCGGGTGCGCATTCAGGCACAGGCCGACAAGTACCCCCACCAGCTCTCCGGCGGCCAGCAGCAGCGGGTCGCCATCGCCCGCTCCCTCTGCATGCAACCCGAGCTTATGCTGTTTGACGAGCCCACCTCCGCCCTCGACCCCGAGATGATCCGCGAAGTGCTCGATGTGATCCGCGAGCTGGCTGACGAGGGGATGACCCTGATCTGCGTTACTCACGAGATGGGCTTTGCCCGTCAGGTGGCGGATCGGGTGCTCTTTATGGATGAGGGGAAGATCATCGAGTCAGCCCCGCCCGCCCAGCTGTTCAACGCCCCCCGGCATCCGCGCACCCGGGCCTTCCTCGAACAGGTGCTCAGCTATCATGGCTAGGCTCAAACGCCCCCGCCTGCTTGGCTGGTTGTCAGGCTCTGTGATGCTCTCTGCGCTACTGGGCTGGGCGCTCTATAGCGGCGCTCGCCAGATGGGCTATGAGTGGCAGTGGCCGCGGGTGTTGCCCTTTCTCGGTGAATGGGATGAGGGAACCTTTTATGCCGGCCCCTTGCTAAACGGCCTGCTGGTCACTTTGCAGGTGGCGCTGCTCAGTCTGTTGGGCACGATGGCGGTCGGTGTGTGCGTGGTCAGCCTGCGGCTGCTCCCCTCCCGGCTCGGCCCCTGGCTAGCCATCGCCTATCTGGCGCTGGTGCGCACCACGCCCCAGCTGGTGCAACTTTATATTCTCTATTTCTTGCTGGGTCCCATGCTGGGATTGGCCCCGCTGGCCTGCGCCGTGTTGAGCCTCTCCCTCTATCAGGGGGCCTTCACCGCCGAAGTGCTGCGTGCAGGTGTACAGGCCATTCCCAAAGGACAGTGGGAGGCAGCCCAGTCGCTTGGCTTGTCACGGGCTATCACCCTGCGCAAGGTGATCCTGCCCCAGCTGGTGCGCATCACCTTGCCGCCGCTCACCAACGAGCTGGTCTCCCTTATCAAACATTCGGCGCTGGTGAGTGTGATCGCCATCTTCGATCTGACCAACGAAGGGCGTACTCTGGTTGCCGATACGTTTCTGACCTTTGAGGTGTGGTTTACCGTGGCTGCCCTCTATTTGCTGTTAACCCTGACGCTGTCAGCATGTTCGCGGGCGCTGGCCCGTCACCTGAATCCGGATCAACAAGGACGCTAACCATGAATCTGTCATTCAAGACCACCCTGTCGGGCGCTGCCCTGCTACTGACAAGCCTGCTCACTCTGGCACTGGCACAAACTGCCCCCTCCGACACCCAGGCACAGATCGAGCAGAGCGGTACCCTGCGGGTCGGCATGTCCACCTTCGCCCCCTGGGCGATGCGCGACAAGCAGGGGGCCCTGATCGGTTTTGAGATTGACGTGGCCCGTCGCCTCGCCACAGATAACGGCTGGCAGGTAGAGTTCGTGCCTACCGCCTGGGATGGCATCATCCCCTCCCTGTTGGCGAAAAAATATGACGTCATCATCGGCGGCCTCACCATCACCCCCGAGCGGGAGAAGAGCGTGCGCTTCACCCAGGCCTACTCCCATTCGGGGGTGCAGCTGGCCGCCTCCAGCACCATGGCCAAAGAGAAGAAAACCGTGGCGGACTTCAACCAGCGCGGGGTGATCCTGGCGGTACGTCGTGGTGCCTCACCGGTACAGGTGGCAAAAGAACACTTCCCCAAGGCCACCCTGCGCCAGTTTGATGACGAGTCACAGGTATTTCAGGAGGTGCTGAACGGCCGCGCCCACGGCGCCCTCTCCTCTTCCCCGAAACCCGAGCAAGAGGCGCTGCGCCATCCGGATGCCCTCTTTATGCCGTTTGCCGAGCCGTTGGCACAAGGCGATGAAGGCTTTGCCCTGCGCAAGGGGGATGATGCCCTGGCTGAGCAGTTCAACGAGTGGATCGCCGCCCGTCAGGCCGATGGCTGGCTCAAGGCGCGCCATGACTACTGGTTCAAGTCGCTGGCGTGGGAAGCGCAGGTCGCTAACCCCTGATGCTGATGGCCCTCAAACAGACCATCCGGCGCATCGTCCGGAAGCCATGTCGGAACATCAACTGGCTGGATGGGGCGATCGCCCTGATCCTGCTGCTGGCTGGCCTCTGGCTGGCCAGCCGCTTGCACATCGGGGTGGCCTATCAGTGGCGCTGGCATGAGGCCTTCGATCTGCTGTTCACCCCAGGCCCTCACGGCGAGTTGCCCTACTTTTTCAGCGGTCTGCTCACTACCTTGCGCATCGCCCTGCTCGGCATGGTGCTGGCGCTGCTGCTCGGCACTGCGCTGGGGGTAGCCGCCTTCAGCCGCCGCCCCTGGCTGGTGATGCCCGCGACCCTGTTTATCCAGCTGATCCGCAATCTGCCGCCGCTGGTCTTTATCTTCATCTTCTACTTCTTTATCGCCAACCAGCTGCTGCCTGCGAGCGGCCTCTCCCGCTGGCTCGGCACCGTATCGCTCTCCCCGTGGCAAGAGGCGCTGTTTGGCCCACCAGCCCGCTGGGAGAACCTCATCTCAGGCACCCTCTGCGTTGGCATGATCAGCGCAGCCTTCGTCGCCGAGATCGTCCGCGCCGGGCTGGCTGCCATCCCCCGTGGCCAGTGGGAGGCGGCGCAGAGCCTCGGGCTCTCCCCCTGGGTGCGGCTGCGCCATGTGATCCTGCCGCAGGCCATGCTGCTGATGTTGCCCCCCCTCACCGGTCAGCTCATCGCGCTGGTGAAGGATACCGCCATCGTTTCCCTTATCTCGGTGCAGGAGCTCACCTTCGTCGGCACCGAGATGGCCAACTCCAGCGGACTGGTCTACGAGATCTGGCTGCTGGTGGCCGCGGCCTATTTATTGATATGTTTGAGTCTGTTCGTATTGCTGAGCCGACTCGAAGCAAGACAAGGAGCACGCAGATGCTGACGTCCCTGTTGCTGGCGACCGTATTGCAAGCGGAAGCCATCGGCGGTTATGCCGCCGGTTGCCTGAAAAACGGCGTATCCCTGCCCCTCGAAGGGCCGGGTTATCAGGTGATCCGCACCAAGCGGCTACGCTACTACGGCCACCCCGACCTTATCCACTACCTGCAAGCGCTGGCCAACCAGACCCGCATGGCCGGGCTGCCGGATCTCTACATCGCCGATCTGGCGATGGCCCGGGGCGGCCCCTTTACCTCCGGCCATCGAAGCCATCAGACCGGACTCGATGCCGATATCTGGTTTCGCATGGCCAACCACCCCATCAGCAAGTGGGAGCAGGATGCCCCCAAGGAGTGGGCGCTGATCGACGAACCCAGCTACAAGATGTTGCCGGGCCGCTTTGGCCCACAGCAACTCACCCTGCTGCGGCTGGCGGCCAGCAAACCCGAGGTCGCCCGCATCTTTGTCAATCCGGTGATCAAATCCGCGGTCTGCCAGCAGGCTGGTAACGAGCCCTGGGTCGCCAAACTGCGCCCCTGGGTGGGCCACTTCAGCCACTTCCACGTACGGCTGCGCTGCCCGGTAGGCAGCCCCGATTGCGAACCACAGGCCCCCATTCCGCCCGGCAACGGCTGCGGGGAAGAGCTGTCCTCCTGGCTCAAGGACAAGCCCCAACTGCCCAAGGTCTCCGGCATTAACAAACCACCAATACTTCCTGCGCGTTGTCGCAACTGACCCCAAGCTGGTATGGTGATGCACTATTCGCAAGGCGCTATACGTTCCATTCAAAATTGCATAGGAGAACAACAAGATGGCCACATCACTCTGGCGCAGAACCGCGCAGAGCCTGTTGACCCTGACCCTGCTGCTCAGCCTGACCGGCTGCGGCATGAACAACATTCCGACCCTGGATGAGCAGGTCAAGGCGAGCTGGGGACAGGTGGAGAACCAGTATCAGCGCCGCGCCGATCTCATCCCCAATCTGGTCGCCACAGTCAAGGGCTACGCCAGCCATGAGCAGGAGACCCTAAAGGCGGTCACCGATGCCCGTGCCCGGGTCGGCAGCGTGCAGGTGAGCGATCCTGCCCAGCTCAAGGAGTTTGAAGCGGCGCAGAACCAGCTCTCCAGCGCCCTCTCCCGCCTGATGGTGGTGGTAGAGCGCTACCCCGAGCTGAAAGCGGATCAGCAGTTCCTTGCCCTGCAGGCCCAACTGGAAGGAACCGAGAACCGCATCTCGGTGGCTCGTCGCGACTATATCGAGGCGGTACGCCAGTTCAATACCGAGATCCGCACTTTCCCCGGCGTTATCTGGTCCAAGCTGCTCTACTCGGATCTGGAGGCCAAACCCAGTTTCAGTGCCAAACCCGGTGCCGATGAGGCGCCCAAGGTCAGCTTCCAATGAAGATGATGCTGCGCTGGTTTCTTCCCTGTCTGCTGCTCTGGGCCAGTGCCCTGCAAGCGGCACCGGACTTCCCGACGCTGAGCGGACGGGTAGTGGATGAAGCCAGTCTGATGTCCCGCAAACAGGCCCATCAACTGACCCAACAGCTGGCCGCCTTTGAAAAGCGCAGTGGTATCCAGCTGGTGGTGGTCTCTGTCGATAGCCTCGATGGGGAGACCATCGAGGAGTACGGCTACCAGCTCGGTCGCCACTGGGGGATCGGCCAGAAAGGCAAAAACAATGGCGTGTTGTTGCTGATCGCCCAGGATGAGCGCAAGGTGCGGATCGAGGTGGGATATGGGCTGGAAGGCGCCCTGCCCGACGCCATCGCCGCCAACATCATCCATGGCCGCATCCTGCCCGCCTTCAAGCGCGGCGATATGGTGGCCGGGATCATGGCGGGCAGCCAGAGCATCATGAAGGCACTCGCCGGAGAATATCAGCCGGTCGAGCAGCCAAAGAGTGACAACGGTGGCGGCCCCTGGCTGTTTATTCTGGTGGTGATTGCGATGATCGTGCTCCACAACCTGCGCGGCGGTGGTGGCGGTGGGCCAGGAGGACGACGTCGGTCGGCCTATATGGCTGGTGGATTGGGTGTCGGCTCCTTTGGTGGTCGCTCCGGCGGCGGATTCAGCGGTGGCGGCGGCAGTTTTGGCGGCGGCGGAGCCTCCGGTGGCTGGTAACAGGAGTAAAGAGACAAATCATGATTTCTAAACAGTTCTTCCACACGCTTCAGGCAAAGGTGCGCGAAGCGGAGCTAGAGACTGATGCTGAACTGGTCACCGTGCTGGCCCCGGCCAGCGATGGCTATCGCTACATTCCCACCCTCTGGGCGGCGCTGCTGGCGATGCTCACGCCGCTGCTGGTGTTCCAGCTCGGCTTCTGGCTAGGCTGGTACGAAATCCTGCTGGTGCAGTGGTCGGTCTGGCTGCTGCTGAGCCTGCTGTTCCACTGGACCCCCATCAAGATGCGGCTCATCCCGAAGAAGGTTTGCCAGCACCGGGCTGCGCTGATGGCTCGCCTGCAATTTGTCGAGCAGGGGCTGCACCGCACCCGCGACCGGCTCGGGGTGCTGATCTTCGTCTCGGCCGCCGAGCACTATGTAGAAATACTGGTGGATGACGGCATCGCCCAGCATATCGACAACGGCCAGTGGCAGGAGATCATCGACGACTTCGTGGCGCGCGTGCGCAACAAGGAGATCGAACAGGGTTTTCTGGAGTGCGTGGAGCGCGTTAGCGCCATTCTGACCGACGCCTTCCCGGCCACCCGGGATCAAAACGAGCTGCCGGACAGTCTGATCATCCTCGATAAGCCCTGATCCGGTTTAAAAAACCGGCATTCTGCGCAAGGGTTAAGCATTCGGAAAAGATTATGAAAAATAAGGGGAAAAGAGGTTGACCCACACAGTCCTTTCCCCTAAATTACGCCCCGTTCCAGCGTAACAGCGCAGCGAACGAAAATTTGGTGAGGTGTCCGAGTGGCTGAAGGAGCACGCCTGGAAAGTGTGTATACGGCAACGTATCGAGGGTTCGAATCCCTCCCTCACCGCCAAATTTAAAAAAACCGACCTCAGGGTCGGTTTTTTGCTTTCCGGAAAAACAAATACCGGACAAGTATTGCAGCGACAAGAACAGGTGGACGCTCTCGCCAGGCCCTCGCCTCTATGAGCAACACCACTCCAACTCGACGGCTCAATCCAATAGACCCCGGCACATCCCATTCAACAACGGGTGGGAGATGAACTTGCTCATCGCCGCCAGTATCATTTGTCGGCATTCGCCCTTCTTCTGCTGAAGGGAGAAACCTCATCCAGAACGCCCCTTAGAGCAACAGTAGGGCACTACAAGTCGCGTCGGTGGCCACACCCACACTTCTTCTTATCACTCCATATGACCACGGCCAGGCTGTCACCGCGTATCGCGCCGTTATGACAGCAGGAAGGATAACTAAAAGGCGTGGTACCTTTTTACTCTCATCTACGGCTCACTGCGTCCTTACAACCTGGCGTGCTTACAAAAAAAGGCCGCTCAATGAGCTAATGCCGATCAGTTAAGGATCTGATCGATCATTCTGCTGTGTAAAAATCCAGAACATGTTGATTGGTTTCGGATTTTTTATGCATATAGCTCAAGTTTCCGACTTCCTCTACGCCAGCAATGCCGCTCAGTTCGAGTCACTCTCAGACCTCATTCCTCCCGAGCTCATCACAACGCAGCTCGCCGAAGAGGATGTCGCCACCCTGCGTCATCGCCGTATGCCAATGGAGCGTCTGGTACGGATCATCATCGGCATGGAGATCTTCCGCCGCATCCCCATGACCCAGCTAGTCAATCAGCTCGATATCCTTTTGCCCGGCAACCGCCCTTTCGTTGCCCACAGCGCTTTCCTGCAAGCTCGCCAAAAACTGGGGGACAAGATTATCGAACGGCTGTTTCACGAAACCGCATCGCGCTGGCACCAGCAGACCCCCCGCTTGGGCCACTCGCCGTCGATGGTGTGGTGCTACCCCGAACAATGCCGCTGTCTTTACCAAACCTGGCACGCGGCATGGCGAGACTGCCTATCCGCAAGTAGGCATGCTCTGCCAGATGGGGCTCACCAGCCACCTGCTTGTACAAGCGGTCATAGAGAGCTGCGGCGTCAACGAGATAGTACTGGCCAAGCAACTCATCGCGCACACCGGACCACTCGCTCACCCTGTTCGACAAGGGGTTCTGCGCCCTCGACTGCTCCACGCATGGCAAACAACCGGCAGCGAACAGCACTTGGTTGCTGCCACTCAAAAAGGGCTCCCAATAAGCGGTGGTACGCAAGCAGGAGGTCAGAATGCTCTGGTGCATCTCAAAACCAGTCCACAGGCGAGGAGGAAGTGCCCGCAACTGGCTGGCATGGTGGCAGCGTGCTTGCTGACCCGCCACATCAATGGCAAGGAGCGGCAAGTGCTGACCTCGATGGTCGACCCGATGCGTTTCCCGGGCGCCGACATTGTCGAGCTCTATATCCAGCGTAGGGAAATCGAGTTGGGCTGTCGGGAGATGAAGCACAGCCTGCAACAACATCGGCTGACCCTGCCTGGCAAAAAGGCGGCGGGGATACAGCAATAACGGTGGGGCGTGTTGCTGGCGTACAACCTGCTGCGCACCAGATGGTGATGATGGCGGCGAGTTTGAACGAATACACGGCGAACCAGCGGAGTTTTCACATGGCGTCGATGTCACTCATCCATGAACTGAGCTGCATACCGTACCTGTCACCGGGGCGTCTCCCGAAGCGGATGACAGAGCTGGAGAAGCAGGCAGTTTGTGCTGCAGGCATGACGGGAGCGGAGTTACCCCGCAGTGTGAAGCCAAGACCAGAGAAGTATGGAGTTAAAAAATCCAATAAAAACAATGTCACTCAGGCTTAACTGACTGGCATTAGCGACCACATGGTCGCCTTCTTTATTGATTCGGCTAGAGGAACAACATCAGATAGCTTGTGGTGAAGATGAAAAGATACAGCTCTCTAACCCAGTGCGACCTCCTGCATGATGCTCCGATTGATAAAGTAGCGATGGCAGAACAGCAAAAAGTCCTGCACCGGCAAGGGTCTCGAGTAGAAGTAGCCCTGAATTTCGTCCACCCCGATACTCAACACCGCATTCAGCTCATCGTTGTTCTCCACTCCTTCCGCCACCACCCGCACACCGAGCTGATGAGAAAGACTGGTAATCGCCTCGACGAACAGGGCCTGTCGGGTGTCATTGTCGATGGCTGTGATAAATGAGCGGTCGATCTTGAGCTTGTCGAAATAGAGTTCCCGCAAGTAGGAGAACGATGACCAGCCAGTGCCGAAATCATCGAGAGCCACGCGCACTCCGATCTGACGCAGGGTGTCGATGATCTGCTTGCTCAGCTCTATATCATCCAGAGCAATAGTTTCGGTCAGCTCGACGATCAGCTGTTGCAGGCTTAGTGGTCCATCTTTCATGTTCTCTTCCAGCTGGGCTGCCAACCCCATATTGAACATGGAGCTGGAAAGGTTAACCGAGATCTCCAGCGGCTCAATCAAGTCGCCAGGGAAAGTGGCAAGATCATGTTGCAAGCGCCGGAAGACCCATAATCCCAGCGCCTCACCCAAGCCGTTCTCCTCAGCGAGCGAGATGATGTCCAGGGGCGGTATAAAACCGTACTCAGGATGATTCCAGCGGATCAGCACCTCAGCCCCCAGTCGCACCCTACCTTGACCACGGACAATGGGCTGATAGTAGAGGCTCAACTGCAAATTACTGTGGTGCTGGATCAGCTCGCGCAACTCGGTCGACAAACGGCGGTTACGCAGATAGTGCTGATACATGCTGCTGGAGAAAACCACGTAACGATTCAGCCGCTTGCGCTTGGCACTGTCGAGAGCGATATCGGCAAACAGCAGCATCTCCTCCGGCGTGTGTACCGGTCGCACGTACTGGCTGATCCCCATAAAGACCCGTACCCTGTGGGCGGGGTCGGTCGCCAAGGCGAGCCCGGCAAGCTCATTACGCAGCTGTTCCAGAAATGGAAAGCGCAGATAGGTGGGCATGACACCGGAAATAATGATGGCAAACTCATCGCTACCTGTGCGGGCGGCAAAGATACCGTCAACCGATACCGCGCGGATCCGCCCGGCCAGTTGCGTCAGCAATGCATCCCCCGCCTCGTAGCCCAAGCTGTCATTCACCTCCCTGAAATGACCAAGATCCACCAGACAGACAGTCACACTACTGGGACGCCCTTTATGTCCCGTCAGCTGTTTGAGGTGTTTGATCAGGGAGGCCCGATTTGGCAAACAGGTTAACGCATCATTCCACGCCAGAAAGTGCTGGTGGCGCACTTCGCGAAACAACATCAGCAGCATCACCACGGTCGCCAGCATCAGGAAGGCCAGAATGAAAAAGTTCTGGGTACGCGACGAATTGAGCACCTCCCGCTGGGCAATGGCGGATGGGCCGGTGAAATTTTTCACCATCACATCGCGGATCGCGGCCAGATCCCGCGCCAACTCCTCGGCGAAGCGAGCAAGTTCTTTTGAATCTCGCCCTCCACTGATCACGTCCTGCTCATACTTCTCGAACAGGGCCATGATATTGCCTGCTGCCTGTTCAGCCCCAAAACGCGTTCTCACTGGCCTGGCTTCATCCCCGTGCAGGAAGACATCGAGCCGGTTCCAGGCAATATCAAAGCGCTTGTTCATCTCCTCCTGACTGGTCGAACCGGTACGATAGAGAGAAAGAGCCTCATCAAAGCCACGGATTTCCAGCTCCAGCTGCGCCAACGCCCAGGCGGAGAGTTGGGTATAGCGGGTCACAGCATTAAAAGCACGGTCATAGTTCCAGACCGACCAGATGGCGACCCCCAAAAAGGTAGTCACCATCAGGATCAAGCTCAGAAACTTGCCGCGCAGCATCTTATTTGCTCTCAATCGCCGTCAGTTGCCACACCATCCGGCTGTGATAGAGCTCCTTGTTCAGCTCCGGGTGATCAGAGAGGGGATAGATGATCCAGAGCGGCCCCTTGTTGCGCAGGGTCAACGCCTTGCCATCCTGCTTCTCGGCCAGCAGTACCGCATATTTATCTCCATCTTCCAGCGGCACAGCCGCCCAGTAATCATTGATGGCGACCGCCTTGACCTCCCCACTCTTGAGACCATACATCTTGACCAGATCTCGCAGCAGCACGCCACGATAGGTGTGGTCCCCCTCGGTCCAGGGGGTCTCGGTCTTGACCTCTGTCTGAGGTAAGGCCTCAAACTCGGCCCGGGTCAACACGACCTCTCCTTTACCATGGCAGCAGCCATCCCCCTTGATCTTGAGGAAGGGATCATCAGCCAACACCATGCCAGAAACGAGACAGCCGGATAACAGCAGCATCCTGCCAAGCCATCCACCCATGATAGACCTCCGTATCGTACTGTTTGTTTTATTGGTTTCACTCAGCCCACCCACATGACAACGGCAGAGTCACAATGCAAAACAATGTTGCTGCAACCAGCTCACCACAACAGGCAACCAGCATCAGGCTGTACCCGAATGCCACCAAAAGCATGGCATCCTGGCTCCGAATGTCACAACTGCATCGGAAAATATTCATCTCCCTTTGGCTCTCGACCTGGCTTGTGGAACAGAAATATGACCCCACACAGGCAAACTGACGGTACAGTCCCTATCGCAGATACAAAAAAAGGCCGCTCAATGAGCGGCCTTCTTCATAACGGGATCAGCAATCAGCTTTCGCGACGCTTGCCACCGAATTTGCGATCTTTGTTGAAGCCACCTTCACGGCGCTCCCCGCTCTTGTTGAACGGACGGTCACCCTGGGGACGGCGATCCTTGTTGAAAGGACGGTCGCCACGGAACGGACGATCACCACGGGGCGGACGGCTGCTGGTGTTGCCACCGGCCGGCACTTCGGTGTAGCGAGTGATCTGCAGCGGACGCTGGCAAACACGAGCTTTCTTGATCACTTCCAGTACATCGGCGGTCATGCCTTTCGGCAGATCGACAGTGGAGAAGTCATCAGCGATGTCGATGTTGCCGATGAAGCGGCTCTCGATGTTCGCTTCGTTGGCGATGGCGCCTACGATCTGGCCCGGCTTGACGCCGTGATGGGCACCCACGTCTACGCGATAGCGCTCCATCTCCACATCCGGGTTGTCTTTCAGCGGACGCGGCTCCAGGGACGGCATGCGACGGGCAGGACGATCACCACGGTCACCGAAGTCACGACCGCCACGGTCATTGAACTCACGGCGCTCGAAGCCACCGCGATCGTTGCTATTGTTGAACAGCGGATCCGGAATGGAGTCATCCAGCAGCAGCGGTTGGTCACCCTGAACGAGCTTGGCCAGTGCAGCAGCCAGCTCCAGCGGATCAGCAGAATCCTCTTCGATCAGCTCGTTCACCAGGTTGTGGTAGATCTCGAGCTCTTCACCCATCATGGTTTCGCGAATGCGCTCTTTAAACTTGGCCAGACGATGCTGGTTGATGTCATCGGTGCTCGGCATCTTCATCGGCTCGATAGCCTGACGAGTTGCGTGCTCGATGGCGCGCAGCATGCGACGCTCGCGGGGAGCGACGAACAGGATGGCTTCGCCTTTACGACCGGCACGACCGGTACGACCGATACGGTGAACGTAAGATTCGGTGTCGTACGGAATGTCGTAGTTCACTACGTGAGTGATGCGCTCAACGTCCAGACCACGGGCGACAACGTCGGTGGCGATCAGGATATCCAGCTGGCCTTGACGCAGCTTGTCGACGGTACGCTCACGCAGTTTCTGCGGGATATCACCATGCAATGCTTCACAGGCGTGACCGCGAGCGGCCAGTTTGCCAGCCAGCTCTTCGGCAGCGTTCTTGGTACGCACGAAGACAAGAACAGCCTCATACGGTTCAACTTCCAGCAGGCGGGTCATGGCGTCCAGCTTGTGCAGACCGGTTACCTGCCAGTAGCGCTGGCGAATAGTGGTTGCTGTAGAGGTCTTGGAGGCAATCTTGATCTCTTTGGGCTGCTTCAGGTGCTTCTGGGCAACACGACGGATCTGCTCCGGCATGGTGGCAGAGAACAGGGCAACCTGACGAGTGCTCGGGCACTGCTCCATGATCCAGTCCACGTCGTCGATGAAGCCCATACGCAGCATTTCGTCCGCTTCGTCCAGCACCAGAGCTTTCAGGCCGGAGAGATCCAGGTTCTTGCGACGGATCAGATCCATCACACGACCCGGAGTACCGACGACAACCTGGGCACCGCGACGCAGGGCGCGGGTCTGGGTTTCGTAAGAGGAACCACCGTAGATCGGCAGTACGTGGAAGTCAGGCATATGGTGGGCGTAGCGTTGGCACGCTTCAGCCACTTGCAGCGCCAGTTCGCGGGTAGGCGCCAGCACCAGGATCTGGGTGTTGCGGTTACCAGCTTCCAGACGAGACAACAGAGGCAAGGCAAAAGCAGCGGTCTTCCCTGTACCGGTTTGCGCCTGCCCCAGCAGATCGTGTCCCGCCATCAGGTGGGGAATTGCTGCGGCCTGGATCGGTGACGGGCGCTCATAGCCCACGTCCTGCAGCGCTTTCAATACAGGCGCGGCCAGTCCAAGCTCACTAAAAAGGGGCAGTTGTTCGGTATCAGACATAGATTCTTCCAGATTAAGGCAGGCGGCTAACACCGCGGAATAGCAAAAAGGCGGCGATTATAGCGCCACTTTGTTCTGCTGTCTTGAAAAATGTGATAAGCCTCTCAAGACGTTGGCAATTATAGAGGGATCTGACGAGTATGGCTTGCTTATTTTGCACTCATAGTGCGTTATTGTAGATCACTCCTCGCTGGAGTCCTTGCCCCGCTTGTGTTTGAGCACCGCCATGGTCAGTCGGCTGGTGCACAATAAACGCTCACGTTCGTCCCGAATTTCAATCTGCCACACCTGGGTTGTTGCTCCCAGATGGAGCGGTTGACAACGCCCGGTCACCACCCCTTCCCGCTTGGCTCGCAGATGGTTGGCATTCACCTCCAGCCCCACACAGTAGCTATCTGGCCCGACCGCCATATTGGCGGCAATCGATCCCAAGGTTTCCGCCAGCACCACAGATGCGCCGCCATGGAGCATGCCAAGAGGCTGGTGAGTGCGATGATCCACCGGCATAGTCGCTTCAAGCCAATCGGTGCCAAAAGCCGTGTAGACGATATCGAGATGGGCCATCAGGGTGTTGCGAGAGGTGGCGTTGAGCCCCTCCAGACTCATGGGTTTACGCCAGATGGGCGCAATATCGTGACTCATTGCGAGCAGACTCCTTATGTAAGCGATGAATGCGTACCGATATGGGTGAAACGCCCTCCATCGGCAAAATGGTTCGGTTATATGAGTTGTTGGTTACCAGGTGACGTGTTAACAACGCAGCACCGACCCGGCGCTGCATGTTACACAATCATGCCCTTAAGCGGGATGTCACCAAGGGTAGGTAACGCCGGGCCACTCGGCCCAGGGCACATCTCGTCCCGGTAGGCGGGGTTCTGGCCACTGCCACACACTGGCGAGCCACTCGCGCAACTGCGTCTCCAGCTCCTCATCAGCGATGGGCGCCTCGGCCACCTTCCAGAAGAAGAGTTCGACCTCCACCTCCGGCAGCACCGATGGATAGAGGTAGACGCCTCCCCAAAACTCAGGCTCCCGGTCCGGACTCCAGAGGCCATAGGCAAAGGAGCGCTTGGCCAGAAATTCCGACTGCTGCCACTCCAGATCCCCTTCGTGCTGGCTCAGGCTGAAGTTGGTGGAGGGCCAGATATCGTTTGGACGAAACAGCTGATGGAGTTGTTCCCGCTCGCGCAACATGGCGACAAACTCTACCACCGCCTGAGCAGGGGTAGCGGGCAGTAGCAAGAAGCATGGGTGCCGATAGGCCTTCGGCACCCGAAACCGCTTGGGGAAACGCAGCATCAGAGCAGCTCCAACAGGGCTTGCAATGGATGTTTTAGCTTCTCCCCCTCCATCCGCTTGACCTGACTGCGGCACGAATAACCGGTCGCCAGACAGCGTCCCTTGGGCAGACGAGCGAGTGGCTCGGCCCAGCTCAACCCATAAATTCCCTTGGAATTCTCCACCTGTTTGACGTCGTGGCCATAGGTGCCCGCCATACCGCAGCAACCCACAGAGACCGGCTGCAAGCTGGCCCCGAAACGGCCAAACAGGGTACTCCAGTCGCCGTGGGTCGAGGGCTTGGCGGTCTTCTCGGTGCAGTGGGCAAAGAGATACCAGGGCTCGCTCCCCTCCTCGCTCTTTGCCTTGTTGGCACTAGCAGGCAGTTGATCAGCCGGCAGCGAGAGCAGCCACTCCTGAGGCAGCATCACCTGAAAATCACCGCGGGCCGGCCCCAACGCCTTGGCATATTCGTCGCGATAGCAGAGCACCATGGCCGGATCCACCCCCACCATAGGGATGCCAAGCGCCGCCACCTTGTTGAGGAACTGGGCGCTGTTGGCAGCTGTGCGGGCAAAGGCACGCAGGAACCCCTTGATATGCTGGGGTTTTCCGTTGGGTTTAAAGGGCAGCAGGTAGGGCTGGAATCCGAGCTTGCTGGCGAGTTTCACCAGGTCGCGCACCACGGGGGCATCATAATAGCTGGTGAAGGGATCCTGCACGATGAGCACCACCTGCTTGCGCTGCTCGGCACTCATCCGCTCCAGACCCTGCAGATCAAAATAGCGGGCGCGGTTATCGCGCAGCGCCTCGGCCAGAGTCGGCACGCTCAGAAGCGGCACATCGACCATGCCGATGCTCTTCTCGGCCGCCTTCTGGGCCCACTCTTTTTCGAGGAAGAAGTTGACCAGCTTCGGCGCCTTGGCAAGCAGCGGCGTATAGCTTTCGACGGTACCAACGAAGTAATCCTTGGGAGCTCGCAGGTAGCGGCCGTGATAGAGCTGCATAAAGCGGGCGCGAAAATCGGGCACATCCACCTTGATCGGGCACTGGCTGGTGCACGCTTTGCAGGCGAGGCAGCCGGCCATCGCCTCCATCACCTCGTGGGAGAAGTCATACTCGCCGCGCTGTTTAGCCCAGCTGTTGCGTACCTTGTCCACCAGCTGTTTGAAGCGCACACCACCGGATTGCAGTGCCACCTCTTCCGCCAACGGATCGAAGCCCTGCTCCGCCAGCTGACGCAACCATTCACGCATCAGGCCCGCCCGCCCCTTGGGGGAGTGGCGGCGATCGCGGCTGATCTTGACCGAGGGGCACATGGGGGAGTCGGTCTCGAAGGTGAAACAGAGGCCGTTGCCGTTGCAATCCATGGCGCGGGTGTAGCTGGTGCGCACCGCGAGCGGGATCTGGCGGTCATACTTACCACGCTTGGGGCCATCCACCGACACCAGCTCGGCGCCGCTACCGTAGGGGATACAGATCTTGCCCGGGTTGATGCGGTTGGCCGGGTCGAACGCCCCCTTGACCCGCTGCAGCTCTTCCCACAGCTCGCCAAAGAAGGCGGGGCTGTATTCGGAGCGAAAGCCCTTGCCATGCTCGCCCCACATCAGACCGCCATATTTGGCGGTAAGGGCCACCACCTGATCGGAGATGCGGCGCAGCAGCACCTCCTGCTCGGGATCGCACAAATCCAGCGCCGGGCGCACGTGCAGCACACCGGCATCGACGTGGCCAAACATGCCGTAGTCGAGGCCGTGAGCGTCCAGCAGGGCGCGAAACTCCATGATGAAATCAGCCAGCGACTCTGGCGGCACCGCGGTATCTTCGGTGAAGGCCACAGGCTTCTTGCGCCCTTCGGCGTTGCCCAGCAGCCCCACCGACTTCTTGCGCATGGCGTAGATGGTCTCGATGCTCGGCAGGTGATCACACACCTGATAGCCGATGATCCCGGCTTCACCCTTGGCCAGCAGCGCGTCGATACGGCGGCATAGCTCAGCTACCTTGGCCTTGTGCGCAGCTTCGTCGGTGTCGGCAAACTCGACAATGTTGAGCCCCTGCAGATCTTTGCCGGGCACATCCTGAATAAGTTCTTTCACCGAATGCCAGATGATGTCGGCGCGGGCCAACCCGAGCACCCGGGAATCCACCGTCTCCACCGACAGCGCTTGGGCCTCAACCATAAAGGGGGCGTTGCGCAGGGCGGAGGGGAAACTGTCGTACTTGACGTTGACCAGGGTGCGGTAGCGCGGGATTGGCGTGATATTGAGTTTGGCTTCGGTGATAAAGCCGAGAGACCCTTCAGATCCGCACAGTACCCGGCTCACATCCAGCGTGTCGGTATCGGGTTGATAGAGGTGCTTGAGATCGTAGCCGGTCAGAAAGCGGTTGAGCTTGGGGAAGGTCGCCTCGATGTCGGCTCGGCGCTCCTTGCCGATACGATAGAGGGTGCGATAGATCTCCCCTTCCCGATTCTCCAGCGCCAACTTGTCGGCCAGTCGCTCGCCGGTCAGCGGTTCGGTCGCCATCAGGTCGCCATTCTCCAGCACGGCTTTGAGGCCGAGCACGTGATCCGAGGTTTTGCCGTATACCAGCGAGCCCTGCCCCGAGGCATCGGTGTTGATCATGCCACCCAGAGTGGCGCGGTTGGAGGTGGAGAGATCCGGCGAGAAGAAGTAGCCGTGAGGCTTCAAATAGGCATTGAGCTGGTCTTTCACCACCCCGGCCTGGGCGCGTACCCACCCCTCTTCCAGATTAATTTCCATGATCTGGTTCATATGACGGGAGAGATCGACGATAATGCCGCCGCCCAATGACTGACCGTTGGTGCCGGTACCGCCACCGCGAGGGAAAAAACTCAGAGTGTGGTACGCCGGCTCAGCCGCCAGCTTGAGCATCACTGCTATGTCATCCGCACTGCGCGGATAGAGAACCGCTTGAGGTACTACCTGATAGACACTGTTGTCCGTCGCCATCGCCAACCGGCTTGCATAAGACTTTTCGATATCACCACGAAAGGCGCTGCGCCCTAGCAACTCTAGGAACGACAGGGTTGTGGGTGACAAACTGTCCTGGTAATCGAGTCTCGGGATCATGAATCCTTGTTCCCTTATTTTGCTTGATGCCGGCACCCCGGCGACTACGACTGGCCCCTCGCCTATCAATGGCAATCAGGCCAGTCCGCTCACATGTGAGCGGGCAGTATATCAGCTAGAAAACCCCTTGCGCGTAGCAATATTAACCATTTGAAAGGAGGACTTTTATGGCTCACCACAGCCATGTTATCAGTACGCTGGTCACCACAGAGAAGCAGGCACTCACCCTGTCGCTGTTTGGCTGCATCACTTTCGCCATCTTCGGCATCAGCTACGGCCTGTTCGTCGGCTCCAATGCCATCATGCTCGATGGTATTTTCACCCTGTTCAGCATGGGCATGACGGGCCTTGGCCTCATCACAGCCTATCTTGTTACCCGCCCCTCCGATGACCGCTTCCAGTATGGCTACGCTCATTTCGAGCCCATCGCCAACGTCATCAACGGCTCCATTATTCTGCTGCTCTGTCTGGCGGCACTCTACAACGGCGTCACCACCCTGCTTGCTGGCGGACGGGAGATCGATCTCGGCCACGCCCTTATCTATGCCGTTGTCTCCACCTTCTTCTGCGCCATCCTCTACCGGATTGAAGCCCAGGTCGCCGAGCAGGTTGACTCCGAACTGGTGAGGGTCGACTCGAAGGAGTGGCTGGTGGATACCCTGCTCAGCGCCACTCTGCTGATTGGCTTTGTGGTTGCCATCGGCCTCGATGCCATCGGCTACGGCCAATACAACCGCTACATAGACCCGGTGCTGGTCTCGCTGCTGGCCCTCTGTGCCACCCTCATTCCCATCAAGGTGCTCGGTCGCAACCTGCGGGAAGTGCTGAAAATTGCCCCCAGAGGGGATGTCTCCCAACTGGTCGAGAGCGAAGTCGAGGCGCTGCGCCAGCGCCATGGCGTCGAGTGCTACAGCCATCTGGCCAAGAGCGGGCGCCGCTTCGATCTGGAATTGAACATTCTGGTGGCACCGGGCCAGGAGTGGCCGGTCGAACGGCAGGATGCCCTGCGCCAGGAGCTCTGGTCCCGCCTCGGCGATAGCCTTGGCGATGCCTGGCTGTCGGTCTGTTTCACCCGCGAAAAGCGCTGGTTGTAACGACCGCACGGGGGAGCGCGACGCGGCCGCCTCCCCCTGTCGCATCACAACCCCCGATGACGCCCACTGACGCGGCTCTTGCCAAATCGGCGCCAGCCGCTATCATCAGGGCTCATTTTTCACCCGAGGTTTTATTGCCCATCATGGACAATCCCCGAAGTTGCCCTTCGTCTCTCTCTGTCAAAGCCTATCTTTTTCTGCTTAATCAGCGCCTCTGAATAACACCTTTGCCTTGCTGTTACTGCGGCCATCGTGCGCCGTGATCACTCTCTGCTCTGTCTGTTTTTATTGAGGTCATACAATGGAATTGCTGCTGGATCCCCACATCTGGATTGGTCTGTTTACCCTGATCATTCTGGAAATCGTGCTGGGGATCGACAACCTGGTCTTTATCGCCATTCTGGTGAAAAAACTGCCCCCCGCCCAACGGGACAAGGCACGCATCATCGGCCTGTCGCTGGCCCTGCTGATGCGACTTGGGCTCTTGAGCGTCATGTCATGGCTGGTCACCCTGACCACCCCGATTTTGCACCTGTGGGATCACCCCTTCTCCGGTCGGGACCTGATCCTGATGGGAGGCGGCCTGTTCCTGCTGTTCAAGGCTACCTCCGAGCTGCATGAGCGGCTGGAAGCCAAACCCCAGGATGACGGCCCTGTCGGCGCCTACGCCAGCTTCGGCGTGGTGATCGCCCAAATTCTGGTGCTCGATGCGGTCTTCTCGCTCGACTCCATCATCACCGCCGTCGGCATGGTGGAGCACCTTGGCGTCATGATGGCCGCCGTGACCATCGCCATGGTGGTGATGGTGCTCGCCTCCAAGCCGCTGACCCGCTTCGTCAACGCCCACCCCACCGTGGTGGTGCTCTGTCTGAGCTTCCTGCTGATGATCGGCTTCAGCCTGGTGGCGGAAGGATTTGGCTTCCATATTCCGAAGGGCTACCTCTACGCAGCCATCGGCTTCTCGGTGCTGATCGAGTTTTTCAACCAGCTGGCCCAGCGCAGCGCCATGCGTCACGAATCCAAGCTGCCCCTGCGTGAGCGCACCACCGCCGCCATCTTCAAATTGATGGGCAGCAAGGCCTATCAGGATCAGCCGGATGACGATCTGGATGCCGCACCTGCCGAACCGCTCAGCTTTGGCGAGGAGGAGCGCTATATGGTGACCGGCGTGCTGTCGCTGGCCGAGCGCTCCATTCGCACCATCATGACCCCGCGCTCGGAGATGGCCTGGATCGATATCAACGACTCCAGCGACGAGATCCGCGCCCTGCTGCAGCGCGAGCCCCACAGCCTGTTCCCTATCTGTGACGGGGATCTGGACGAGGTGATCGGAGTGGTCAAGGCGCGCGATCTGCTGTTTGCCTTGAACGAAGGGCAATCCTTGAGCGAACTGGCCAAGCAGAACGATCCCATAATCGTGCCGCAGACCATCAACGTGATCCGCCTGCTGGCGGAGCTGCGCAAAGCCAAGGGGAGCCTTATTCTGGTCTCCGACGAGTTTGGCGTCATTCAGGGGCTGGTCACCACCCACGACCTGCTGGAGGCCATCGTCGGCGAACTGCCGGACGAGGACGAAACCCCGGATATCGTGCGCGATGGCGAAGGGTGGCTGATCAACGGCAGCACCAACATCCACCATGTGGAGCAGGTGCTGGAGTACGAGGGGCTGGTGAGCGAGAGCGATGAATACGTGACCCTGGCGGGCATGCTGCTCTCCCACTTCGGCACCCTGCCCACCCCGGGTCAGCAGTTGCAACTGCAGCAGCTCAACTTCGAGGTGATCGAGGTGAGCGAGCGGCGCATCGAGCGGGTGAAAGTGATGCCCGCCGCGGCTTGAGCCTGCCACCAGCAGAAAATAGAAGAGGGCCAGACGGCCCTCTTTTTTATGCTTCAACTTTATGCCTCAACGCCTTCTTTCCCGGCGGTTTGTGCTGATTGCTGCATCAAGCACAATTCTCTTGTGCAATTACCCCTCTTTTTCACAACAAGATGGCGGCATAAAGTGGCCTCACTTCCACCATGAGGAACTCAAGATGAGCCACGATCACCTGTTCTGCCCGCTGCGCCTTGGCCAGCTGCACCTTGCCAACCGCATCGTCATGCCCCCCATGACCCGCTCCCGTGCCAGTCAGCCGGGTGATGTGGCCAACACCATGATGGCGAGCTACTACGCCCAGCGCGCCGAGGCGGGCCTGATCATCAGCGAAGGCACCCAAATCGACCCCATGGGCAAGGGCTATGCCTGGACGCCGGGCATCTACAGCGCCGAGCAGATCGCTGGCTGGAAAGGGGTGACCGATGCCGTACACGCCAAGGGGGGCACCATCTTCGCCCAGCTCTGGCACGTGGGCCGGGTCACCCATCCGGACAACATCGGCGGCGCCCAGCCCATCTCCGCTTCAGCCCTGCCCGCAGTGGGCGTCAAGGTGTTCGTCGATAACGGCAGCGATGTGCCGGGCTTTGTCGAGACCGTCACCCCGCGCGCCATGACTCAGGCCGATATCGATGCAGTGGTGGGCCAGTTCCGTCAGGCGGCTCGCAACGCCATCAGCGCCGGTTTTGACGGCATCGAGCTGCACGCCGCCAACGGTTATCTGATCAACCAGTTCCTCGACTCCGAATCCAACGCCCGCACCGACAGTTATGGCGGATCGCTGGAGAACCGGTTGCGCTTCCTCAAAGAGGTGACCGAAGCGGTCTGCAGCGAGATCGGGGCTGACCGGGTCGGGGTGCGCCTTGCGCCGCTCACCACCCTCAACGGCACCGTCGATGCCAATCCGCAGGAGACCTATCTGGCCGCCGCCCGACTGCTGGGCCAACTCAACGTGGTCTACCTGCACATCGCCGAAGCGGACTGGGACGATGCCCCCCTGATGCCGGAGAACTTCAAGCAGGGTCTGCGCGATGCCTTCCCCAACACCCTGATCTACGCCGGTAAATATGATGGCAAGCGGGCTCGCGCCGCCCTCGAAGCGGGCTGGGCCGACATGATTGGCTTTGGCCGCCCCTTCGTCGCCAGCCCGGATCTGCCGAACCGGCTGCGCCACGGCTATCCGCTGGCCCCCCACGATCCGGCCACCCTGTTCGGCGGCGGCGAGAAGGGGCTGACCGACTACCCCGTCTATCAGGCTGATGACGCAACCACCAGCAGCTGATTGCCGATGGCCAACCAGCCATGTAACGCAGGCCCCACAGGTTGGGGCCTGCCGTATTGTTGCCCATTCGCAGCAGTGGCAGTTTCTCTATATTGCTGTTGCAATGATCTCGTTGTTATCTCCCCTCGCTTTCACAAGGAGTCACCATGAATCACACCCAAGCCTGGTGCTGGCATGCCCCCGGTGAACCGACCCAGCTGACCCTCGCCGATCTGCCCCTGGCACCGCTCGCCCCTGACGAGGTGCTGGTGGCAAACCGGGTTATCGCCTTCAATCCGGTGGACTGGAAGCTGATCGAATATGGCCACTCCCACTGGCAGGACGGTCAGGTGCCCGGCGTTGATGGCATGGGCACTATCATGGCCCTCGGCGCCAACGTCAGCCATCTGCGCCTCGGTGCCCGGGTCGCCTATCACACCGACCTGCGCCACCACGGCAGCTTTGCCCGCCACACCAGGGTACCGGCCCGTGCCCTGCTGCCGGTGCCCGATGCCCTGAGTGACGAGGCCGCCGCCGCCCTGCCCTGTCCCGGTCTCACCGCTTGGCAGGCACTGGCCAAGCTGCCGCGCCTGCACGGGGAAGCACTGCTCATCACAGGTGCCGGCAGCAGTGTCGGCCGATTTGCGGTGCAACTTGCCCTCCAGCAAGGAGCGCGGGTCTTTGCCAGCGCCAGCCCACGCCACCATCAGTGGCTCAAACAGATCGGCGTGCAGGGGGTGGCCGATTATCGGGAACCAGACTGGCTGGCCACCTTGCAGGCCGCCAACGGCAACGAGCCGTTCGAGGGGATCATCGATCTGGTCTCGAGCCAACAGGCAGAGAGCCTGCTGCCCGCCCTTGGCTACTACGGCCATATGGTGACTGTGCTGGGGCGCATCCCGCACAATCCGCTGCCCGCCTTTGCCCATTGCCACTCGTTACACGAGATTGCACTGGGTGCCCAGCACGCCTTTGGCTCGGACAAACAGTGGAGCCGACTGGTCGCCGCCGGGGTCGCCATGATGGCGCAGATGGCGAGCGGCGAGCTGACCCTACCGCCGCTGGTGGTCGGCGACTTTGAGGCACTGCCTACCCAGCTCGAGCGCTTCAAGCGCGAAGGACAGGGCGAGAAGTTTCTGGTGCGAGTGGCGTAATACAGCCCTCCTCCAGAAATCACACCAGCCTTTAAAATAAGAGAGGCCCGCCAGTGATGGCGGGCCTCTCTTTATATCTACTGCATGTCATCTCGACTTCATTGGCGCCTGACTCAATGCAGGATCACCCCGTGAGTCGCGGCATAACTGCGGATCTCCCTGGTCAGCCGCGCCTTGTCGGCCAGAGAGAGCCAGCTCGCCTCCACCGCATTGAGCGACAAGCGACATAGCTGACTCATGGTCGCGCCAAGGCCATCGGCCAGCGCCGCAAAGTTGGCATTCATATAGCCGCCAAAGTAGGCGGGGTCGTCCGAGTTGATGGTGACGCAGAGCCCCTGCTCCAGCAGCCGCAGCACATTGTGCTGGGCCATATTGCCGAACACCTTGAGCCGGGTGTTGGAGAGGGGGCAGACGGTAAGCGGCAAGCGGGTATCGGCCAGATAGCGCAGCAGCTCGGGATCATCGGCCGAGCGCACTCCGTGATCGATACGGCATACCTGCAGCTCGTTGATCGCCTGCCAGATGTAGTCGGCAGGCCCCTCTTCGCCGGCGTGGGCCACCACCGGCAGCCGCAGCTCGCGGCATTTGGCGAAGACCCTGGCAAACTTGGTCGGCGGATTGCCCCTCTCCCCCGAGTCGAGGCCGATGCCGTGAATGCGCGACAGGAAGGGCATAGCCTCTGCCAACGTAGCGAACGCTTCATCCTCGCTGAGGTGGCGCAAAAAGCTCATGATAAGCCGCCAGCTGATGCCAAACTCCCGCTCCCCAGTCTGCAGCGCCCGCTCGATACCGCCCAGCACAGTAGCAAAGGGGACGCCGCGGGCGGTGTGGGTCTGCGGGTCAAAGAAGATCTCCACATGCACCACCTTGTCAGCAGCGCAACGTTCAAGATAGGCCCAGGTGAGGTCGAAAAAATCCTGCTCGGTCACCAGCACGCTGGCGCCGCGATAGTAGAGGTCGAGAAAGGATTGCAGGCAGTCAAAATCATAGGCGGCGCGCACGCTGGCCACATCAGGCCAGGGCAGCGGGATGTTATTGCGGCGGCCCAGCTCAAACATCAGCTCGGGTTCGAGGCTGCCCTCGATATGCAGGTGCAGCTCCAGTTTCGGCAGTCCGGCGATAAATTGCGCGGCGGTGAGGTGTTCGGATGTGACGGGCTTGGGAATCGGGGTGTCCATAGCGACGGCTCCAGCAGCAAAGTGATCCCGGCGTCAGCCCCTCCACCAGACTGACACCATGACAACTTTATTGTGCACCCAAGTGGCGAGACAGGGGAGACTTGTCATCAAACAGACTTATAATGGCGTCACAAAAATCATAAATGATTGAACATCTTACCGATTGGCGGCTCGCCTGCGCCTTGACAAGGAGTTTTCATGAAGAAGAACGTCATCTGCGATATCGACGGTGTCATCCTGCACAACAACGATCTCATCCCAGGTGCTGACCGTTTCGTCCATCGCCTGCTGGAGCAGGGCAGCAAGCTCTTGTTCCTCACCAACTACCCGGCCCAGACCCAGAAAGATCTGCAAAACCGCTTCCGCTCCGCAGGTATCGAAGTGCCGGAGGAATGCTTCTACACCTCCGCCATGGGTACCGCCGATTTCCTCAAGCGTCAGGATGGCAAGAAGGCCTATGTGATCGGTGAAGGGGCGCTGACCCACGAGCTCTACAAAGCCGGTTTCACCATCACCGATATCGACCCCGACTTCGTGGTGGTAGGCGAGACCCGCAACTACAACTGGACCATGATGCAACAGGGGGCCAAGTTCGTCGATCAGGGGGCCCGCTTTATCGCGACCAACCCCGATACCCACGGCCCCATGATGCACCCGGCCTGCGGCGCCCTGTGCGCCCCCATCGAGCGGATGACCGGCAAGAAGCCGTTCTATGTCGGCAAGCCGAGCGCCTGGATCATCCGTGCGGCGCTCAACCGGATGGAGGCCCACTCCGACGACACCATCATCATCGGCGACAACCTGCGCACCGACATTCTGGCGGGCTTTCAGGCCGGTCTCGAGACGGTGCTGGTGCTCTCCGGGGTGAGCAAGGTCGCCGATATAGACCGCATGCCTTTTCGGCCGAACCATATTTTCGACTCCGTGGTCGACATCGATATCGTCTAATCACCACCAAGCGTTAAACAGGGCAGGTCTCTCCTGCCCTTGCAGGATCTGTTATGGAACCCATTCTGATCGCCGTGGCCTTTGGCTGCGGCATGGTAGTCAATCTGATTGGCCTGCCCCCCCTGCTCGGCTTTCTGGCCGCCGGTTTTATCCTCAACGGCATGGGATATGAAAATACCCCCGCCCTGAGCGAGGTGGCCGATCTCGGCGTCACCCTGCTGCTGTTCACCATCGGTCTCAAGCTCAATATCAAGACCCTGATGCGGCGCGATGTGTGGGGTACTACCAGCCTGCACCTGCTGCTCTCCACCCTGCTCTTTACCGTGGTGCTGCTGGTCTGCAAAGGGCTGGGGCTTGAACTTGCCCTCTCGCTGGACTGGAAACTGGCGCTGCTGCTGGGCTTTGCCCTCTCCTTTTCCAGCACCGTCTTTGCGGTCAAGGTGCTGGAAGATCGCAGCGACATGAATGCCCTCTACGCCCGCATCGCCATCGGCGTGCTGGTCATGCAGGATGTGTTCGCTGTGGCCTTTTTGGCGTTTTCCAGCGGCAAGTGGCCCAGCATCTGGGCGCTCTGGGTGCTGGGACTGCCGCTGCTGCGTCCGCTGCTGTTCAAGCTCCTGGAGCGGGCTGGTCACGGCGAGCTGCAGGTGCTGTTCGGGGTCTTTCTGGCACTGGTCGTCGGGGCAGCCGGTTTTGAAGTGGTCGGCCTCAAGCCGGATCTGGGAGCCCTGATCATCGGCATGATGCTCGCCTCCCATCCTGCCGCAGCCGGGCTTGCCAAGGCGCTCTTCAACCTCAAAGACCTGTTTCTTATCTGCTTCTTCCTCACCATCGGCCTCAACGGTCTGCCGACCCACGACACTATGTTGCTGGCACTGGCGCTGGTGCTGGCTCTGCCACTGAAAAGCGCGCTCTACTATCTGGTCTACAGCGGCGCTCACCTGCGGGTGCGCACCGCGCTGCTCTCCACCCTGGCGCTCACCAACTTCTCGGAGTTTGGCCTGATCGTCGCCGCCATCGCCGCCAAGGCGGGCTGGCTCTCCCACGAGTGGCTGGTGGCGGTCTCGCTGGCACTGGCGGCGAGCTTTATGATCTCCGCCCCCCTCAATGCCCAGAGCGAGCGCATATATCACCGCATCGGCCACTGGCTGCGAGGATTGCAAGCGAGCAACCTCCATCCGGAAGACAGACCCATAGAGCTTGGCGATGCCGAGGTGATCATCCTCGGTATGGGGCGGATCGGTCAGGGGGCCTACTTCGAGCTGGAGAACAAGTACGGCAACGTCATCCTCGGGGTGGAGAACGACAGCGAGAAGCTACCCACCCTGCGCGCCCAGGGGATGAACGTCATCGAGGGGGATGCCACCGATACCGACTTCTGGGACAAGGTGCTGCTCTCCAACCAGGTCAATCTGGTGCTGCTGGCGATGCCCCACCACTCGGGTAATCTCTACGCCATCGAGAAGCTGCGCAGCCACGGGTTCAACGGCAAGATCGCTGCCATCGTCCGCTTCGAGGATGATATCGCCTCCTTGCAGGAGCAGGGGGTGGATGCGGTGTTCAACGTCTACAACGAAGCGGGCAGCGGCTTTGCCCGTCATGTGATCCGCCGCTTGCAGCCGCTTTGAGTCGTCGGCCAGCAGCCCTTGGCAAGGGAATGCGCATCGTTTAAGTTATGCACAACCTCGTTTAATAAAACAAACAAACGCGGGCCGGGATGGCCCCGCGTTCCTATCTGCCGAAGCCAAGGAGGCACCATGAAGACCCTCAACGACTGGATCCTGCTCGACCGCCACGAGGCGGCCCCTACCCCGCTGATGCCCGCCCCCGAGCGCATTAAAGCGGGCAACCCGAGCCAGACGGTGTGGAACCACTACTCCGACCCCCGCCAGCAGTTTCACGTCGGCTTCTGGGCTTGCGAGCCCGGCCGCTGGGCCATCCACTACACCGAACACGAGTATTGCCAGCTGCTGGAGGGGGATGTGGTGATCCACGACAATCTGGGCGGCCAGCTGGCCCTCAAACCCGGCGATCAATTCGTCATTCCCGCCGGTTTTGTCGGAGAGTGGGAGACCCTCACCCCCTGTCGCAAGGTCTACGTCATCTTCGAACCCGCCTCGACTTGACGTTCACGTCACCCTGCCCCGTTGCAGCAGCCCTTATCCTGTTGATCCGCTTGACGCTTACGGCATGATTTTCTGCGGTTTTCCCGCTTGCAAAAGGTTTTTCCGCTAGGCATTGTGTCTGACGAGGAATGTAAATGGAATTTCGAGCCCAAACGTGGGGGGCTCATCTAAAAATCAAGAGGATTACCGCCAATGTGTTCAATTTTCGGCATTCTGGATATCAAGTCCGATGCAGTAGCCCTGCGCAAATCGGCGCTGGAGATGTCCAAGCGACTTCGTCACCGCGGGCCTGACTGGTCCGGCGTCTACAGCTCCGACAAAGCCATTCTGGTACATGAGCGTCTGGCCATCGTCGACCCGGGCAATGGCGCCCAGCCGCTCTACAACCCCGAGCGCACCCATGTGCTGGCGGTCAATGGCGAGATCTACAACCACAAAGAGCTGGAGAAGACCCTCAAGGTCGACTTCCAGTTCCAGACCAAATCTGACTGCGAAGTGCTGCTGGCCCTTTACAAGGAGAAGGGCCCGGCGTTTCTCGACGATCTCAACGGCATCTTTGCCTTCATTCTTTATGACGCCGAACAGGATGCCTACCTGATTGGTCGCGACCACATGGGGATCATCCCCCTCTATACCGGCCGCGACGAGCACGGCAACTTCTATGTCGCCTCCGAAATGAAGGCGCTGGTGCCGGTCTGCAAGAGCGTCGAAACCTTCCCGCCGGGACACTACCTGTGGAGCAAGGATGGCGAGCTCAAACAGTGGTACAAGCGCGACTGGATGGAATACAGCGCGGTCGAGCACAACGTCAGCGACAAAGCGGAGCTGAAAGCCGCGCTGGAAGCGGCGGTCAAGCGCCAGCTGATGTGCGACGTGCCTTATGGCGTGCTGCTCTCCGGCGGGCTGGACTCCTCCGTTATCTCCGCCATTACCAAGCTCTATGCGGCGCGTCGCATCGAGGACGATGGCAAGAGCGAAGCCTGGTGGCCACAACTGCACTCCTTCGCCGTGGGGCTGGAAGGGTCGCCGGATCTTGCCGCCGCCCGTAAAGTGGCCGATCACCTCGGCACCATCCATCACCAGATCCACTTCACCGTGCAGGAGGGTCTGGATGCCCTGCGCGACGTCATCTATCACCTGGAGACCTATGACGTCACCACCATCCGCGCCTCCACGCCGATGTATCTGATGGCCCGTTACATCAAGGCGATGGGGATCAAGATGGTGCTCTCCGGTGAAGGCTCCGACGAGCTGTTCGGTGGCTACCTCTACTTCCACAAGGCGCCCAATGCCCGCGAGTTCCACGAAGAGAACGTGCGCAAGCTTGCCTCTTTGCACCTCTATGACTGCCTGCGAGCCAACAAGTCGATGGCCGCCTGGGGTGTGGAAGGTCGCGTGCCCTTCCTCGACAAGGAGTTCATGGACGTGGCGATGCGCCTGCAGCCCGCCGACAAGATGTGCGGCAAGGGCAAGATCGAGAAGCACATCCTGCGCGAAGCGTTCGAGGATCTGCTGCCCCACGAAGTGGCTTGGCGCCAGAAGGAGCAGTTCTCCGACGGCGTGGGTTATTCGTGGATCGACAGCCTGAAAGCCATGGTGGAGCAGGAAGTGACGGATCAGATGTTCGAGGCGGCCGCATTCCGCTTCCCCATCAACACTCCGCTCACCAAAGAGGCCTACTTCTACCGCGCCATCTTCGACGAGCACTTCCCGCTGGAAGCCGCCGCCCGCACCGTGCCCTACGGCAAGTCGGTCGCCTGCTCCACCCCCACCGCGCTGGAGTGGGATGCCAAGTTCAAGGAGATGGCCGACCCGTCCGGTCGCGCCGTAATGGATGTGCACCAGCAGGGCTACTAAACCAGAGCGGGGCGACCCCATCGGCTAACGCCAGATAGCAAAAAGCCCTTCACCATGGTGAAGGGCTTTTTTATTTTCCGAATTATTCAGGCGCAATCAACACTGACAAATAAATATGCTATTGACTCCACCTTGAATAAATCAAACATCATTGTCGCCCACATAAAAAAGTGATCTTCAACTTTCTAGCTTTTCAGGAAAACTTGACTTTTAATATATAAAAAGCAACAAGAGCGTGTATTTCCCAGCAACCATGAATGAAAAGTACGTGGTAAAGTTACAAATTAAAAACTTGCAGCAATATATCCGGACTATTATAGCGTCCATCGCAATGTAAATGTGGTGACCGCAACATGGTCTCCTCCTGGTACCCAATCAACCTTGGGTGCATAGCCTATTTCCAATGCAACCGATTTATAACCCAATGTCACCATCGGTAATGCAGCAAAACCATCAATACCCGAACCGTTGAGATAACCGGCCTCCATGCCAACTCCGGCAAATACATGTTCGGTGAAATACCACTCTTTTCGATAAGAGACACCGGCATAACCTGCTGTATTATCGAGAGAATCTCGATAAAAACCACCTCGAAGCGCCAGTTTCCCCGTGTCGCTGTCACCCAAGAACACCCACGCCAATCCCAGCCCGGGGTTAAAACCATTAAAATCACAGGTCTTGCTCTTGCTTCCTGTACCTTTTGAGCAATGACTGTGAATAGATGCGCCGTGAATAATCAGTGAAAGATCATGATCAGCTGCCATGGAAAAAGTCGGCAACCCCAATAACCCAATGGATAACAAGCAACCGTGAATGTTCATGTTAACCTTCCTGGTTTTATTTACCTCTCACTAACAAACTAACGCAAAATTCAGCAGACTTCAAACGAGTAACATCAGAGCGGTTGAACCCACAGATGTAAACGGGTCGGTAATACTGTCGAGAGTCGCCAGCCAGGGCAATGTAAGGCACATTGTTTTATTCACTCTCATACGGCGTTCCGGTGATACAACACCATCTCCCAGACAGGACTTCGAAAGCTTCATTTTTTCCATGACCGCCTGCGCACTCATATTCAAATGACGGTAAAAACTGGCATTGAGCTGGGTCAGATGGAGCAAGGAGTGGCGCACCCGCTTGAATGTTTCGGCACATACCGGGCTCTGCTTGTGCCAGAAGGAGGCCAGCGAGCCTTTGGTGGTCAACCCGGCGATATCATAGAGTGCCCGTCCCATACAAAAGGTGGGCACGTCATGGAGCAGGGCAGAGAGACCGACCGTGCTGTTGATGGTAACAACCCCCTTGAGCAAGGGATACAGGGTCGGCAGTGGCAGTTCATAACCGTAAAAGACCCTCCCCTCCAGGCCAAGTACGGCAATGAGTCGATTGATCTGGGCGCGATAGCTGACATAGCCCCGATCCATGGGGTGATGCTTGAACAGCAATATATCTTCAGGCTTGGCATGCTGCGCAAACGAGTTGATCACCTGCGCAACCATCTCCTCGACCCCGCTCAAGTCTGAGTGTTCCCTGATTTGAAAGTCTTCGGTCACTTGCAATGGCACGAAAAAGATCCGTCCAGCGTGCCGGGGCAACGCCTTGAGCAGGGCGCGATCCTGACGCACGTTTCCATACTTCACCATGGCCCCGCAGACCCACCCCATCGCCTCTTGCACCAGACTCCAGGGGCGATGATTGACGAAGTGGGGATAACGCCAGCGATACAACGACTTGTTGATGTGGTAGCGACTGGCATACCAGGCGCGCACGGCGAAGGTCTTGCCCACCTTGAGTGAACTGTCATAAGGCTCAGGCCAATCCAGTTGGGCAAGTTGATCGCGCCGCTCATACCAGGGGCTGAAGGCATTGACCCCCCCTTGCTCAAGGGTCACATAGTCAGGCCTGAGGTACCCCTCTTCCATTGCCCAGAATGGCACTCGCTTCAGCTTGCAGATGCGACCTGCCTCCAGATGGTAGTAACGGCAATCCCCGTAACAGACCACCGCATCAATACCATGCTGCTTGAGCACCCGGCGAAAGAAGGCGTTCCAGCTCTCCGGTTTGCCGCGAAAGCGCAGATTTTCTCCAGCACAGGGCCAGCACTCATCCCCGCCATTGAACTGGATCTTCACCACCTGATGTCCCGCCTCGGTCAACTGACGACTCAGGGTCTGAAAGAAAGGACCAAGCGGTCCTTGCAGTAACAAAATCTTCATTAACGACTTATCTCAAAAACGGGGAGAGAGAGGGGCGCTGCATGAGCGTCTGGATCAAATAACCGAACTTGAGCTGCCAGCGTTGCCAGCGGCTCGCTTTCTGAGCTGATGAGTGTCCCTGTGTCGCCAACTGGTGGATCAACTGCTCAGGGCTGATCCAGAGCCCGGTTTGCCAATCCAGATAGAGTGGATAGGCGACCAGCGTCAGATAGACCAGTGCTGACAAAGGCAGCGTGCGCTGACGGCGAGCAGGCGGATTGGCATCCGTGGTCAGACCCCAGCCACTGTAAAAGGGTTGGCCCCAGGTCGTCACTTTGACTCCCTGCACCAGCGCCTCGAAGCCACTGAGTGACGTCATGGTATGCAGCTCATCCACATGGGGATACAGACTGGTGAGGCCAACATCCAGCACCTGACTATCGACACACTCCGCCAGACAAGCCGCAGAAATCGCCCCGCCACGGTTGCCCGCCACCACATCAGGATGCGGTTTGTAGAGAATATGAGCGTCGGGTTTGGCCGCTCGCACCGCCCAGAGCAACTGCTCGTTGCTGCGAATATACGGGCTACCGGTCAGAATAGAGGCATCACCATCCACCTGCCCCACCACCAACACCAGTTGTCGACCATCCATGGGCGGTGAATAGGGTTGAATCTCCCCCACGTTGTACTTGCTGATCTGATGTTGACGAAGCAACGAGATCAACCTCTCGCCACGTTCAATCTCCGGCTCGGTCAATTGCTGATAGTTGAGCAACTGCTCCAACCCGCTGGGGGTTCGGCTATCAAAATAAATGCCGACCGGATCCAGTGACAGTGACGAAGGACGGCACAGGTTGGAACCCAACCCTTTCGAGCGGATAAAGCCGTCTTCGACCCGTATCGCTGAAACCAGCTCGGGATAGCGACTTCCCCACACCAGAACCTGCTCATCACCAGTCAACCGCTTGGGAGGCTTGCTAACAAAACAAAGCTCCTCGGCCAGGTGATGACAAAACGCCTGCATAAAGGCGCGCTTCCACAGCGAGAAACCGACCAGATAAAGCCTGCGCCAACGTGGAGCGGGCTTTTGCTGGCGAGCGATGATGGCAATGACCTCTTCCACTTCACAACGCTGGCCAAGCACGGGGTCCAGATAGCGCGGGTAGCAAATCAAGGCTGCCGCGACCAGCTGGGCGAGCGACACGTTTACGTTGCGGCGCTCGCACTGCTTGCTGTCATGGGTCAGCCCCCAACCGGCATAAAACGGCATACCGAAGCAGTAGACCGGCTTGCCCAGCAACAACCCCTCAAAACCAAGCTGGGATGAGACTGTATAGACAGCATCCACCGCATTGAGCAGCGCATGAGGATGACAATGCTCGGCAACCACTTCAACATCATTTAGCTGCAAGCGCGCCAGCACACCGCTTTTCTTGCCAAAGCGCGTATCGGGATGGGTGCGCAGCAGCAGGCGCGCATCGGGATGATTGCGGCGCGCCGCCTCCACCATCGCCACAAAATCAGCTTCACTGGCCAGCGCCCCCGGAATGGAGAGATCTCCCGCCACCTGATCGACCAACAGGACCCTGGGTTTGGCGCTCTGCTGCAACCGCGCGGCCAGCGCCGATGGCAGGCCACCCTCCCCCCCTTGTGCGGCGAAACGACTCACGCTGCCATGGTTGGCAGCGTGAGCCGGCACAGTGGCATAACAGTTGTATTTGGTGATCCCGAGGTGAACCAACTCACTGATCAATCGCTCGGCCCGTGCCAACATCTGTGGCTCGCACGGGGCGGCAATCAACTGCTCAAGCTGGCTGGGCTGGCGGGCATCGTAATAGATCCCCACAGGATCGGCGATCAACGAGACCGCCTTGCCCCCCCTGGCGGGATGACCGATATAACCGATAAAGCCATCTTCCAGCTGCCAATAGGACAACCCTAACGCTTGTGCCTTCTGCTTAATCTGCCTGGTATTGGCTTTTTGGCCCCAGCCAACTAAAACATCATTTTCAGAGAAAGAGACGGCCCCTGCCATATGACGTAATGAGCAACCAAGCATAGGTTCAATATTGTTTTTTCTGGCAAGAATACCTTTCGAACCCGTATATAAATCCATATTATCTCAGCGAACTAAAGACTCCCTGCAGTAATGCAGGGAGTGTAATTTAGATAAACAGGTCTGCGGTCGCTAATGACTTGGCAGTACTATCTTTTGCAGAGGTCAGGATATCCGCGTTTAACTCGGGCCACTTAATACCAATAGAGGCATCATTCCATGCAATGCCTCTATCACTTACGGGGGCATAATAATTGGTTGTTTTATACAAGAACTCGGCCGTCTCTGTCAGAGTAACAAAGCCATGCGCAAATCCTTCCGGGATCCACAGCTGTCGCTTGTTTTCTCC